>JBKTBE010000127.1:0-2114 GCA_046883645.1 Collinsella sp. | reverse complement strand
AAGTAGCGCAGACCGTCCTCGTAGTCGCGGTCGCCGGTGCCCAGTACCGCCACCTGTACGCCGCCGGCCAGAATGCGGTCAAGCGCGTACATGACCAGGTCCATGCCCTTCTGACGCGTCAGACGCGTGACCATCACCATAAGCGGACGGTCGTCGCGCACCTCGAGCCCCAGCTCTTCCTGCAGCTTGGCCTTGCAGACGGCCTTGCCGGAGCGGTCCTCAACCGTGTAGTTAGCGGCAATGCGCTTGTCGGTCGCCGGGTCAAAGCCCGCCACGTCAATGCCATTCAAAATGCCCTGCAGCGCGTAAGAGCGCTCGCGCAGCACGCCGTCCAGGCCCTCGCCAAACTCGGGCGTCTGGATCTCGTTTGCATAGGTGGGGCTTACCGTGGTGATGGCGTCGGCATAGCGCAGCGCGCCCAGCATGTAGTTGACGCTGCAGGCGTCGCAGCGTAGCTGCGAGGCGGCCGCCGGAATGTGCGCCACACCCAGGATGTCCTCCAACACGGTGTCGCTAAACTGGCCCTGGAACGCCACGTTGTGGATCGAGAACACGGTCTTCACACGGTCGTACAGCGGTAGGCCCTGGTAGAACTCGCGCAGGAACACGGGTGCCAGCGCCGTCTGCCAGTCGTTGCAGTGCAGGATGTCGCACTCAAAGCCGGCCGGCAGGTGCTGCAGACTCTCGGTGATGGCCTTGGAGAAGAACGCAAAGCGCTCGCCGTCGTCAAAGAAGCCGTACGGATAGTCGCGCGCAAAGTAGCGCTCGTTGTCGATAAACATATAGGTGACGCCGTCGTGCTCGAGCTTCTCCAGCCCGCAGTACTCGTTGCGCCATCCCAGGCTCACATAAAAGTCGGTAAAGTGCTCCATCTGCGCCTTGTACTCGTCCTTGATGGTGGCGTACTTGGGCACCATCACGATGACTTCGGCGCCGGCGCGCACGAGCGCCGCAGGCAGCGAGCCCGCCACGTCACCCAGGCCACCGGTCTTAACAAACGGTGCGCACTCGGCCGAGGCAAACACGATCTGCATCTTTTTGCTGGTTTCTGCCATATTGTCTCCCATGTTGCAATTCGAGAATAGCCGCCAGGCGCTAACCGGGCGGCTATTCTTCAGTTTACGTGCGATTATGCGACACCAATGTTAACGAGCGATGGTGGTATCGGAAGTTAACGGAGCCTTGCCCAGCACCAAGATATTCTCGGGCGTGCCGCGAAGCTCGGTGTTGATGGGAACCACGTTGTTCTTGTCCAGAATGGCGTTCTCAACGCGGGCGCCGCTCTTGATGACGCAGCTCTGGTTGATGATCGAGTTAGTCACCGAGGCGCCTTCCTCAACCACAACGCCGCGCGACAGAATCGAGTTGCGCACGGTGCCCTTGATGATGCAGCCGGCCGAGATGATCGAGTTGCACGCATGGCTGCCGGTCGCGTAGCGCGAAGGCGGCACGTCGTGCGCCTTGGTCAGGATCGGGCGCTCGGGATCGAAGAGCTGGTCGGCCACGGTCTGGTCGAGCAGGTCCATGCTGCGGCGATACAGCGACTTCTCGCTAAACACGCCCACGACCTCGCCCTTGTACTCGTAGCTGCACACGTCGATGTTGCCAAAGTCGCCCTGGAGTGCCTCGAGCATGTCCAGATAGTCGGCGGCCTGGTAGTGGTCGATAATCTCGAGCAGGGTCTCGCGGTTGACGATGCAGCAGTCCATGGACGCGTTGTCGCCGTACACGACGCCGGCGCTCACGCCCGTCAGGCGGCCGTTCTCGTTGATCTGCAGCTTGGTCTCGTCATCGACGTTGCGCGTGGCCTTGCAGTACACGACGGTCATCTGGGCGCCGGAGTTCTCGTGGGCTTCGATGATGGTGTTGAGGTCCATGTTAAAGATGATGTTGGTGCCCATCATCACAACGTAGGGCTTGTCCGAGCGCTGGAACAACGTCTTGTTGGAGATGATGTCGCGCAGCAGGAAGCGCATGCCGCCCTTGGTGGTGCCGTACGCGTTGCCGGGAACCAGGAACATGCCGCCCTTCTTGCGGTCCAGACCCCAGTCCTTGCCCGAGCCCACGTGGTCGATCAGGGAGCGTTAGTTGCCCGGCATGACGACGCCGACGGT
>JBKTBE010000026.1:0-26563 GCA_046883645.1 Collinsella sp. | reverse complement strand
GATCAGGTAGGAGGACATCGTGCCTAAGTCCCAACAACAGCCGATGCGGCCACCGACACCTTTTGAACGCCTAGCGGACCCCGAGGGAAGACGTCGCTCCGCCGACCCAAAGCTCACCGCCAACGGCACCGTCCGTGCCGGCCGTGCCGCGCAGTTTATGCCCTTTGCCGCCCTCACGGGATACTACGAGCTCGTGCGTAAACAAGAGATCACCGCCGAGCCAAAATGCGAACTCACAGAAGAAAAAGCCCTCGAACTTTCGAAAAAGCTCGAGGGCCTCAAGCGCGGCGACTTGGTTCGTGTCACCTATTACGATGCATACGGCTATCGCAGCCGCACCGGCATCCTCGACGAGGCGCTCCCTGCTTTCAAACTCCTCAAGCTCAAAGATATCGCCATCGACTTCGACGACATCCAGGACATCGAGCTACGCGGACGACCCTAGGCAAGGACGCGCATCCAAGGCAAGGCCTACAGCGTCATGACGTAGTAACCCGCATCTCTCACGGCAGCCTCAAGGACACCGCGATCGATCGGCCGCTTGGAGCGCACGCGCGCTGTGTGGTCCGCATACGTCACCGTTGCCCACACGCCATCCAGCGCATTGAGAGCATTGGCTACGTTCTGAGCGCAGCCGTCACAGCTCATGCCGCCGATGAGCAGCTCATCGCTATAGGGATAGTGCGATGCATCGGTATCCACCACAACAACCTTTTTGGCCTTCTTACCGCTCGCGCCATCGCTGCAGCAGCTCTTTCCGTGTGTCGAAGCGACAATGCGACGCAGTCCAAAAAACATGCCGACGGCAATGACGGCCAACACGATGAGATTCGCAGGGTTGAGCAAGTCGCTCATGCGTTCCCCTTTCAAGTAGCACTATCTAGATACCCCCATGGGGTGTCCCCATCTTAACCCAAAATCGTGTCCGTTCGGTCAATTAGTTTCCCTCTTCAAACTTTTTTGTTGACCATGGCTTACTTTCGTGTATAAGTTTTCCTAGGCTAACAACTGAGGACCCGAAAGGAGCATCGTGACTCGAACCATTGACATCCCAACATACCAAACGGCTGTCGTGCGCAACTGCTCCCCTACGCTCGCAGGTATCAAGCCGGCTTCGCTCTTTACCTATCCCGGCGTTTACGCCAACCAAAACGGAAAACCCAGCGCCGCCCATATCGAAGAGCGACGCTCTCGCCTGCTCGCCGTCATAACCCAATGCAACCGCGAGCTCCAGCCACTCGGGATCCATATGAGCGTTTTGGTCTGGCGCCCCTGCGGAGCGCTCATCTATGTGTACCGCCCTGCGGACCTCATGCGATACCTCTCCGACCCCCGTGCCACGACGGCGCTAGCCGCCGAAGGTTACGATGTCCACAACCTGCCCGCATCCCTGGTGCATCTCGCCGCGCGCATCACGCTGGCAAGCAGCAATGCCGCAGAAAGCGCCTATGACGGCAGCGTCTGCGCACTCGCGCGAAATAGACACTGCGATACGGGGTGCATATGCGAGTTCCCCCACGAAATTGGCTATTTTTTTGGGCTATCCCTACGAAGATGTCCATCAGTTTATCGTCCAGCACGGCGAAAACTATAAGGTCTTTGGCGCATGGAAGGTATACACAAACGTTGAGCAGGCGCTCACGACCTTCGATTCCTATCGCGCATGCACGCAATACCTTACCTACATCTATCAACAGGGCTGCACCCTGGGACAACTTGTCCAGGCAACCCGATAGAGCATACAAAACGCGGCCGCACGCCGCACAACCGAAAGGAAAACATATGAGCAAGATCGCCGTCGTCTACTGGAGCGGTACAGGCAACACCGAGGCCATGGCAAACTTCGTTGCCGAGGGCGCAACCGGTGCCGGCGCCGAGGCAGAGGTCATCTCCTGCGCCGACTTCTCCGCAGACAAGGCCGCCAGCTATGACGCCATTGCCTTCGGCTGCCCCGCCATGGGCTCCGAGGAACTCGAGTACGATGAGTTCCAGCCGATGTGGGACGAGGTCAAGGAGACTCTCGGCGACAAGAAGGTCGCCCTCTTTGGCTCCTATTCGTGGGCCGAGGGCGAGTGGATGGACAACTGGAAGGCCGACGCCGACGAGGCAGGCGTCAACGTGGTCGACTCCGTCATCTGTTACGACGCCCCCGACGACGAGGGCGAGACCGTTTGCAAGGCCCTCGGAGCCGAGCTCGCGTAACGAACCCAGGGCCTCCAAGAGAGCCTGCATCAAAGCGCATCCCCATCCCTACAAAAGAGCGGGGCTGGATTCAAGTCCAGCCCCGCTCTTTTGTAACGGCAGTTACATCAACCGGCTACGAGATATTGCCCAAAAACGCCTTGGTGCGCTCGCTCTTGGGATGGTCGAAGACCTCACTCGGCGTACCCTCTTCCACGATAACGCCACCGTCCATAAAGACGACGCGGTCGGCGACGTCGCGGGCAAAGCCCATCTCGTGCGTCACGACGATCATGGTCATGCCATCGCGTGCCAGGTCGCGCATGACGCCCAAGACGTCGCGCACGAGCTCAGGGTCGAGCGCCGAGGTAGCCTCGTCAAAGAGCATGACGTGCGGGTTCATCGACAGGGCGCGGGCGATGGCAACGCGCTGCTGCTGGCCGCCCGAAAGCTGACTCGGCATAAAGTCGATACGCTCGGCAAGACCGACCTTGGTCAGCTCCTCGACGGCGATCTTCTCGGCCTCTTCCTTGCTGCGCTTGAGCACCTTCTGCTGCGCGAGCATGACGTTCTTTTTGACTGAGAGGTGCGGGAACAAATTGAACTGCTGGAACACCATACCCAGATGCGTGCGCACCTTGTTAAGGTCGACGCCCTTGGCGCACACGTCCACACCCTCGACGATAATCGAGCCGCTCGTGGGATGCTCCAGACGATTGATGCAGCGAAGCATCGTCGACTTGCCCGAGCCCGAGGGGCCCAAGACCACAACGACCTCGCCCTTATGCACATCCAGATCGATATCGCGCAGGACCACGTTGTCGCCAAAGGCCTTCTGGAGGTTCTTGATGCTGACGACGACCTCGTTCGAGTTATTGGTTTCGCTCATGATAGGACCTCCTTACAGACCGGCGATGTGATCGGCAGGCGTCGCGACAACCTGTCCGGCGCTCTTGGCGGGACGCTTCTTTTTGGTTTCGGCCGTCCCCAGAAGTCTCGCCTCAAGACCGCTCACCAAGCGCGCAAGCGGCAGGGTAATGACCAGGTAGAACAGGGCGGCAACCACATACGGCGTGATGGAGCCCGTCGTGGCCACGATGGTACGGGCGTTCATGACGATCTCGACCACACCCACGGCGGCAAGCAGCGACGTATCCTTGTAAAGCAGGATGAACTCGCTGGTCAGCGTAGGCAGGACATTACGGAACGTCTGCGGAATCATGACATAGAGCAGCGTCTGGAACGCGTTCATGCCCAGCGAGCGAGCGGCCTCGTTCTGGCCCTTGGGAATCGACTGAATACCGGCACGGAAAATCTCGCACAGGTACGCAGACGAGTTCATGGCCATGACGATGACGCCCAGCACATAGTCGTCAACCTTGACGCCGGCCAGCGGAAGGCCAAAGAACGCGATGTAGATCTGCAGGAACGCCGGCGTACCACGGATGATATTCACATAGATGCCGGCAAGGCAGCGCAGGATGCGCGACTTGGAGATGCGCATGAGCGACAAGGCAAAGCCAAAGGGAATGGCCAACGGAAACGCCACGAGCACGATCGAGAGCGACATGAGGAAGCCTTTGAAGACGATCGGCAGACTCTGGACCAAAATGACCGGGTTCAGGAACAGGCGAAGGAACATGTTGGAATTCCATGCCTCGACCCACGGCTGCTCCTTAAGGTCGGCCAGGAAGTTATCGAATGCCGTCACGCCCTTGATCTCCACCGACGGAATCTTGGAGATCTTCTTGGTCGAACCATCGGCCAAAGTGTAGGTGCCGCTAAAGGCCTCGTCGCCGCCCTCGACGGGGAAGGTCACGCCGTAGACCTCGACACGGAAATAGCCGCCGGCAGGCGCCGTCTCGCCAAAGTCAATCTTGAGCGTCTGGCCGTCAGCCTTGCACGTGGGCTTCATGGGCGTACGATCCATGAGGTCCTCGCCCGAGAGCATCGTCAATCGCGTGTCATCGGTACCAAAGGTCGTGCCATCGGCAAACGTCAGCGAAAGACCGCTCAGTTCCTCGTCGGCATCGGCCTGGACCTCCCAGGTGATGCGGGTCTCGGTGCCACCGACCACGTCGCTGCCCGAACCGGTATTGGGTCGGGCGGTAATCTTTGCGGTCTCAAGCGCCTGGGCGGTCGTGGGCGCATATGCCCCCGCGCACACCAGCGCGAGCGCCACGGCCATGACGCAGGCTAGCTTTTGGAGCAAGGCGGGCAGTGGAAAACGCTGCTCCGCGGCCCCTTCATTCAATCGAGACAAGGTGGCTCCTATCGTAGAAGTTGCCGGCAAAACGAGACGGAAACGCTCTCCGTCAAGAGAAGCACAAAGGCCCTCTCCGCAAAACGGAAAGGGCCCGCGCGCAATCAAGTAGTTATTTTACTTGATGTTGTACTTAGCCATGAGGGCGTCGACGGTACCGTCATCGGTCAGGTCCTTGATAGCCTGGTTGATGTCGTCCTTGAGCTTGGTGTTGCCCTGGTTGATGGCGATGGCGTACTCCTCGCCGGTGCTGATCTGCTTGATGGTCTGACAGGTGTTGAACTGCTCGGCGGTCAGCTGGCTGGCAACGGAGCGGTTGGTGACTACGGCGTCGCCCTTATCGGACTGCAGGGCGCTGAAGCACTCGGTAGCGTCCTTGTAGGGGACGATCTTGGCCTTGGGGAAGTTCTCCTGGGCAAAGGCCTCGGCGGTCGAACCAGACTGGACGATGATCGTGGCGTCAGCATTGTTGAGCTTCTCGCTGTAGTTGTCGGCCGTGATGTCGGTGTTATCGACCTTGGTCACGATAGCCTGATCGTCCATGTAGTAGGAATCGGAGAAAGTGACTTCCTTCTCACGCTCGGGCGTGTCGGTGATAGCCGCGATGGAAACGTCATACTTGGCGCCCGAAGCGACGCCGGGGACGAGCGTGTCGAAGTCGTTGTTGACGTACTCGACATCCAGGCCCAGCTTGTCGCCGATAGCCTTGATGAGCTCAAGGTCAAAGCCTTGATAATCGCCGTTGTCATCCTTGTACTCAAACGGAGCGTACTCGGCAGAGGTGCCGACGGTCAGCGTACCGTCCTTGACGAGCGCGTACTCCTTGGAGCCGTCGACCTTCTCGACCTTAGCGTCGTCAGAGCTGCTGGAGCCGGCATCAGAACCAGAGGTGGCGTTGGACGAGCCGCAGCCCGTCAGTGCGAGGGCGAGCGCCATGGCACCCGTGGCGGCAAATGCGCCAAGCTTCTTGAGCTTCATAATCAGTCTCCTTCCGGTGACCCCGTTTGATTCAGAGGTCTGCAAAAACTGTTGGCTATTATGCACCCGTAAGTGCGAATCTGCAATTAGAAAACTGATTGAAACAAACCCATAACGTGAATGGAGCACTCCACTTTATGACAGTCATTACTGCTGCAATGACCTTAATAGTCTAATTTCAGCTGCATAACCTGCAAGTTCGTTCGGTGTCTCCAAAATAAACGGCAGCGAACGCAAGCGACCATTCGATACAATATTCTGCATAACCTGCATACCGCCGCCAAACTCTTCACTACCCAGGTAGCCCTTGCCGATGCACTCGTGGCGATCCTTATGGGCGCCGCAAGGGTTCTTCGAATCGTTGATATGTACGGCATGCAAGCGGTCGATACCCACCACGCGGTCGAACTCGTCGAGCACACCGTCAAGATCGTGGACGATGTCATAGCCGGCGTCATTCACATGGCAGGTGTCCAGGCAAACGCCCAACTTGGCCGACAGCTCGGGACGCCTGTCGGCAACGCCCTCAATAATGAGCGCCAGTTCCTCAAAGCTGCGGCCAACCTCGGTGCCCTTGCCGGCCATGGTCTCGAGCAGCACCGTCGTCTGCTGGCCCTCAAACATCACCTGACACAGGGTGTCGACGATCATCTGAATGCCGGCGTCGGAGCCCTGCCCCACATGCGCACCGGGATGGAAGTTGTAGTAGTTGCCGGGCAGCGCTTCCATGCGACGCAGGTCCTCTGCCATGGCCTCCAGGGCAAACTCGCGCGCCCGCTCTTTGGCCGAGCAGGGGTTATAGGTATACGGGGCATGAGCCACGAGCGGGCCAAAGTCGTTTTGCTCCATAAGCTCGCGCAGGGCCGCCACGTCATCCATGTCAAGGTCTTTCGCCTTGCCGCCGCGCGGGTTGCGCGTAAAGAATGCAAAGGTATTGGCGCCAATGGACAGCGCCGTCTCCCCCATTGCCCGATAGCCCTTCGTCGTCGAAAGATGACACCCGATCGTCAGCATCTCCAGCTCCCCCTCATCAGTTGCGGTGAAATAGTTCCTGTCGATGCCCTATTCTGCCGCAAACAGGAACTATTTCACCACAAGTTATAAAAGGGGCATCAGAGATGCGGGCCACCAAGCACTACGGCTACGGGCGCGGGCGTCATGATCCCTCACGCGTCAGCGCCAGGTCCTAGAGGGCTAGACGGATTGCATCGATGATGCGCGCACAGCGCTGTGTGGCGGCTAGGGGCATGACGGGACTCTTGAGTTTCCCCGCCCGGATGAGCTGGGTCGCATGCCGGATTTCGCCGTAGAAATCATCGACCTCAAACGGGGCATTTATTTCGAGCATTCGTCCGTCGGAGTACTTCACATGGGCGAGCTCGGGGCGATGGAGGCGCTCGATTTCCAACGAACCCCGCTCGCAGGCAATCGTTAAGCGGCTTTCATATGCTGCTTTGCCGTCGCACACCATATGAATGGGTATGCCGCCGACACTCATATGGATCTCATCGGCCCAATCCACGCGGCCGCCCGATACGTCACGCCAGCGAACTTCACGAGACGAAACATCGCACGCGCCCGCAAGTAGATCCTCAAACCACCCGACCGCATAGCAGCCCATGTCATATAGACAGCCACCCTGCAACGGGTCGAGCAGATAACTCGAAGGGGGCTCACCATAATCGAGTTTTTGCACGCTTTCAATCGAGACGATACGGCCGAGCTCGCCCGACGCAAGCAAGCCCTTCACGCGAGTACGCATCGGACAAAACCGATTTTTCATCGCCTCCATAAACAGCACGCCGTGCTCGCGAGAGGTGGAGGCAATCGAGAGAGCCTCTTCTTCATTCAAAACGGCCGGCTTTTCGCACAGCACGGCCTTTCCCGCGCGCAGTGCCCGACAGACCCAATGCGCATGCATGCCATGTGGAAGAGCCAAGTAGATTACGTCGACATCGGGGTCGGCAATCAACGCATCATAAGCCGCATCGCCGCTATCGTCAGCCGTGGCATAACTGTGCGCGGCATCAATCGAAAACGCCCTGCAAAACTCCTCAACATGCGAAGGAGTGCGACCGGCGGCAGCCACAAGCCGTGCCCCGTCCACCTCCTTGAGCGACGCTGCAAATCGATGCGAAATGTTCCCAGCGCCCAAAACGCCCCAACGAACCTCACGTAAATCATCACATGAATCCCGATGGCCCACGACAGCCCCCTTCAGTTGCGGTGGAATAGTTCCTGCTTGGCCCCTATTCTGCCGCAAACAGGAACTATTCCACCGCAAGTTATAAAAGGGTCATGAGGAGCGCGTTTTGTCGAAGGCCTTAAACACCGCCGTCACGGGGCCAGGCTGAAAACGGCGGCGTACGTCGTCCAAGCGCCCGGGGATATCGATGTGTTGCGGGCAGTGACGTGCGCATTTGCCGCATTTGACGCAATTGCTCACCAACTTGGGCTCGCTTGTGCGCACCGCGCTCGCCGTAAAGTACTGCGATAGACCCGTAAACCAGCTGTGCGCATAGCTTGCGTTGTAGGCGGCAAAACACCCAGGGATATTGATGCCTTTAGGACACGGCATGCAATAGCCACATCCCGTGCAGGGAACGCGATTCGATTTTTCAAACTCCCTCAGCACGCGTGCGATGGCACCGAGCTGAGCAACTGTCATCGAATCCGGCAGGGCCCGATCGGCCAACGCCGCGTTCTCATCCACTTGCGCGGTATCGGTCATACCCGAAAGCAGCATCGTCACCTGAGGATGGTTCCACACCCACGAAAGCCCCCAGGCGGCTGGAGTGCGCAAATGTGGGTCACGGGCGCCATCGAGCACAGCGCGTGCCCGCGGCGGCAGTTTGCCCGCTAGACGACCGCCCAGCAGCGGCTCCATCACAAACACCGCAAGCCCGCGCTCCGCAGCCGCCATGAGTCCTGCCGTTCCCGCTTGGTAACGCTCGCCGGCATAGTTGTACTGGATCTGGCAAAAATCCCAGTCATATGCGTCAAGCATTATCAGAAAATCCGCCGCGCCGCCGTGATACGAAAAACCAATCTGGCGAATGCGCCCCGCAGCCTTTTGACGCGCGATCCAGTCCTCGATGCCCAACGCCACCACACGTTCCCACTGGGCGGGCGAGGTGATGTTGTGCATGAGGTAGTAGTCGATATGGTCAGTCCGCAAACGGCGCAGCTGCTCGTCGAAGAACCGATCGAAATCCTCCGCGCATTTGCACGAAGCATGTGGCAGCTTGGTCGCGAGCAAAACCTGGTCGCGTAGGCCTAGGCGCTCAAGCGAAGCGCCCACGCAAGCCTCGTTGCCGGGATAGAGATAGGCCGTATCCAGATAATTAATCCCCTGCTCCACCGCACGGGAAATGATCGCATCGGCTGTCTTCGCATCCGGATGTCCCGGCGCACCGGGAAACCTCATGCAGCCCAGACCCAGAGCAGATATTCGGTTACCGCTTTTGGGGTCAACGCGGTATTGCACGGACCCTCCCTTCGCCATCAGCGCCCCGACAAGGCGAAACCCAACGGTCACGCCATCGAAACACATTGGAATCGCAATCGAGAACGTATCGTAACGCAGCAGAAATCGAGCTGTCACGGCACCGCTTTAACATCAGCAAAAAGTCCGATGAAAGGAGGAGAGCGTGACCACGCGTGAGGACACCTACCCCCTACCCCGGCGAGCAGTACATCCTCTCGGTCGACCGCTATCAGATCGAGGTCATGGACCATCTGGACGAGCTTCCCGCCACAGGCGCTGTCATCTTCTGCACCTTCCCCAAGGTGCGCGATGGCGTCGGATACCCTGCGCGCGTTTTTGCGGTCTGTCCCGCGGCATAAGTTCCCATGAGTTTGTTCTTCTAAATTCCGCCTCCGGTGCACGCCACATGCTCCAGCGGCATACAATCCACCAGGCGCCCCTCATGCGGGCGCCTTTTAGTGGGGAGATGATTCACATGCAGATCAACAAGGTCGCCTTTATCGGCAAGGGCGGCGTCGACCTGCTCTACGGCAGCATGATTGCCACGGCCCTCGGCAATGACGCCGTCGAATACGTTATGGATGACGCCCGTTTTGAGCGTCACGTGGGCGATGCGCTCACCGTCAACGGCAAGCCCCGTGCGCTCAAGTCCATCCGCGCCAGTGAGGCAACGCCCGCCGATCTGGTCATTCTCACGGTCAAGACGACGGGACTCAACCAAGCGCTCAAGACTATGGAGCGCGTCGTGGGGCCCAACACGCTCATCGCCTCGCTGTGCAACGGCATTACGAGCGAGCAAAAGATTGCCGAGCGCTTTGGCTGGAAGCATACCGTTCTTGGTATTTGCCAGGGCATGGATGCCGTGTTCCTCGACGGCGCGCTCACCTTTACCAATGCGGGCGAGATTCGCTTTGGCGCGGCAGCAGGCACCGAGCCCGCAACCGTCAGCGCCATCGACGAGCTCTACACACGCTGCGGCATCGCCCATACCGTCGAGAGCGACATTGCGCACCGCATGTGGGCCAAACTCATGCTCAACGACGGCATCAGCCAGACCTGTATGGCCTACGGCGGGACCTACGGAAGCGCCACGGAGCCGGGCTCCGAGCAGCGTCGCTGCTTTGTTTCCGCCATGCGCGAAACGCTTGCGGTCGCCAACGCCGAGGGCATTGAGCTGACCGAGGCAGACCTGACGCAGATGGTGCACCTCATCGAGGGAATCGACCCCGTCGGTATGCCCTCGATGGCGCAGGACCGCATCGCACAACGAAAAACCGAAGTCGAGGAGTTCGCTGGCACCATTTGCCGCCTAGCTACCAAACACGATATCCAAGTGCCGCAAAACGATTGGCTCTACCAGAGGATTCGCGAAATAGAAAGCAGCTGGTAGCCTCGGCCGCATCGCGATGTGCGCAATACAAGCAGACAGGCCTTCGCGAGGATTCCGTCATTCGCGAAGGCCTGTTGCATTTAGCTCGAGGCTAAAACTGAGGCTTATTTTGCGATTCCGGAACCTCGTCCTCGTCATCGCGGCAAAGCAGCACGCCGGCGCTTCCCAGCAGCGCCGCTGCAATCAAGGCGCCCACAATCACAGGAGCGGCGCCCGTATCGGACTGCAAGCCGGCAGTTAGCGCCGCCGTCGGACCAAGGCATCCGATCAAAAGGGCAACGACGGCAATAGCGACATCTCGAGCGTTCATGGAACCACTTCCTCCACGAGAAAGACTTTGTTTCTCGTGACTTAGTGTGCCCCGTGCCCATATGCGCGGCGTACTGCCACGGTAAGCGCTCTGTTAACTCAAACGCATACATAGAACGGGCGTCCTTACGTTGCCCTAAAGCTCGGTATAGACGCCCGTCCGCCAAATATCCGTGATGCAGAAAAACTACCAGCCAGTGTAGTAGTCGGTGGTTCCGGCTGCGCAGCCGGAGTCATAGACCTTGCACTCGCCCTTGGAACCGGTAAACGTGGAACCCTGAGCCTTATCGCCCGCGGCCACGACGTAGTAACCATCAGAATCGCGCCAAAAGCCCTCGGAATCCTGCGTCCATTCGCCCGTGCGGTGGTGATACAACACGTTGCTGCTGTAATAAGTCTCGCGGCGGCCATTATAGTTATTGACGCCGCTCGAACGCGTCAGGCCCGAGCCGTTCGCGTAATACGCAGCAGACGCGTAAGACGAGCCGGAGCCGGCATTGTAATACGAAGCCTGAACGGCCTCAGCAGCCTCGGCTTTGGCCGCGGCAGCCTCGAGCGCCTCGCGCTTGGCATCCTCAAGCGTAGAGCGAAGCTCGTCGAGCTCGGTCGACTTGGCGTCGACCTCCCCCATCGTCAACAGGCTACCCGCGTCGTCGATGCAACCCTGCAACACAGCGCGCTCGTCATCGGTGGCATAGTCGCCGTACATGTTCATGATGATCTGGGCGCGGACCTCCAGGGAATCGCGCTTGGCCCCCATAGAGGCATTCCACTCCTGCATGGAGCCAAAGCCGTCGCCGCGATAGTCGACGGGCTGCATCAGCGTCGCCTCGGAGGGCGTGGACCCAACCACGTCGGGCAGCGTCGCCGCATGGGCCTCGGTTACGCCGGCACCCACCAAAAGCGCCACGGCCAGCGTGGCAGAAAGGGCGGCGGCCTTCGGTTTTCGTGAATCGATCCTCATGTAGCTGGAAACCTCCGTAGTGAGTTTTTGCTGCGTTTAAGCTGCGCGTGATTCGATCGCGCTGCATAGTACCCTGAGCAAATCGCGACCTGCGGTTTTACTCAAAAGGCGCACGTCAATTGCGTAAAACTCACATCCTCTCAACAGGAGTTTTCCACAACTCGAATGCATAAAGCGTGTCAAAAACCCTGTTTTTGCGCCCTCTCTATGCAAAAAAGACGCCTATGCAACCATTGTTCGCACAGGCGCCTTGAGCAGGCATTTTATGCAGTTATACCTATCGAGTCGCAAGGGGTCCTTGCACAAGTCGCCTTACTCGTCCAGCGCGGCGAAGGCCTGCTTCAGATCCCAAATGATGTCCTCGGCGTTCTCGGTACCGATGGAAAGACGGATCGTGGAGGGCGTGATGTTCTGCTCGGCGAGCTCCTCGGCAGAGAGCTGGGAGTGCGTGGTGGTAGCCGGGTGCACGACGAGCGACTTGACGTCGGCCACGTTGGCGAGCAGCGAGAACACCTGCAGATGATCGATGAACTTCCAAGCTGCCTCCTGGCCACCCTTAATCTCAAAGGTGAAGATCGAAGCGCCGCCGTTGGGGAAGTACTTCTGATAGAGCTCATGATCGGGGTGCTCAGGCAGGCTCGGGTGGTTCACCTTGGCGACATGGCTGTCACCAGCCAGGAACTCAACGACCTTCTTGGTGTTCTCGACATGGCGGTCGACGCGCAGCGACAGGGTCTCGGTGCCCTGGAGCAGGACCCAGGCGTTGAACGGGCTGATGCAGGCACCCTCGTCGCGCAGCAGGATGGCGCGGACATAGGTTGCGAAGGCGGCAGGACCGGCAGCCTCGGCAAACGAAACACCATGGTAGGAGGGGTTGGGCTCAGCGATCTGGGCGTACTTTCCGCTCGCCTTCCAATCGAAGTTACCGCCGTCGACGATCACACCGCCCAGCGAGGTGCCGTGGCCGCCGATGAACTTGGTTGCGGAGTGGACAACGATGTTGGCGCCATGCTCCAGCGGACGGAACAGATACGGGGTGCCGAAAGTGTTGTCGACGACAACCGGCAGACCGTGCTTCTTGGCGATCTCGGAGATGGCGTCGATGTTGGGGATGTCAGAGTTGGGGTTGCCGAGCGTCTCGAGATAGATGACCGTGGTGTTGTCCTTGATGGCACCCTCAACCTCTTCCAGGTTATGAGCATCGACAAACGTGGTCTCGACGCCAAACTGGGAGAGCGTATGCTCGAGCAGGTTGTAGGAACCACCGTAGATGGTCTTCTGAGCCACCACGTGGTCACCAGCCTGGGCAAGAGCCTGCAGGGTATAGGTGATGGCAGCAGCGCCGGAGGCGACGGCAAGACCGGCCACGCCACCCTCGAGTGCGGCGATACGGTCCTCGAAGACGCCCTGGGTGGAGTTGGTCAGACGGCCGTAGATGTTACCGGCGTCGGCAAGACCAAAGCGGTCGGCGGCGTGCTGGGAGTTGCGGAACACATAGCTCGTGGTCTGGTAGATAGGCACGGCGCGGGAGTCGGATGCGGGGTCGGCGCTCTCCTGGCCAACATGAAGCTGCAGGGTATCGAAACCAAAGGTGTGCTCGGGGTTGTTGATGAACTGGCTCATGATGATCTCCTTGATCGAACGAAAGTAAATAAATAAGAGAAGAGTAAGTCGCTGTCTCCTGATCACGCCAACGGGCGCAAACAGGAGCCCGGCATTCGTCTTGGCAAGCAGTTCATATGCGGTCCTCCCTTTGACATCCCGGTTCCGTGGTCGGCTTAATTACCTACCGCCTTTGTGTGTTTTGAATAGTACGAGCATTGTTTCGCTCGGTCAATCACTTTAAAGCGCTAACCTGTTATCGGTTTTATAGATAACACTCGAAAGGACGGGCGCCGATGACCCTCCAACAGCTTCGCTTTTTGATCGCCGTGGCAGAGTCCGGTTCGATCAACGCCGCAGCCCAGCGCCTCTATACGGCACAGTCCAATATCTCCAATGCCGTCAAAAGCCTGGAGCAGGAACTTCATATCGAAATCTTTACGCGCTCCAGCCGCGGTGTTGCACTCACCAACGACGGCACCGAGCTTTTGGGTTATGCACGCCAGGTCGTAGAGCAGGCCGACATGCTCGAGGCCCGCTACGAGGACGGCGGTACCCCGCAAGCCCGCCTCGCCATTTCCGCCCAACACTACGCCTTTTCGGTCGAGGCCTTTGTCAACGTAGTCGAGCGCTGCCGCGACAGCAAGTTCGAGTTCATCATGCGCGAGACCACCACAGCGCAGATTATCGACGACGCGCGCGCGTTTCGCAGCGATATCGGCATCCTCTATCTGGATGACTTTAATACCCGTGTCTTGCAGAAGGCCTTTACCGATGCCCGAGCGAGCTTTCATCCCCTCTTTGATGCAAAAGTCCACGTGTTCGTCAGCGAACGCCACCCGCTCGCACGCCGTTCGCAGCTGTCCCTTGCCGACCTCACGCCCTATACGCGCTACAGCTTTGAGCAAGGCACCTCGAACTCCTTCTATTACGCCGAGGAACCGTTTAGCTATATTCCCTGCAACCGCAATATCCGCGTATCCGACCGCGGGACGCTCACCAACCTGCTTATCACCTCGAACGGCTATGCGCTGTCGACCGGCGTACTCTCCAGCGAAATGCAGTGGGGCATGGCCTCGATCCCCCTGGCAGACGCCCCGACGATGCATGTGGGCTACATCATGCATGACGACCGCAAGCCCTCTCCCCTCTTGCAGCAATACCTCGACGAGCTCAACCGCATCATCCATGCCAACCAACTGTCGGAAGACGGGGTAGAAATCGTAGATTGCTAGCCCCCGGCGGGCATGGCGCTACAATGGTCACTCACGCGAAACGTACCCAACGAAAGGAACCATGTGAAGGTCATCATCTATACCGACGGCTCGGCCCGATCAAATCCGGGACGCGGCGGCTACGGCGCCGTGCTCAAATACACCAACCCCGCCGGCAAGACCTTCACCTCTGAGCTTTCGCGCGGCTACGCCAAGACCACCAACAACCGCATGGAGCTCATGGCCGTTATCGTGGCACTCGAGGCGCTCAACCGCCCCTGCGACGTCGAAGTCCATTCCGATTCGCAGTACGTCGTTAACGCCTTCAACAAGCACTGGATTGACGGATGGAAAAAACGCGGCTGGAAGACCGCCAACAAGCAGCCCGTCAAGAACCGCGATCTGTGGGAGCGCCTACTCACCGCAAAGAGCAAGCACAAGGTTGAGTTCATCTGGGTTAAGGGTCACGCCGGCCATGAGCTCAACGAGCGCTGCGACGAGCTCGCCACCACGGCGGCCGACGGCAGCAACCTCGATATCGACACCGGCTTTAACGAGAGCGACCTGTAACGGCGTTTTCGTACGCTATTTCCTGCCCCTTCGCGCTACACTCATCCTGTAAACCGAACGGCACGAGGGGGATACATGCTGCGTATAGCGACCATCGGCACATCCATGATTACCGACGACTTTATCCAGGTCGTCAACGCCAACGACCAAGCCGCGTTTGTGGGCACGCTCTCGCGCGATGCCAATCGCGGTGCTGCCTTTACCGCCGAGCGCGGTGGCGAGCGAAACTTTACTTCACTCGATGAGCTCGCGGCAGCCGCCGACGTCGACGCCGTCTATATCGGCAGCCCCAACGCACTTCACTACGAGCAGGCCCTTGCCTGCATCGCCGGTGGCAAGCACGTCATCGTCGAGAAACCCTTCTGCGCCACCGAGGCGCAAGCGCTGGAAGTCTTCCGCGCTGCCGAGGCAGCAGGTGTCGTGGCCCTCGAGGCCATGCGTCCCCTCCACGATCCCGCCTTCCACGCCATCGAGGACGCCCTGGACGAGATCGCCCCCATCCGCCGCGCCTCATTGCGCTTTGGCAAGTATTCCTCGCGCTACAACGAGATTCTCGCGGGACGCGCCACCAATATCTTCGACTGCAATATGGCATCGGGTTCCCTCATGGACATTGGCGTCTACGCCGTCGAGCCCATGGTCGAGATTTTCGGCATGCCCTCCGGCCTTACGAGCATGACCACCCTGCTCGATCCCACCACGCGACAGCTCACGCACGGCCCCATCGACGGCTGCGGTTCCATCCTCGCCAGCTACGGCGGAGGCCGCATCTCCGTCGAGCTCGCGCACTCCAAAATTACGAATGACCTGCTGCCCTCGCAGATCGAAGGCGAGCGTGGCACTATCCAGATCGACCATCTGTCCACGCCCCGCAACGTCCGCATCGACTATCGCGGCGATGTCGTACGCGGCTCGGCGACCGAGGCACCGCGCGAACAGGGCGACAACGGCCGCGTGCTCGACCTGCCCAAATCGAGCAACACTATGGAATACGAACTCACAGACTTTATCACCGCCATCGACGGCATCGATAACGTTAAGGAAGAGATTTGGGAGACCCCGGCGGGACGCCACGAGCTTGGCCACTACCGCGATGTCACGCTCGTCTCACTGCGCATCATGGATGCCGTGCGCCAGCAGGCCGGCATTACCTTCCCGGCCGACGCAGGCAAGCAGGCATAGCGATGGGCCTCTTCGATACGTTCTTCTCCAGCGTCACCGGCGGCAGTCGAGAGCCTCAAAAACCATCAAACGTCGAGCTCGAGCTGCGCCGCAGGCTTACCGTACTCGCAAGCGACGAGGCCACTCAAGACACTCCCCTGCGCTATTTCCTGCGCTGGGCGGGGCAAGTCCAAGGCGTTGGTTTTCGCTTTACCAACACCAACCTCGCACAGGCACGCGCACTCACCGGCTGGGTGCGTAACATGGAAGACGGCTCAGTCGAGATGGAGATACAGGGAACTCCGGCAAACGTCCTATCTCATCTCGAGGCGCTTCATGCCTCCTACGAGCGCATGGGAACGCGTTTTCGCCTTGTAGACGCCCAGGCCCGAGCCCCACTTGCCAATGAAGACGGTTTCAGTCCTCATTATTAGTATTGTGTGCTAAATACGGTATCATTTACCTACGACCGTTAATAGAAAAGAGGCGAGGCGCATGGCGGTGCAAAGAAGGAATACCAAGCAGCGAAAGCTGGTTCTTGACGCCGTGCGCCAAAGCTATAACCATCCCACCGCCGACGAAATCTACAACGCCGTGCGCGAACAGGATGACAAGATCAGCCGCGGCACGGTCTACCGCAACCTCAATCTCTTGGCAGATGCCGGCGAGATTCTCTCCATCAAGACGCTGGGCGGCAGCCGCTTCGATCGCACGATCGAGCCGCATGCGCATATCATCTGCACCTCGTGCAGCCGCGTCATCGACGTACCGCTCCCCTTCGATGCCCAGCTCGACGCCAAGGCGTCCGAGCAAATCGGCTGGCACGTCACGTCGCACTACACCATCTTCGAGGGTCTCTGCCCCGACTGCCGGTAGATGTTTGGAACATGCCTTAAAATCCACCTTTCCGCACTTTGCAGCAAAAAGTAGATTTCTAGACATGTCCCAAATGTCTACTCAGCAAGTAGACGACGCAGCTCTTCTTCGACCGTGCGCACGTAGCGGACGCGGTCGTTAATGCCACGCATAGAGGGGTTGCAGCTCTCCATCAGATAGGGATGGCCCACGACGTTGAGCATGTCGCGATCGTTTTCGTTATCGCCAAACGCCATCATCTCATCGGGCGAAATACCCAGGGCACGACCGTAATCGGCAAGCGCGGAACCCTTACCCGAATCAAAGCCGATAAAGTCCGTCCATTCGGTTCCCGACGTCATCACGTCAACACGGTCGCTAAAGAGGCGCTCGAAATACTCCAGGGCCGCCGGCTGATCCACCTCGGGCGTCTGGAAGGCAATCTTAATGACGTCCTCGTCGATGTCCTCGGGGCGGTCGACCACCGCCACATCGCAGTGGACCTCATAGCGCAAATGATCGACGAATGCATCGTTGCCGCTCATGGTGTAGAGGTGTCCCTCACATGAAAGGGTCGCGTCGGCATGGGGATACGCAACCACGGCATTCGCGATATCCATAGCAAGGCTACGCTCCATGGAACGCTTGACAACGGCACGCCCCTCGCTCATCACTAGGGCTCCGTTTTCGCATACATAGGCGAGCTCATCGGCCACCGGGGCAAACAGGTAGCGCAAGCTCGCATATTGACGACCGCTCGCCGGCATAAACACGATGCCGCGACGATGCAGTTCATCGATGAGCTCAAAGGCCTCGGAACGCGGCTCGTGCTCCCCCGGATGCAGCAACGTGCCGTCCAAATCGCATGCAATCAGCTTGATCCCCTCAAGACCCATATGCTTTCCCCCAAAGCACCTCATCAACAGTAAGACGGACTTTGAATAGCTGCCTCTCAAAGTCCGTCTTACTCATACGCACGTTAACCGCGCGCCTTTTTTACGATCGCAAAGTCTGGAGCCATACTCACAACGGCATCCGCCGCGCTCGATGCAAAGCGTCGGTCCGCATCGAGTTCACGGGTAACCACCGAGAGCCGAACACCCTCGACACCCCGGAGCATGCGGCCCAAAACAGGCTGCACCGGCGTATACATGCGCACGGTATGCTCGTCCGAGTCGCCCCGGAAGAGCGGCGCATGCATGTTGCCGATCTCCCAGCACGCATGCGCGAGCGCAATCGGGTCCATGCGGTCAACTTCGACCAAATAAACCTCGGCGCTGCGCAGGCGCACGACAACCGCCACGGGTACCGCACCCGTGTGGTCGACGGCGAGCACGTCGCCGTCGACAAGACGACCGCCGTCGGCAGTATCCAGCCGAACATCGACCGTGCGCCCCAGCTCCGTCACGCCCACAAACGCGCATACATCAGCCTGGTCCCAATCGAGCAGTAGCTCATCGACCTCAAAGACACCGCCCAGCTCCCGGCGAAGCAAAAGCTCATAGGACGGGTCGTTGAGATTTCCGAGGCACGCTGTCGAAACCAGATTCGTAGGCATAGCCTAGTCCTCGACCTCGACGAGCTCGATATCAAAGTTGAGGTCCTTGCCGGCCAGCTCGTGGTTGGCGTCGAGCGTCACGGCCTCGGGCGTAACGTCGATGACCACGGCGGGGACGGGCATACCGCTCGGCGTGGACAGGAAAAGCTTCATGCCCTTCTCGATCTGCTCGATGTTGGGAACCTGTTCGGCCGGGAAGGTAATAACCATCTCGGGATTGTGCTCGCCGTAGGCATCGGCAGCCGGGATGTGCACGGTCTTCTTCTCGCCCACCTGCATGTCGACAACAGCGGCGTCGAAGCCCTTGATCATCTGACCGGCGCCGCAGGTGAACTCCAGCGGCTCGCCGCGATCGTAGGAGCTATCGAACTGCGTGCCGTCATCGAGCGTGCCGCGATAATGGGTCTTGACCTTCTTGCCCTGGTTGGACATGGTAACCTCCGTGATAAGGGCGGCGCACAACGCGGGCCGCCGTGAACATATGGCGCTAACTATACCCTAGTCATACAATTCAATGACAGTTTGCAAAGAAACGCTGCAACCGGAGGAACCATGGCATATCCCGTATTTGACCTACACTGCGACACCGCCGACCGAATCGGCTGGGCCACGCTCGATCTCGACCTGCGCTTTACCGCCGGCACCGACGGTTATTTCCCCGGCGACGAAACGCATCCGCAAGATTTCGACCTCATCGAGGGCAACGCCTGCGCCATCTCGCTCGCAAAGATCGGCAACACGCCGTGGGCACAGTGCTTCGCCACGTTTGTCCCCGATGAGATTCCCACCGCCCACGCCGCGCGCTTCCAGGCGCAGATCATGGCGCATATGAGCGGCCAGGCAATGCTCAACCACGACCGCATGGTCAACGTACGCAGCGCGGCAGACATTCGCCCCGCGCTCAAAGACGGCAAGGTCGCCTGCATCCACACCATCGAAAACGCCACGTTCTTTGCCGAGGACCCCGCGCTGATCGAGGTGCTCAAGAGCTTGGGCGTACTCATGTCATCACTCAGCTGGAACGCGCAGGGACCGCTCGCGAGCGGACACGATACCCACGCCGGCCTCACCGCCGCCGGCATCGAGGCACTTACGCAGATGGAGCACGCCGGCATGGTACTCGACGTCTCCCACCTCAACGATGAGTGCTTTGACGAGGTTGTCGCCCACGCCACGCGCCCCTTCGTCGCCAGCCACTCCAACTCCCGTGCGGTTTGCGGCGTCAAGCGCAACCTTACCGACGACCAGTTCCGCACCATCCGCGACATGGGTGGCATCGTCGGCCTCAACTACTGCAGCGAGTTCCTTTCCAACGACGCAACCGACAAGACCGCCGCAGACGTCACCTTCGACCAGCTGGCGGCACATATCGAGCACTGGCTCGACCTGGGCGGCGAGGACGTCATCGCGCTCGGCGGCGACTGGGACGGTGCCACGGTGCCCGCTTTCCTCTCCGATGCCAGCATGATGCCCGAGTTCCAGAACATGCTTTCCAAGCATTTTGGCAAGACCGTGATGCAGAAGCTCTGTAGCGACAACGCGCTTGCCTTCTTTGAGCGTTATTAATTTCACATCCATTGAGCGGGCCGGCATGCCGAACGGTCGACATGCCGGCCCGTCCCCAATCTGAAGGACCGCTTTTGACGCAGCAATTTACGATTTCCATATCCCGACCGGATGGGACGCCCATCTCCGTCGTCGTTACCAAAAAGCGCGTCAAAAACTTCAACCTACGCGTCACATCAAGCGGTGAGGTCCACGCCAGCGCACCGCTCGGCGCCAGCCGCGAGCGCATCGAGGCATTTGTGAAGCGCAACAGCACCTGGATTGTCAGCCGACTTGCCAAGCGCGAGCAACATCGGGCGACGGCGCGAGAGCCGCTCAGCACCTCGTCCATCATTGCGCTTTGGGGCAAGCCCATCACGGTACAAGATGCGCTCGACCACAACTTTGCATCACCCGCACCGCGGCCCAAGCAGGCCACCTTCGCAAGTTTTATGGGTGCCGACAAATCGGACGAACGCCCACAGGCCGAGCGGCGCGCAATCCTCGACGGCCTGACGTCCGATGAGCTCCAGACCCGCATCGACCAGCTCTATGCATCCGAGGTCACCACGGCGCTGCGCGATATGGTGCGCGCATACGAAATCACAATGGGCGTCACCGTGGCCCGCGTTTCCGTACGTAGCATGAAAACGCGTTGGGGCTCATGCACGCCCAAATCCGGTGCCGTTCGCATCGCACGAGAACTTGCCGCTTACCCCGTCGAATGCCTCGACATGGTTGTCGCCCACGAGCTCGTCCACTTGCTCGAGCCAAGCCACAATCATCGGTTTCACACCCTGCTTGACACGTACTGCCCCAACAATAGAGCGCTGTCGCAGCGGCTCAAGCAGCCACCCATAGAGACGTATTAGAACCGGTTAGCGCACGCGCTCGATCTCGACGCCGCAGCTTGCCAGAGGAAGACCGATGGGCGCCCACGGCTTATCGAGCTTTATGCGCACACCAAGCAGCAAGGGATAACGACGCAACAGCATCTGGGCCACACCCTCGGCTGCCGCCTCGATGAGTTTAAACGTATGCTCGCGCAGATAGCCATCGACATCGTGGCACACCGAGCCGTAGTCAATCGAGGCGTCCAGGTTATCGTGCTCCCCCGCTGCACGCAGGTCGGCATAGAGCACCAAGGACACGACAAACTTCTGCCCCAGGGCGTTCTCCTCGGGATACACGCCATGGTTGGCAAAAACCTCAAGCCCATCAATGACAATACGGTCGGCATGGCGCAGATCGTCATAGCTCACGTGGGGCACCGCCGTTGCGGTGGATATTTCGCCCCTTCCACGGCGGGCGAGCTCGGCGCCTTCAGTCTTGGTTGCGTTCTCGGGCAGTTTTTTGTTACTCATCGCGATCGTCTCCTTCATTTAGAACCCCGACCGCGCAAACTAACTACACGCGAATCGACAGGTTCTTTTTATCATCGCTCCAGTTGCAAGCATTGCGCGCGGGGCATGCAAAGCAGGCGCGCGACGCTTTGTCGGCTGCATAGAGCAGACGCTCAAGCGGTTGGCTGTTCACGCGCAGCTTTCGATGGCCCAGAATGGCCGTCTTAATGGCTGCGGCATCGGCCGGCTCAAACGCCACGTCATCGGGCATGCCGCCGAGAATCGCATCAGCGACGCGTTCGCTTGCAACATCATGGGATATACCCGATTCGTACTGTTCATCTTTGCCGATATCGTGAAGAAGTGCCGTGGCGTAGATGACCTCGCGGTCAAATTCGAGCTGTTCCTCGAGATTCTTGATCCACATAATGCGAGCGACATCGAGCAGATGGTCAATACCGTGGCGGCAGAAGATGCGCCCCGATTCCAACTGCGCAATGTTGCCCAGGTGCCGCCGAAACAGCCCGTTGGCACAAATGTAATCAATGCGAGGCATGGCATCAAAGGGGGCTAGGCCCGAAGCCATGAAGCCGCGACGCGGCGTCCCCTCATCGGTCTTCGATGTAAAGTCGTTGACGACCCTCATGCTAACGGCCCAGCATCCTAAAGAACCGCTCCTCGAGCGACGGATCGGTCTCAAAGACGCCGCGGCGAGCGAGCGTCACGGTCTTGGTGCCAGGCTTTTGCACGCCGCGCATGGTCATGCACATATGCTCAGCCTCCATGAGCACAATCGCTCCCTGGGGAGCGAGATACTCCATGAGGGCATCGGCAACCTGTGCGCACAGCTGCTCCTGCAGCTGCAGACGACGGGCGTAGACCTCAACCGTGCGGGCAAGCTTAGAGAGCCCTGCGACACGGCCGTTGGGGATATAACCAATGGCGGCCTTGCCATAAAACGGCAGCAGATGATGTTCGCACAGCGAGTAGAACGTGATGTCGCGCTCGATAACCAAATCGTTCGAAGCGACGGCAAAGGTTTTGGACAGGTGCTCCTCAGCACTCTGGTCCATACCGCCGGCGATCTCACCATACATACGGGCAACGCGCGCCGGGGTCTCCAGCAGGCCCTCACGAGTTGGGTCCTCGCCTATGCCCTCAAGCAACAGCTTAATGGCGGCCTCGACTTTTTCCTGATCGACCATCTGGGCCTCACTTTTCCGATTTCACGTTCGCGCTATGGTACCACGCTCTTCGGCATCGACCACAAGCTACATAGTATGGGTCGAATAGACCGGATCATCACGCCAAAGTTCAACCGCATCACAAAGCGCAACGCCCTCGCGCTCAGCACGGGCGCGCGTGGCGTTCATATCAATCACGCGCTGGTTACTCGAGCCCCTAAAGCGCAATGAGATATCGTACAGATCCTGAACAAACGGGCCATCCACCAACATATCGAGGCAGGCAAGGATACGGTCCGTGACCTCGGTATGGTGACGACCACCCGGCATAAGCTCCTCGAGCACGTCGCCGGTAAAACACCAAATGGTCTTTCCTGACCCCGCAGGATAAGCGGCACGAACGCGCTCGACAAACTCAACGAGTCCCGCCTGATTCTCGGGCTCCATAGGTTCGCCGCCCAGAATCGTCAGGCCGTCAATAAAGGGATGATCGAGGCTCTCGATAATCTTGTCCTCGACGGCACGATCGAACGGCTCGCCCGCAGCAAAGTCCCACGCGACAGAGTTAAAGCAGTTCTTGCACCCACGACGGCACCCGCTCACAAACAGAGAAGTACGAACGCCTTCTCCATCAGCAATGTCGAAATACTTAATGTTCGCGTAGTTCATAGGTAACTCTCCCGGGAGGTCGGGACATATCATCCCGTCCTCAAACATTCTCGGCCTTCGGCCTGCGAAACTGCGGGCGGGACGATATGTCCCGGCCTCATGCAAAGGGTAACTCAATGAACGAAGCGAACATCGAGTATAGGGTTCGAGGTCCAATAAATACTTCGTTGCAGCTCAACCGTCATCGCAAGCAAAGCGTTGCTGCAAGTCAACTCATTTCCACTAAGAACTTCGAGGAGCGAGCAGACCGCATGCTGCATCTCAGCTACGTCAACTTGACTGCCCCGTAGCGAGGCCCCGGACCTTTGCTCGATATGAGTTCCGCACGAACAGGAGGCGCCAGTGGCGCCTCCGTCGTGAGCCAGGACTGTCCGAAATAGCGAGTAAAGGTCCGGGGCCTCGCTACGGGGCGGCCTGGGATGGTTATTAGAGATGCAGCACGCGGTCGCGGATCTCCTCGGTTCGACCCTGGTTCCAGAACTGGGTACCGATGTAGCCGCACGTACGACGGGCGACATTCATCTTCTCCTGGTCACGATTGCCGCAATTGGGGCACTCCCACACCAGTTTGCCGTCATCCTCGACAATCTTGATCTCACCGTCGTAGCCGCACACCTGGCAGTAGTCGCTCTTGGTGTTGAGCTCGGCGTACATGATGTTGTCGTAGATGTACTGCATCACGCGAATGACAGCCTTGAGGTTGTCCTGCATGTTGGGAACCTCGACGTAGGAGATGGCACCGCCCGGCGAAAGCTGCTGGAACATACCCTCGAACTTGAGCTTGTCGAATGCGTCGATCTCCTCGGACACGTGGACGTGGTAGCTGTTGGTGATGTAGCCCTTGTCCGTCACGCCCGGGATGATGCCAAAACGACGCTGCAGGCACTTGGCGAACTTGTAGGTCGTCGACTCAAGCGGGGTACCGTACAGCGAGAAGTCAATATCGCTTTCGGCTTTCCACTCCGCGCACTTGTCGTTCATGCGCTGCATGACGGCCATGGCAAAGGGCGTGCCCTCCTTCTCGGTGTGGCTGTGGCCCGTCATGTACTTAACGCACTCATACAGGCCGGCATAACCCAGACTAATGGTGGAGTAACCGCCCACGAGCAACTTGTCGATCGTCTCGCCCTTCTTCAGGCGGGCGAGGGCACCGTACTGCCAAAGAATCGGTGCGGCATCCGAAAGCGTACCCATCAGACGCTCATGACGGCACAGCAGGGCGCGGTGGCACAGCTCAAGGCGCTCGTCGAAGATCTTCCAGAACTTATCCATGTCCTGATGCGAGCTCAGCGCGACATCGGGCAGGTTGATGGTCACAACGCCCTGGTTAAAGCGACCGTAGTACTTGGGCTTGTTCGGGTCATAGTTCAGCGCGTTGGCCACGTTGTTAAATCCGTTACCGGAGCGGTCGGGCGTCAGGAAGCTGCGGCAACCCATGCAGGTATAGCAGTCGCCGTTGCCCGCGGTCTCGCCCTTCGACAGCTTGAGCTCGCGCATCTTCTTCTCGGAGATGTAGTCGGGCACCATGCGCTTGGCGGTGCACTTCGCAGCCAGCTGAGTCAGGTAGAAGTACGGGGAATCCTCGTGAACGTTATCGTCCTCGAGCACGTAGATGAGCTTGGGGAACGCCGGGGTGATCCACACGCCGGCTTCGTTCTTAACGCCCTCATAGCGCTGACGAAGCGTCTCCTCCACAATCATGGCAAGGTCATGCTTCTCCTGGGGCGTACGGGCCTCATTGAGATACATAAAGACCGTCACGAACGGCGCCTGGCCATTCGTGGTCATAAGGGTCACGACCTGATACTGAATCGTCTGAACGCCGCGACGGATCTCGTCACGCAGGCGGTCCTCAACAACCTCGCGGACCTTTTCGGGAGATGCGGAAACGCCGAGCTCCTCGAGCTCGCGGGCGACCTCGCCGCGAATCTTTTGACGGCTCACCTCGACGAACGGGGCAAGATGGGTCAGCGAAATCGACTGGCCACCGTACTGGGAGGAAGCAACCTGAGCGATGATCTGCGTCGCGATGTTGCAGGCAGTCGAGAAGCTGTGCGGCTTCTCGATCAGCGTGCCCGAAATAACAGTACCGTTCTGGAGCATATCCTCCAGGTTCACCAGGTCGCAGTTATGCATGTGCTGGGCAAAGTAATCCGAATCGTGGAAATGGATCAGGCCCTCATTATGGGCATCCACGATCTCTTGAGGCAGCAGCACACGCTGAGTCAGGTCCTTGGAGATCTCGCCGGCCATGTAGTCACGCTGAACGGAATTGACGGTCGGGTTCTTGTTGGAGTTCTCCTGCTTGACCTCTTCGTTATTGCACTCGATCAGCGACAGGATCTTGTCATCGGTCGTGTTCTTCTGGCGCTTCAGGCTCTGAACATAGCGATAGATGATGTAGTGGCGGGCAACCTCGTAGCAGTCGAGACGCATGATCTCGTCCTCGACCAAATCCTGAATCTCCTCGACCGAAACAGTGTGGCCCGCGTTCTCGCATGCCTCGGCGACGTTTTGCGCCGCGTAAACCACCTGGCGGTCGGTAAGACGAGAGCTCTCCTCGACCTCCAAGTTTGCGGCACGGATGGCATTGACGATCTTATCGATGTCAAAGACAACCTCGGTGCCGCTGCGCTTGATGATCTTCATCCTCTTGCCTCTTTCGCATCGTAGCCTCATCGCGCTTCAGAGCCAAACGATACCCGGCAGGGCTTGCCCCTGTCTTGCGGCGCCGTCGCGCAATCTGTGTTCTCGATAAACCATAAGTCCTCATGCGGACAATCCTCGCGGCCGATCAAGCGGCTCAAAGACGTGTCCAAATGGGGCGAATAAGGTTCTCGTTCTCTGTCCGCCATCTATCATACGACAAAGAGGCATCTATATCCTGTATTCTTTTTTTAGGTCAAACACAACATATAGTGTTTCAGCAGGTCAAAGCAATTAGTCATTTTGCAGACGCATTAAAAATGAGGGGTTCTTGGGAAGTCGGTAAAACGTTACCAACACGGCTACCTGCATGGCAGTTATAAAACCCCCTTAGTCAAGCCGCTGACAAATCCTACCAAAACCAAGCCGCTCACGCCAAAAGAATCCAAAAGATTATGCTTGACCAACATGTTGCGGTCACGGTCGGCCAGGACGTATGCAATCTGCCGGCACCTCTACGGGGACCTTGGATCAATATTTGGTGGCATATTTGACGGCGTGCTTGGTAGCAAAACAAAACAGCCCAGAGGACATAGCCTCTGAGCTGCGAACATTTGGTGGGCGTTAGAAGATTTGAACTTCTG
>JBKTBE010000025.1:0-26932 GCA_046883645.1 Collinsella sp. | reverse complement strand
TTGCGGACAATTAGCGTCTCTCAAAACTAAGTGAGTAGACTTTTGTCGAATCGCCGACCACGTCACCAAAGCACAAGTCTGTGACCTGCGGGTTTGTTGAAGCTAATTTGTCGGGTGCTCAGGATTTCCAATAAAGCCTACTCACTTAGCCAGCGTGCAGTCAAAATAGAACGGTCGCGAGGTCAGTAGACTCCATTGCGACGGCTTATCGTGCATTTTCGCGCAGCTGCGGGTGCAGACGCCCCGTCTCAAATTAGCTACCCTAGTCATCGTCGACGGCAAAGTCGCGGAGGTCGAGGCCTTCGCGCTCGGCTTGGGCTAGGAGCTCTTGAGGGGACTCATCCTCGATATCCATCACGTCGAGCATGGCAGCGGGAAAGCCCACGCCGGCCGCACTCCCCGCATGGTCGATCAGGCTCTCGCGCAGCCGATCTACATCGACTTCGATTTTCATGGTGAAACCTCCCGCCAAACCAGGCCCTTACTCGTCAGCACCGAGTGCATCCACGGCAGCGACAAAAGCCTCAACCTGCTTGTCGTCCATCTGTGTGGTCAAACGCCCCACGGGCTCATCGTAGGCGAACTGCACCTTATCGATAAAGCAATCCCAAGCACGCTCGTCCACACGCACGGCGGCCTCGCAATACTGACTGAGCTTTTTGAGTCCATACCAAAACGCATTCACATGGCGCGCAGGGTCCTCATCCAGCACACCATCGTAGCGACGCTCATTGAACTCGCGCATGCGTGCCACGGCAACCTCGAGCGAGTCACCGCCATCAGTCGAAGCCTCATCCACAAGCTCGGGAATCGCAGCCTCGCGCCGAACATCATGCCTGGTAGCGCCGTCGTACTCGCCCACCAGCACGTCTTCGTCAAGCTGAGAATCATAGTCTAAATAGCTCGAGCCCCGGCAAATCCCATGCGGTGAGCCAGAGCCAAACGCACAGAACAACCCGCCGTCGGCAACAACACGACGGTAGGTCTCAAACGACTTCTTAACCTGAACAAGCAGCTCGGAAAGCAAACCGGCATCGCACGCCGTCTCGCACGCAACGCAAGCAGGCTCCGGCAGCCCCGCAGGCTCCACCGTGCTCCCCGCAACGCGGGTGGCGCGCTCGGCCCGATACGCCTGCGCCGCCAAGCGCGCTCGCTGCGCAGCGCCGCGCACGTTGGTAAGTTCACGCTCCAACGCCACGTCACCAGCAACATCGCCAGCCAAATCGCCCGTAAACCCGTCAGCGCCCAGCGACCCCGTCGCACTCAGCTCGGACTCAAACGTCGCTGTGATCATACCCGCAAGGTCCGTCGCGTCGGCGGCACAACGCAACTGCTCCAACTGCGTACATAGCAGATCGGCATCCAGGGGCACGGCATCCACAACGCGCACGTCACTCAGGCGTGCCACGTCCTGCAGCACCATAGCCCCCGCAGCATCGTACGCCGCGCGCACCTTTTCCGCCGTAATCGCACGCAGCTTTACCTCGATAAACGCAAGCGTCTGCTCCAAACGGGCCAGCAACTCGGCCTTGTCCTCCATGCGCAAAAAGGCAGCATAGCGGCGCTCCATCCGCAGCGGACCAACAATGCCCGCCCGCTTGCGAGCGCGTGCAAGCGCGGCGCCCTCAACACGGCGAACATACCCGTCAACAGCCCGCACGGCAGACTCGCGCGCAGCGTGCTCGGAAGCCTCGACGCCCCTAAGCACGCCCAGCAGCTCGCGGGAGCGCGCCCTGCACACCAGCTCACCGCGATCGTACTGCTCAAGCGCCGTCTGACGCTTGGCTACCGACTCAAAGCCAAACAGCTCGTCGAGCAACTCGCCAACAGAACGCTCGCTCGCCATGGCAAGGCCTCCCTACTCGAACACGCCAACACGCCCGCGGGCCCACGCGCACGCAAGCCCGCACGCCCGCACTCCTACAGATCCAGCGCCTTCTTCGCGGCATCAACCGGGTCACCATCCATGTAGAACACCGGACTCAGTCCCGAAATAATCTCGGACGAAACACTCTGCAAGCCCGCGATGGCGCTCAGCGGCAAAATCACGCGCTTGGCGCCGGCGTTTTTGGCCACGCGCATAATGTCCTCGAGCCCTCGGATCTCGTCCATAGAACCCGACATGCGCAAGATTCCCGGAATCGCCAGCGCGGGCATCACCGGGCGGTTGCACGCCGCAGAGCAAAGGCCCACAAACTCGGCGAGCGAAACTTCCTCGGACAGGCCCTTGCTCTGCAGGTCGTTGTAGAACAGCAGATAATCCTTGGAGCCAATGTGCATGCCCGGCGCCACGCGGTTCGCCAGGTTCACAAAGTTGTCGAACGCGGCTTCCAGCGTATCGCGCACCGGCTTGTTAAAGGCCACGCCCTCGTGCTTAAACTTGCACTCGCCGGCAACGGCCTTATTCTCCAGCTTGTACACGGCAACCTCGCCGCCCTGCGACCTGCCCACGCCAAACACGTGGCCGGACAGCAGCGGCCCGTCGGGAATCAGCGTGTCCTCGCTCTGCTCGGGCACGCGCACCACATGCACATCCTGCGGGTTGTCGGCATCCATATAGCCCAGGTTAACGTCGATAAACTCGACGCCCGCCATAATCTTGAGCTGCTCCTTTACGCGGCGACGGCCCTCGATGGCGTAATCCAACAGCCAGCGCACGTCGTCCTTGTCCATGGCTTCGTCGGGGAACAGGAGCTTGGCCAGGCCGCTAAAGGTCTTGCGCACGGCGATCTCGTCGCGCTTGTTAAAGTCGCTGTTAAAGCGGAAGTAACGGTCGATATGGTGCGTAAAGTCCTTGCGGCGCATCTCCTTGCAAAACTCCGACAGGCAGTCGGTGATCAGGCCATAATGCCCGGTCAGCAGGCTCGACCGCATCTTGGGAATCTCCCAGCCCGGCAGGTAATAGTGGATACGGTCGAAGAAGGCCGAATCGTTGTTGAACTCCGGCGGGAACGGGTCAAACAGGTGCGTGGTCTTAAGGACGTTTTGCACGGTGTCGTTGATGTTGCCCTCAAAGACCATGGAGGCATCGGCGTTAATCTGGTCGCGGCCACGCGCGTAGCTGCCGCTGGCCATGTAGTCCTTCATGATCTGCACGGCGTTGGTGTCCTTAAAGCGCATGCCGGCGACCTCGTCGAACGTCACGCAATCCCAATGGCCCACCAAGCCCACGCGATCGGCGCGCATGGAGTTCATGCGGCCGAACAGGTTGGCCGTGGTGGTCTGGCCGCCCGAAAGCAAGATGGCGTAAGGCGAGACCTCTTTGTAGATATGGCTCTTGCCGGTGCCGCGGGGACCAAGCTCGCACAGATTGTAGTTGCGCTCGATCAGCGGCACCATGCGCTCGATAAAGTGCAGGCGCTCCTTCTCCGAAAGCTCGCTGGGCTCATAGCCGGCAGAGCGCAGCAGCATGTTGAGCCACTCGTCGCGCGAGAAATACTGACGCTCCTCGATCATGGCGTCCAGGTCCAGGTTGGGCATCTGGATGGGCGTGAGCGACGCCACGCTAAACGGAGAGTCCTCGGGCCCGCGCTTTTTGCGCTTGGCCTTGGAGCGGCGAGGCGCATCGTCGCCAAAGACTTCCATGCCAAACTCGTCTTCCTCTTCCATGGGACGACGATACTCGATGCTCATAATGCACCAAATACCACCCTGGAGAATCTTGGAATAGTCGCGCACGTACTCGGCAGGCATCACAAACGGCTCAATGGTCAGGTTGGCAAACGACGCCACGTAGATGTCTTTGTACTCGTCGAGCTTGGCCGTCACCTTATCGATGATGGTAAAGCGACCCAGCTCGCGAATCTTGGACTTAATGCGCTCGGACTCGTCGGGACGCACGTAGTTATCGGTGAGGATCTTGCGGATGCGCCCCAGGCCCTCCGCCACGGCATCCTCGTCGTCGGTTGAGCAGTACATACCCAGCAGGTACTCCAGCACAAAGGTGGGCACGTTGGCGCCGCGCTTCATAAGGGCCGTCAGGTCCTTGCGCACGATCTTGCCAGCAAAGTGCTCAAGCAGCTTGCCGTCCAACCCATCCATGTCGTAGCCGTCGTCCTCAGGAGCCTCGGCCACAGCCTGATCATAACCGTCGGTCGAGAATTCGTCCTCGGCGTTCACCGCAGCCTCAACGGGCGCGGCAGCAACCGGCTCCGGGGCAGGCGCAACAGCCTCAGTCGCCGGGGGCTCCGCAGCAGGCGCGGCCTCCGCAGGCACCACACCCTCCACCGGCACATCCACATCAATCGAGGGAACTTCCCACAGATCGTCGTCATGGTTATCAAACATAGGGCACACTCCTAAAAACCAAAGTCAGCAACAGGGGCAAACGAAACAGCGATGGTGTACGTCTCGCGCCAAACGATCTTGCCCGTCTCGCGCTCGCGGCAGACCAGATAGTACGGACCCTTTGCCGAGAATCCATCCGCCGCACGCAGCGCAAACTTGGCATGCACTACGCGCTCTTGCGAATTAACGGAAGTCTTGTTGGCATGCGCCTTGACCGTATCGCTCACCTCGTTGCCGCTTGCGTCGGTAAACACCAGCTCATACTCGCACGGCAAGACCTTGCCTTGGGCGGGTTCTTCCTGGATCAAGCTGACCGAGAAGAGCGAGTTGGTCACTCGGCGTCCCTCGCTTAGCACGCGCAGCGTCGCCACGCGCGTATCGACAAAGTCCTTGGAACCCGAGCGCGCACGCCAAAATCCGATAACGGGCACGCAAAGCTCCTGCAGGCTCATGCCGCCGTGGACGTAGTTGTTAGTGCCGCCGGGACGCTTGAAGCGCACGTTCTCGCGCGGGGCAAATCCCTCAAAACCGGCACCTAAACGTCCCATGCCAACATTAACAAACACCTCGCATGCCTCTTCCGAAAGCTTGGCCACGGCCTCGTTGGGCACCACCAGATGACGCTTGCCGTGCATGACAGGAGCGTCAAGGAAGGGTAGGTCTGGCTTGCCGAGCATCTGGCACTCGTTGAGCTCACGACGCGTGTAGATGAAGCCGTGATCCGCCGTTATAACAACACGCGCGCCCGGGGCGTCGGTGCACACGCGGCGCGCCAACGCGGCAAGTTCCTCCACGGTGTCCGCGCAGGCATCGAAAACGTCATCCTGCGTAGCTGCCTTCTCGCCCGTGGCGTCGATCTTGTTGTGGTAGAGATAAACGAGCCTGGAGTCTTTGAGCAGCGCTTTGCGCTCGGTTCCCGCCATGTTGAGGTATGCGCTCGAGCGCAAAGCGCGGGCCGTGGGCTCAACGTGGGTAAGTACGGCCTCGCGCTGCGGAGTCGTCGCAGTGGGCATGCCGTCAGCCAACACAAACGCGCCATCCTCTGCAAGCTCAAGCACCTGGTGCGGCAGCAGCGCAGGCATGCCCACCTCGGTAATGGAGGGAAAGACCGCCTGCATGCTAGAAACCTTGACGTTGCCGCCGCGTTCGCGCTCGAGCAGCGCCGCAACGTCGCGGGCAACCTCATAGCGCAGCGCATCGCTCACGATAACGACCGTTGTTTTGGCAGAACCCACAAAGGCGGGCAGCACATGCCAGTAAAACTCATCCTGCCGTGCGGGACCATCGATGTAGCCGCAATCGGCCCACTCCCCTTGCGCAGCAGCCGCCCAGCAGGCATTGGCATCCGCCAAGAACCAGTTGCTGTAGAGATTCTCCGCCCAGTCCGCCACGGCGCGGGCAGGTTCCTCGAGCGCATCGCACTCGACGGAGCGTGCCCGCAGATACGCGGTGCACATATGGCGATAGGCAGCGTCCATGGCATACCAATCGGACGAATAGGCATCCCACACCTGCTGGGACTGCGCCAGATGGAACCCGCCCGCGTGCGTCTGCCTAAACGCGCACATATCGGCCACAGCGACAAGCAGGTCAAAGTAGCTCTCGACACGACGGTACCAGCTTAGGTCGCAGCGACGCGCCACAAAGGCACGCGCATCCTCAACACGGTCTGCACCTTGCGCAAACGAGCAGAACAGCTGCGAGAGCACAGCCTCATTGACGCACGGAAACACATCAAGCGAGGTCAGCACATCGATCGGCAAGGTCTCGAACCGTGCAAAGAGTCCGCGGGCGTCCTCAACCAAACGGCAAATCTCAAATAGGTCCTCGCTCGATGCCTGGGTATCGGCGGTCTGGTCCCACGTACGCACCGCCTCAAGGCAATAGGGCCCGTAGGCGGGAGCCACATGGCTCTCAAGCCCCTTGAGCGCTCCCTCGGGAAGCGCGGTGGATGCCGCCGTAAGGAGCACATGGGATGCAAGCATAAGCAATGAGTCACGCTCGTAAAGCGGCCCATCAAACCCATAGCAACGCACGATGAAGGCAGAGAGTACATCATGCACGCAGTACTTGTCCACCAACTCGGCCAGCGCCTCGGGACCCTCGTGCAGCAGCATGGTCATACAGCCACGCAGCACAAACGCGGGGCGCGCGTCACCAAGCTCTTTACCGCCAAAAATCACCGTAAGGATGCCGAGTTCGATATCGGATGCGCTCGAGGCATGCGGAACACACGCGGCAAACTTAGCGCAGCGGGTCTTGGCATCAAAGAACGTCTTGTGCTCGCGCAGGCTCTCGCGCACGGCGTCGATATTCTCGATGCCTAGCTGATCGGCCAAAAGCGAAAGATAGTCAGCCTGGAACTGATCGGCATACAGCTCAACATCGGCAAGCCAATCACCCTCAAGCCTGCCGCGCGGGCAACGGCGATACAGCAAGATATCGCTCACAAGGTCATCGCGGTTGACGAGCTTCTTGACGGCAAACATGCGGCCCTCGCAGGCTTCAACAAACCGCACTGGGCGCTCAAAGTCACCGTGAGCGGGCATAACGCTGTCATCAGTCCCCGCACCGTCGAAGCCCTCGGCGGCCAAACGTTCAAACTCAGGAGCAAACTCGCCGTCCGCATCGTGCCAAACCACCACACGGCGGGGCATGCATGCGAGCAACGGTTGCAAAAACCGCAACTTGAGCTGTTCTTCTACATCGATCTTGGGCATGAATATCCTTACCGTATCTGCAGTTACTTAATCTTTGCTAGCACATCCTGAAACTTGGCGTAGTTGACCTTGACGCCGTCATCCAGGTCGATCTTAATCATCTGGTCTGCCAAGTGGTGCAGCTTCTCCTCGTAGCCAATGGTCTCTTTGAGCTGGTCGTTGAGCTTTTTGACGCGCTTGTCCAAGCGCACGCGCTCGCCGCGCTCGGCACCAGCAAGGGCATCGTTGGCATAGCCGATCTGGGCACGGTAGCGCTCCTGCTGCTCATGCACATAGTCGGTGCGGATGCGAGCCAATAGGTCAGGCTGGTAGCGATGCATGTAAACAAGACACTTGAAACCGTTCTTCTTACCGCTGTCGAACAGCCAGTAGATGGGGCGCTTCTTATACGTCTGGCAGTGGTCCTTAAAGAAGTCCTTCAAAAAGTAGCCGCGAATCACCTCGCGCGAGGCTCCCCTGCCGCCAAGGGCCTCGGCAATAAACGCGAGGTTCTGCTCGAGGGTCTCCTCGCCATACACCGTGCGCACAAAGTCGATAAAGTAGCGCACGATGTCGTCGTCAAAGTACTCGTCGTCGGTGATGGGCAGCACGTTATCGGCATCGGGCATAAAGGTCACATGCGCGGGGTCGGGCATCTTGGCCAGATAGTCGGTAACAGTGGCGCCTTGGTCTGCCAGCACCAGGCCATCGACATCGAGCGAATAGCGGCCAAACATGCAGCCCACGGCATAGCTTATGAGCGAGGTAATCTCGTCGCGCTTGGTGCGCACGTACTTGTTGCCCTTGTAGCTCTCCGGAATCTCTTCTGCCGTATCGAAGATGCGCGCCACCGAGACGTACTTGTCCTCGACCTCGATGGGCACCTCGCCCTCCATGTTGTAGATCTTGGCAAAGATCCGGTTGAGCTCCTCCTCGTTGGCGCGAAGCTGCTCAAAGCGAGCGTTGACCTCGGCCTTGCGAGCCTCGTATTTTTCTTGAAGTAAAGTGGCCATATTTGACCGCCCTCTCATTTAAAAACGCCGACTAATTTCATTTAAAAGGTCACTTTCGAGAGACAGCGAGTCTCTTTGCAATAAAAAACGTTAGAAGCTCATTCGACACGCCGTTCTTTGCAATCAAAGATGAAGCATCTCTTACTCACGGATTTGCGTCACCAGTAAGTTCCCATTTTCGATTAGAACGTGAATAAGCAATAAGCCCTTGGGCCTTCAGCTCGCCAAGCAATTTATCTAAATTACGCTTAGATAGCTCACAGTCCTTCCCGAGATCATCTTTATTTGAGTAGGACCCACTCGAGATTCGAGACAAAACCAATTGACGCTTGTTTTCCCACTCCCGTTCTGAGGTCTCTTTCTTGCGGGCAATTTCTTCCGCCTCATATATAGCCTCGGACTTAACCACAGCAATCCAATCAATGAGAGTGCTGCATTTAAGAAATAAACGAGAACTCACCTCAAATGAATCCGCTCCAATGAGATCTTTTCCTGGCATACCGTTTTCAAAAGCAATGAAATCCACACCGTTCTTTTCGACCAATTGAAAGCGACAATGTGCCAACGAATTTCTAATAATCCGAAATAAATCAAGCACAAAATTGCTGTTGATGAGCGCCACAACGCGATTTGAGGTACAAGTTGAAGCAAAATTGCCAGGCATATCAGCATCAACAAACCTATTTTTCATCTCTTCTTTTCGTGTGGCCGTAAATAGCGTCGACCCATCGCAGAGATTGGCCACTTCCAATAATCTTCGGTGAAGGTACCCGGATTTAGGAGGAACACTATCAGCCCATCCATAATCGAGAAGCGATATCCCTCTGCTACTCACACCTTTACAAGGAGATTCAACCAGAAAAAACTGAATAATAGAACCCATGACATCGTTATGGTCATTAACCTTAACAGCCTTTATCCAGCTTGGCTTAGGTTCGACATATTCAATTATTGTCTTATCGACAGGCTTGCGCCTCTTCTTTTCAGCCATGGCGATCACCTAGACAAGAGGATTACGTTTAAAATCCCAAGAGGTTTCAAACGAATCGTAGTCCGCCTTTGAAATTGAGCGAGATTCTTCAACGAGTGAACAGACAGTCGGCTCGGCAGCCTCATCTTGGATGATTGGCAACTGACCGATTTGGCCTACCTCAAAGTTTAGAGTCGGCGACATAAACGCCAAATCAATTTCGGCAATGGAACAGTTGCAGAAAGCCTGGATGTATCGGAGCTCGTTCAGCTCCGCAAAAAGACATGCTCCAGCTACCTCAAAAAGCATCCCTCGAGGCGCAAACCTAAAGGAGGCGAGGCTGGAAGAAATTTTAGACCAGGAAACTGCGGGCTTGAAATAGTCGTTCTGGTTCTTGATCACAAAATCAGGTGTAGAGAGATAAGTATACTTGGACAGAATTGCTTCCTTCATCTCCCGACCGTCATCAAACCAGTTAACCACCTCGTCGTAGTCACCCCACCACTTTCGATAGGAGCCGCCCCGAATAATCGGGAACCAACGGGAGCCACTCTGCTTTGCCTCAGGCCTGCCGCTACAATCTCGCGATGTGTTGGAAGGCGCTACTTCCCACCATTTCCTCAAAAAGCGGCCATTATCGCTCGTCGCCAAGCCCTGTCGCGGAGTAGCAACAGCATCGAGCCTCCTTCCTTTTGTGAACGATTCAACAAGGGCATCACTGGCCCAGTAGGCTATGGGGGTGCCGGGGATCTGCCTGAAGGTCTCGGCGTTGCGGCGGTAGAACCAGCCGCAGTCGGGGTTTTGGATTGCCTCGAGGGCCTTGGGAGCCTGGACAGCGGCGCCAACGAAGTCAGAAAGGCGCACGTAGCCTCCTTTGTAGCCTTTGATGAGTGAGTTGTGAAACGTGTAGGTGCAGATGGGCACAGTCGCGCCAGCGAAGCCCGAGTACTCAAGTTGAATGAGGGAGGTAAGCGTTCTGTTGTCGATAATCTCGTTGCGGAGCTTCTCATAGCTTCCGATGAACATCCAGACGAAAGGCGACATGACTCCGCACTCGCCGTGGTCCTTGGCGAGACTGAACATGCGAACGACAAAGCTGGAGAAGAGGTCGCTCTTCACGTCGGGGTAGTTCTTCTTGACCCACTTGCTCATGAAGGGGTTAAAGCTGCTGCTGCCCATATACGGAGGATTCGCAACGGTGCAGGTAAAACGACGGGACAGCTTCTCGCAGATGGCGGCAGCGCTTTCGAGCTTAGTTTTGGCCGTAGCGGCAAAAAGGTCATCGGAACAACTCGCGGCGGCAGCCTTGAGCTCGTCGATCTCGTCCTCTGAGGGATTGAGCAGCGAACCGATCTCGCCCAAATGACTCAGCTCCTCGGCGAGCTTCTTGTTACCCGGCAGCTCGTCCTCCCCTAGCGGGATGCTCGAGAGCACGGTAACGTCGGCGCGAACGCCACGCCTAAAGAAGCGACGGTCGTGCTCGCGGGCGCACATGGCAAGCGCCAGCTCCGCGATCTGTGCCGCGCGGGGATCGATCTCCATGCCAGCGAGGTTTTTGGTCAGGATGAGCTCCGGGATCTCGCACTCGCGGTAGCCGCGCTCCTCGTACATGGCAAAGAGCAGCTCAAACGTATAAACCAGGATATGGCCCGAGCCGCATGCGGGGTCGCAGAGGGTTATCTCCTCGGGACTCGAAATGCGGATGAAGTCCTCGTGCTCAGCATCGGGCTCGATGTAATACTCCATGCGCTCGCGTAGCGAACTCCCCGGATTGTTGAGCATCCACAGACGGCCGAGCGAGTTCTCGACCATATAGCGCACGATCCACTCGGGGGTGAAGAGCTGCGTGGCGGGCGCGATGTCCGCCGCCGCTGCCTTGCGCTTGGACTTGAAGAACTCGTCTTTAACGTCGGCATTGTAGTACTGATACATCCAGCCCAGAACGGTCACGCCCTCGCGCCAGTCCTCGTCAGCGAGGATGGCATTGAGTTTGCCCACCACACTGTCAGCCATCATGAGGCCCTGGGGCAACAGCAGCTCCATGGCTCCGCCCACGCGTTCAAAGACGCCCGCCAGGCAATCGGCAAGCTCCTCGCACTGAGCAACAAACAGGTAGCGCCACAACGGTTCATCCAAGCCCGCCATCTTGAGCTCGGCTATGCGATCGGTATCGGCCGTCGTTATTTCCACGTCCAGTGCGTTCTCCACGGCCTCGCTGCCATGGCTGCCGTCCGCACGACTTAGCATGCGCATATGGCTGGGAAGCCATCCGCGTGCATCCATGAAGCGAATGGCCACGATGCGGTTGAACCAGGTGTAGGCCGCACGGTCGCGCAGCGCTTCGTGACCCACCTCCGCCTGCATGCGCAGCAGTTTGTCGCGTCGCTCAATCTCAGCCGGACTTAGGGGCAGGCCGTTGACGGTCTCGGACCCAACGGGCGCGGGTGCAGGTTCGGTGATGCCGTAGCGCACCATCTGTGCCTCCACGCCTTTGATGAGCTCTGTACGGGCCCAGGTGCAGAAGCTCTTAAGAGCAGAATCGTTCATGGTTGATGAGCCTTTCTAAACGCCATAAGCCACCGGTGCGCGCTTTGGTACCGGTGGCTCCGCGGGTTAGTTGATACGGATCTCGTCGTTTGCAGCGAGCTCCTGCATAAGGCGAGAGCGCAGGTCGTCCACGTAGCGCTCCACGTCCTCTGCGGACAAGAGACGACTCGGCTTGGCCAGATCGGCGCGGCGCACGGTCTTGATCTTGCGCTGGGGCTTGGACGCGGGCACGGGCGCAGACGATGCGGCACCCTTGTTGGAGATCTTCTTGACCACCTCACCCGTACTCGTGACCTCGATGCTGCGGCGCTCGTTGTCCATACGCATGCGGGCCTCATCCACGGCGTCGTACATCTCGTTGGCTGCCGCGCTGAGCCAGTCGCCCCAGTTAGTCGCAGCAACGCTCAGCTCGTTGAGGCTTTGAGCACTGTGGGCACGGTTTTTGAACGACTCGTATTTGGCGCCGGCATCCGCTATGGCATCCTTGGCTTGATTGACAAAGCCCTTTTGACTCTCAGCCTGCGCCTGCAGGTCTTGCAGATCATTCTCGATGCGGCACAAAAACTCATTGCGACGGATACCCAGCAGCTTTTTCATGTCGTCCTCGACGGGATTATAAGCGGCTGCAGATCTTTAATGCGGCCGTAGGGCTTGGGATCTTTGAGGATCTCGCGAACCTTTGCCACGTTCTCAACCGCGCTAGGAATGTCATCGGAGGCATACTCGATACCCTCGGTGCGGCTCAAGAAATCCTTGGCGTGGTCAAACGCTGTTCGTTGGTTGGACTCGAAGAACTCAACCACCTTGTCAAAATCTTCCTTGGCATTGAGCAAGCGGTCCTCATGCTTGGTAAACGTAGTCAAAAACGCCTCGGACTCACTCTGATCCTTAAGGACGTCGGCGACCTCCGAGCGCATCTTCTCGCACTCGTTCTCGCCGGGATACGGGTAGGCCGGCTTGATGCCCGTGTAGTAGTCGCGTGCTATGGCGAGACACGCCTCGCGCAAGTCCTCAAGGCGCTCCTTGAGCTCGGCCACGAGCTTATCCTCGTTGGAGGGCACGGTCTTGAGATCAAACAGGTCACGCATGAGCTCGCCCGTGGCGCGCAGTAACCGGTCGCTTATGCGCATGCGCAAGCGCACCTGGGCCTTATCGGCATCCTTGCGAAGGAGTGCCACCATGCGGCTGTCGTTAGCTTGAACCGTCTGACCGCCAAACAGCACCTGTGCGCGCTGCTCCACCACAAGCTGCGCCACCACATTTGCGATGTCGACCTCGCGCCAGCCAAAGGGCCTTTGCTGGTACTGGCGCTGGATATCGCCCATAGCGGTATCCAGGTGGCGCTGGTGCTGAACTTTGAGGTAGTCCTCGACCTCTTTGAGCGCACGCGTGTTACCCGCGCCCATGCCAGCGAGCCCCGCTTGAACGTTGCCCGCCAGAGTGGAGCGGATATCGGAATCGCTCGTGACCGGCGCGCCGATATAGTCGGCCTTTTCAAAGACCACATCGCACAGCTGCGCCAGCACTTGCTCAAAGACCTGGGCGGGTTTGGCCGCGCGGACCTCAACCATGCGGCCGTTGACCGCGCAACGTGCATGGAGCACGGCCTCGCTCAAAAGGGTATCGGCCTCCTTCTCGTTATAGGCCGCCTCGCGCATCTTGGACTCGACGATCTGGCGCGTACTCGGCTGAAGCTCCTGGAGATTTCGCGTCTTGGCGTACTTACGGATCTTGGCAGCGTTGACGAGCGTCTCCCAATAATCCGCCTCGTCACTCAAGACCACGATGGCTTTGCCCGAAGAAGCCAAGGCCAGCTCGGTATCGTCCGCACGGCCCAGGTCGCTCGCCATAGTCGCCACGTAAAGCTCCATGCCGCCCATGCTGGTACCGTGGATTGAGCCGTCCACATAGCGGTCAAACGGAAAGTCGTTGGCCCCGCGGTTGAGTTTGCGCGCGGTATAGATGCTGTCGAACAGACGCTTTTTGATAGACTCGATCACCTGCGCGTTATCGATCGAGGTGCGTGCGATCTCCTGCGCTATCTCCTGCTCCTCGTCGGTGAGGAAGCTATAGGTATCGCCCTGGCGCGCCACGTAGTTCTCGCGCTCCAGACGGGCAAGGGACTCCTTGACGCGGTCCTTAAGGGCGCGCTTGTCCACGTCGAGGCCGTCTATCATGAAGATGGAGATGTTCTCGACCGTGGCCTTAACGTAGCCGATGTAACGAATCAGGTACAGGAGCTTGAGCACCTGAACGTCGTAGGGTTCAAGGCCCTTTGCGTCCTCGGCCGCACGGACCGCGCGGTCGACCACCTGGTTGATGCCGTGCTCAAGGTCTTTGGAGATAGTGTCGAAGAAGCACCAGAACGGCACGAGTGCACCGGTCTGGTCATACTGGATGGCCTGAGCGCTCTCCTGGAACGCGCTCAGCATGGAGCGCTCGCCCGTTGACATATGCTTGGCCTTGACACCGTGCTTGCGCACCTCGGTCATCACGTCGGGCAGGAGCTTAAACTGGTAGCCCACAAACGGGTAGCTGGCCACAAAATCCTTGGAGTTGGCGTAGCCGGCAAGGTCGGAACGCGAGCCACCCTCAAAGGTAAAGTTGTTTTTAAGCACGGCGGCGTCTTGCTCGTAGACCTGTGCAAGCATATCGGCCGCCGGCGCGGTCTTCTCGAGCACACGGCGCTGGATGACCTCGTCCACGCTGGAGCTGGAGAGCGAAAGGCGGGTATTGAAGCGGCCCTGGATCTTTGAAAAGTCGTTGCCCACGGGCAGGCTCAGGTTGTCGATGGCCTCCTGGCTCGTAACCATCACCCACACGCGGCCACCGCAGGCGGCACCCAGCTCCTCGACGATGGTCTGAAGGCTCAGCATAAGGCTTGGGTCCTTGTCGTTTGTAATAAACTGACCCACCTCGTCGACCATAAAGAGCAAACGGAAGTTGCCGCCGTGGGCCGCTGCCTGAGCGTCTACGTAGTCCTTGACCTTTTTGGCAAAGACATCGGGGGCCAAAACCTCGTCCTCAGAACCCTCGAGCCAGTTCCATGCGGCCTTTTCGCTCATGCCGAGCACGCTCTGCAGCACCTCGACCACGTCGTCCTCAAAGTAGCTGTAGGTGTCGCGGGTCTGGAGCCAGGACTCGCCGTTCACGCGCTCAAAGGCCTCGCGGAACTCCTGGGTCTTGCCCAGGGAATCGATGTAGTCCTCGAGCTTTGCAAGCTTGAGGTCCTCGCCGTAGAAGCCGCGCGCCTCGTAGAACATGCGCTCAAAGCCGCGAAGCAGCGCCGTGGGAGCCGTATCGCCCTGCTTCCACTGGCCCGCCTTGCTATCGATGTTAAAGAGGATGGCCTGCGTGGGCACCGAGCAGGCGCGCTCCATGGCAGCCGCGACCATGGGGTCGACGATTTTGCCGTCAAAGTAGCGGATGGCGCTCTTACCGCCGATCTGGCGATTCTCGAGCAGGTAGCTCAGCATCTTGAGGAAGTGCGATTTACCGGAACCGAAGAAACCACTGATCCACACGCCGATCTTGTCGGTGCGCGCATCGATGGCATCGCCGTAGGCCTTGAAGAACGTGGCAAAGTGCCTCTGCAACTCGCGCGTCACCACGTACTCGTCAAGCTCTTGGCGGATGGACCCATCTTTTGAATCCTGGACCTTGACCACGCCGTTGATGGAGCGGTTGATGTCTTTTACAAAGAGGTCGCGAACGATCGTGTTGTCCATGGGTGCTCCTTTGGGTTTGGGAACGTTATGGCAAAGGGTTGTTACCGGCGGCAGGGACTTGTCTGCGGGGAGCCGTGCTTACGAGATATCGATGGCGCGGTAGTAGTTGTCGGCCGGCAGACGGTTAAAGAGCTGGAAAGAAGAGCCGTTGAAACTGCCCGGATAGGCGGCGACCACAGGCACCTCATCAAAATCCGCAAGCATGCAGTGGAGAAGCGTGTGTATGCGAAAGAACGGGAAAACCTCGCCCGCGCCGGTGAGGAGAACGACGTCTCCAGGCGCGTGCGGCTCGGTCTGCTCAAGGATGTACGCGGCGACTTTCTCGGGCGAGGCGAACTTGGCCACGTCCTCGAGCACGCGCTGGGTACCGCGGCGCTCCTCTTGGTGCGGGATAGCCTTGAGGACACGGCGCTTTTCGAGAATTGCCAGCACGGCGTCGTAAAGGTTCACGACCTTGAGCGTGCACGGAAGCTTGTCGGCCTCGGCATCGCGTGAAAGGGTGTCAAATAATGCACGCGCCTCAAACTCCAGCGCGGGGTCATAGCAAAAGGTGTGGAAGCCGATCTCATTGCCTATGCCCTTGTTGGCCAAAAAGTCCTCGCTGCACAGGCACTCGCGCAGAAGCTGCGCACGGCGCTCAAATTCCTGACAGACGCGCTCGGAACGGACATGCGCCGCCACGACGCTCTTGCGGGAATGGATGCCGATATTGGTGGTGAGATCGGTCGCCGGGGTGATAACAGGGTCGACGGCGCTTTTGACGGGAGCCACGCTACATCACCGCCCTGCCGGTAAGGGCCGCGATAAGCGACTGCTCGCCCAGCTGAACCAAGGCTCGCTCGACATCGGAATCGAGGAAGAGTGGTGACAGGCGCTCGGACTCCGGGCCCTGGCCCTCGCCGATAAGGCCGGCATGGCGGAGCGTCTGGCGGAGCGAGCCCTTAATGCGCTTGACCGTGGCCTCAGTCCAGCGGGCCGCGTCCGGATACTCCGTGGTAAAGCGTGTCATAAAGGCGTTGAGGTCAACCGCCGTAAAGGCATAATCAAAGTTTTGTAGGCGCTCCCCTACCTCGACGAGCACGAGCTCGCGCACGATATCGTAGCGGCAGATCATGCTGTAGAAGATGGCCTGGTCCGCCTGCGTGGGAGTGCCGGATGCCATGAGCCTGGTTAGGGATGACGCAGCCTCGACGGCGGTTTTGGGGTCGATGCCGCGCGCGGCGCATACGGCGTCCGTGGGCACCATGGCGTCGAGGCGGCGAAGGCACACGGTTGCGCGGTTGGCGACCATGCGCTCCGTGGGATATTGAAAGAGGTTCTCACTCTTTACGCGTACAATGACCTGCTCGTCGCTTGCGCCCTGCATACGAAGGGCAGCGACGATGCGCATCTCATGCGGGAGGAATTGCTCGCGGGTGAGCACCCCCCCCCCGAACGCTTTTTGTGGTTACATCCACAGTACACGCTCCAAGGGTGTCAAAGGCTGTCACAAGTGCGCCGCAACCCGGCAGGCAGGCGCGGCGCACATGACAATAATCATACCTGTTGGTAAAAAAGTTACCACGCCCAGAGTGTCAAATGTTGAGCAACAAAATTTAATCCGGTTAACGGTCATTTTCGCAGCTTAGAAACTTTAACGAGGTCGCCCCAAATCACACTTGCCAGACAACCGCGCTTACGAATGCAGGCACGCACGCGCCCAACGCCACCCTCCGCTACACTCAGCATAGAGTTATACATATGATTCTATGTAAGGAGTTTCATATGCCCGCCGTAAAGCCTATTTCTGATCAGACGCGCGCGCTAACTACCATTCAGGAACGCGAAGATCACATTCAACGTACCATCGCTCATGGTTACGACGACCTCACCAACAGTCGCGTGCGCCCCTGGAAACAAGCAAAAGCCGAGGCAGATCGGATGCGAGCCATCAGGTAAGCCCCCTCCCCCATGTAACCATCCTGTAAATCATAGCGGCGCAGTCGAGTTTTACCGTGATGCGGTCGCGCCTGGCGCTCCACTGTGCTAAAGTATCCCGAACGTTCAAACGACTACGAGGGGAACTAGAAGATGGCACGTGTGCACAACTTCTCAGCTGGCCCGGCCGCGCTGCCTACAAGCGTGCTCGCCGAGATCGCCGACGAGATGATGGACTACCGCGGTTGCGGCATGTCCGTGCTCGAGATGAGCCATCGATCTAGCATGTACCAGCAGATCATCGACGACGCCGAGGCAACCCTGCGCCGCCTGCTGAGCATCCCCGACAACTACCGTGTCCTGTTTTTGCAGGGCGGCGCCACGCTACAGTTTGCGGGCATCCCGATGAACCTCATGCGCCGCGGCCGCGCCGGCTACGTCGTGACCGGCAACTTTGCCAACAAGGCGTACAAGGAGGCCGCCAAGTACGGCGAGGCCGTGCTACTCGCGAGCTCCAAGGACACCAACTTCGACCGCATCCCCGACATGGCCGACATCAACGCGCGCATTGCCGCCGAGGCCGCGGGCGACGGGCTCGACTACGTCTACATCTGCCAGAACAACACCATCTTTGGCACCATGTTCCACGAGCTGCCCAACTGCGGTGATGTGCCGCTGGTCGCCGATGTCTCGAGCTGCTTTTTGTCGCAGCCGCTCGACGTTGAGCGCTACGGGCTCATTTACGCCGGCGCGCAGAAGAACGCCGGCGCAGCTGGCGTGACCGTGGCTATCGTGCGCGACGACCTGATCGCCGACGGTCCGGCCTTTGCGCAGACGCCGCAGTACCTGGACCTTAAGGCCCAGGCCGCCAAGGGCTCCATGCTCAACACGCCCAACACCTTTGGCATCTACGTGTGCGGCAAGGTGTTCCGTTGGGTCGAGCAGACCGGCGGACTTGCCGCCATGGCCGAGCGCAACTGGGCCAAGGCCAACCTGCTCTACGACCTGCTCGAGAACAGCAAACTATTCCACGGCACCGCGCAGACAGACAGTCGCTCCATCGCCAACGTCACCTTCCGCACCGGCGACGCCGAACTCGACGCGGCCTTTGTCGCAGGCGCGGCAGAGCACCAAATCCAAAACGTCAAGGGCCATCGCCTCGTCGGCGGCATGCGCGCCAGCGTGTACAACGCCGTCACCATGGAGGACGTGCAGGCGCTGGCCACATACATGAAGGACTTCGAAGCGCAGCATAGTTTGAGCCCGCGATCTAACTAGCCCGCAACACGCGGGCCGACCAGCCACCTCAGACTACCCTGTTTAGATCAAAACCTGCTAAGGAGTTTTTCCATGCGTAAGATTAAGACCATCGACGACATTACCAAGGACGGCAAGGTCGAGTTTGGCGAGGGCTACGAGTTTGTAAGCACCGCCGAGGAGGCCGACGCCATCCTGATGCGCTCCACCGACCTGCACGGCTACGAGCTGCCCGAGGGCATCCGCGCCATCGCCCGCTGCGGCGCCGGCGTCAACAACATCCCCGTCGAGGAGTACGCCAAGAAGGGCGTCGTCGTCTTTAACTCCCCCGGCGCCAACAGCAACGCCGTCAAGGAGCTCGTCCTGGGCATGCTGGTGCTCTCGAGCCGCGGCGTAGTGCAGTCGATGAACTGGGTGCGCGACAACGCCGACGACCCCGAGATCCAGGTCGATGCCGAGAAAGCCAAAAAGGCCTTTGTGGGCCGCGAGCTCAAGGGCAAGCGCATCGGCGTCATCGGCCTGGGCAACGTGGGCTCCAAGGTCGCCAACGCCTGCGTCGATCTGGGCATGGACGTCTACGGCTATGATCCGTTCATTTCCGTCGAACACGCATGGGTGCTGAGCCGCGAGGTGCAGCGCGTGGGCACGCTCGAGGACCTCTGCCGCGGCTGCGACTACCTCACCGTGCACGTGCCCAGCAAGGCCGACACCATCGGCATGATCAGCACCGAGCAGATTAACCTGCTGGCCCCGGGCGCCGTGCTGATCAACTACGCGCGCGAGACCATCATTGACGAGGACGCCGTCGACGCCGCCCTGCGCGAGGGCAAGCTCAGCTGGTTTAGCTGCGACTTCGCCACGCCCAAGACGGTTAAGATGCCCAACACGTTTATCACCACGCACTCGGGCGCCGGCACCGGCGAGGCCGAGGCCAACTGCGCCGACATGGCCATCAGCGAGCTCAAGGATTACCTGGAAAACGGCAACATCGCGCACAGCGTCAACTATCCCGCCTGCAGCATGGGCAAGGCGCGCGCCGCAAGCCGCATTGCCTGCCTGCATGCCAACGTGCCCAACATGATCGGCCAGATCACGGCCATTCTCGCCAAGGACAACGCCAACGTGCAGCGCATGACCAACGAGTCCGCTGGCGAGAACGCCTACACCATGTTCGACACCGATGAGCACCTGGACGGCAGCACGATCGAGGCGCTCAAGCAGATTCCGTCGATGTATCGCGTGCGCGTGATTAAATAGCGCCGACGCCAAGCCTGCCAGGAAGGCCATGAAGCCCATTCGGCCCCCGTTTTCACGAAACGGGGGCCGAATTCGTTGCTCCGGCTGGTTTTAAAATGCTACCCAGAATAAGTTTTTTCGGATAATCGATAGTCATGCCCAAATCACTGAGCACACCTGCTTTGATAAACAGCTTTATCAGGGGCTTTAGTAGGTAAAAATCGATCTCTATATATCACATTCAAGTTGACTGTCGATTTTCCGAAACAACTTGTTTTGGATAGCATTTTTAAAGCCCTTCCAAGGCGAAACTGAAGCCTTTTTCGCGACCAAAACTCTAGTTCACGCGACCGTTTTCCACCCGCGCGACTACATTTCCGCCCAATTGATAAAAATCTCCTCACGAAGCCGCCGTTCGAGCTCCTGCTGCCGCGGTGTCTTGTCTTTCAGCGGCACATCGAGATAGGACATGATGAGCTCCATCACCACGCGGAAGGCATCGGAGTCGGCCAGCTGACCATAGGTCATCAGAACGACGGGATATCCCATGGCTTGCAAGGCCGTCGTTCGATCGGAGTCCGAAATCTTGGATTCAATGGATCCGTGAATGGCTTTACCTTGGCATTCAACCAGACACTCTCGGCTGCCGTCCTTATTTGCCAGCAGGATATCGGCATAGCGCCTATCAAGCCCCGAAATCAGGCGGGCGCTGCGCGTCATACGTATCTCAACGTTATTGGTAAGGCGCACCCCTTCACCGCCGCGCAACCTCGAAAGACCAAACAGCATCGAAGCCTGGACCTCGAGCGGCGATGCCGCCACCCCCGTAGTGCATTTCGCGGCACGCGTGAACGATTTAGCACCGCGAAGCCCCCGGACCTTATCGACGTACTCTGCAAGCTCAGAGAGCTCGATCAAGGGAGGTCGTTTCCACAAGTCCGTTGGATTCCCCGAGGCATCCTTTACGTTTTCCCAGCCCGACCGTGCATCACTCCATCGGCTCCCATATGCCTGCACAAGTGCCGACTTTACCTGAGGCGCGATCTTGCACACGGCAAAGGTGCCGCACATCTCATACATGCACATGATCAGACGCTCGTTTGAGACCGAGGAAGCCAGGGTCAGCAGGGAAAAGAGTGGGGACGCAACATCGAGGCCAAACTCTGTCTGCCGCACGGAATCAAACGGCCTCTCCCCGTTCCAAACATGCCTGACAATGCGATCGCCCTTACGCCCGCAGCCGCCCTGCGCCAAAACGTGTAACGGGGTGCCCAGGAAATGCGCGACGAGCGGATGCTCGCAAAGGCGCTCCCTGCGCGGATCGTCCGCAGAATCGGGCAGGTCCGGCATTATCGCCAAAACCTGTGGAGGTATCCGGTGATACCGAAAGGCAGATATGTCGCACAGCATGTCGTCCATAAAGGCTACGTACCCACCGCGCCGTTTGTAAACCCGCTTGGACGGCAAACGCGCTGGCTCGGCCTGCGAACGGTAAATGCTGCTGCGCGCGCGTCGCGAATCTCTCAGGAGGCTTACAATCGGTTTGGAAAGCAAACTGATTGTGAGGTTACATATGGTTGATGAGGACTTTGCCTGGCGGCTTGCGCAGGAGCTTTTGCGGATCGACAGCTCAGTCCCGGGCGCGTATGAGGATGAAATTGAGCGGTATATCAAAGCGCTGGTTGAGGCTCAGCTGGAGCGGTTGAGTCGTCCGGTACTCCATGCCGTGCAGGTTGAGGAACTCGAGGTGCTGCCCGGGCGCCGCAACCTTATAGTCACCGTGCCGGGCCAAAGCGACGAGCCGCGGCTGGTCTATATCTGCCACATGGATACCGTCACCTTGGGCGATGGCTGGGACGCAGACATCGCACCGCTTGGGGCAGTTGTGCGCGACGATAAACTCTATGGCCGCGGCGCCTGCGATATGAAAGGTGGTCTGGCCTGCGCCATTGCCGCACTGGTCCATACGCTCGAGCGCGCGACGGCAAGCGGCGAGCTGCCCCGACGTGGCTTTTCGCTCATATGCTCGGTCGACGAGGAAGACTTTATGCGCGGCTCCGAGGCGGCCATTGATGCCGGCTGGGTCGGTTCGCGCGAATGGGTGCTGGATACCGAACCCACCGACGGACAGATTCAGGTGGCACACAAGGGGCGCACGTGGTTCGAGATTGAAATGGCTGGCGTGACGGCGCATGCGAGCCAGCCCTGGAAGGGCGCGGATGCCGTCGCCGCCATGGCCGAGGTCGTCTGCACGTTACGCCGCGCGTTCATGGCGCTGCCCGTACACGATGAGCTGGGGCCATCGACCATCACGTTTGGACAGATAGAGGGCGGCTATCGCCCCTATGTCGTGCCCGACCACGCCAAGGTCTGGGTCGACATGCGCCTGACACCGCCGACCGACACGACCGCCGCGATCAACATGGTCGAGCAGGCCATTGCCGCCGCCGAGGACGCCGTTCCCGGTTGCCATGGCAGCTACACCGTGACGGGCGACCGACCCGCCATCGAGCGCGACCCGAGCTCTCCCCTTCTAGCAGCGCTCAAGCGTGCCGCCGATGGCGTGACGGACGCGGACACGACCGTCGGCTTCTTTACCGGCTACACCGATACCGCCGTCATTGCAGGCAAGACAGGCAACCGCAATTGTATGAGCTACGGCCCCGGCTCGTTGGCGCTCGCACACAAGCCCGACGAGTATGTGCCCCATGCCGATATCGTTCGCTGCCAAAACGTGCTCATCGCGCTTGCCGATAACACGCTCTGGGACGCAAGCGGCCAAGTTGGGGCATAATAAGCCGCGAACAAACCGACTCGCGCGTTAGGACCGCCCATGAAAGCACTTCCGTTTCCCTGCATCCGCCCGGCTCAGGACCGCGTGCTCGAGGCGCTGCCTGCAATGGGCAGCATCCTGAGCGGCAACGATGCTCTGCGCGGAGCCCTTGCCGATGGCCTGATGCTCAAGGACCCGGGTGCGGCGTATTACGTGTACGAATGCTCGGGGGAGCCAGGTCGCGTGACGGGCGTCGTGGCGATTTGCCCGGTTAACGTACTGACGGGTAGCGACGAGGCTGCCGCCGAGAGCGTCGACGCACTCGCCGCCGCGCGCGCGATCGCCGAGCTTAAGGTGCAGCCCCGCCCTGTAACACTCGCCTACGAAGCCTCGCCCGTCATGGATATCATCCTTGGCGCCGCCAAAGAAGGAGCGTCGCTTTATGCCGTCACCGACCCCACCGGCATTACGCATCGCGTATGGGAAGTCAAGCGCGAGGACGCCGTTGCCGCCATCCGAGCCATGCTCGACCAGGCACCGGAGCCGACACCGGCAGACGACCCCACCTACGCTGCCGCGCTGGCAGGGGCGGCGCAGCTCCTTGCAGACGACGCCCGCACAGCCGGCACCTACACGGGCAAAGAGCCGTTCAACTTTACCGTTGCCGCGCTATTCCCCGCCGCACAGGTCGCCGGCGGCGCACCGCAGGTTCCGACGGGTTTGCTCACCCACCAGATCGCACGGTTCTAATAGAACGTAAACGCCCAGTACAAAGACTCGGCAACTCAACAAACAAGGGGCGGGGATACATGCGCATGCATTCCCGCCCCTTTCACATCGAGCAATGATGTCGGCGATCCGCGTCGCAACGCCAGCGCTACCCGCGCTGCGGAGCCGCCGCCAAGAGCGGCTCAAGCCCCAGCTCGCGCGCATAATCTTCCTGCGTAAAGACTTCGACCAGTTCAAACGTATCCACAACATCGTCAAACGCAAAATGCAGCACGGAGCAATTGCCCGGCACGCGGTCGCGCTCATCTGCCGCCGCGCCCTTCACGTGGTCCATAAACTCTTTGATGGCCGACCCGTGGCTCACCGCCAGCACGCACGTATGGTCCGGACGCTGCATGAGCTCGGTTAGCGTCGCGACCATGCGCTCGCGCACCTGCATCTGACCCTCGCCGCCAAACTGGCGATAGAAGTCGCGCCACGGGCGCTCGGGCATCAGCATCACGCGCTCGGCCTCAAAGTCGCCAAAGAACCACTCGCGCAGGCCGTCCAGGCGCTCGTACGCCAGACCCGGCCACAGATTGGCGATGGTCTGCTCGGTGCGATGTAGCGTGGAGGTGTAGGCGTGATCGGGCTCAATGCCGCGCGCACGCAAGAACATGCCGGCGCGCGCCGCTTGGCCGCAACCAAGCTGCGTGAGCGGCGAGTCGCTCCAGCCCTGAATAATGCGCTTGAGGTTAAATATTGTCTGCCCGTGACGGACCAGATACAGGTCTTTATTCATAGGGGTCCTTTCGTTCGTTACCAATCAAGGAGCGAAAACGCCCCGTCGCGATAGCCAAAATGAAGCACGGCACCGTTGTCGGGCATCTCTCCCCCGCCGGCCACATACTCAAGAAACTCCCGGCAGGCAGAGCCGTGGGAGACTACCAGCACACAGTTATGCTGCGGCCGGTCCATGATACGGGACAGCGCCGCGACCATGCGCGACCGAAGTTGCGCTTCCGACTCGCCACCAAAGGCAACCGGATAATCGCCCCAAGGTTGCGCCGGCATCTCGCGGTTTGATGTGCCCTCCAACGAACCCAAATGCCACTCGCGCAGTTCATCGACCAGCTCTATGGAACGAGCCTCGCCAACGATAAGCTCGGCCGTACACCGCGCCCGCCCCAACGGAGACGAATACACATGGTCAAAGGTCACGCCGCGGTCCTCGAACGCCGCACGCGTCGCCAGCGCTTGCTCGCGCCCACGCGCCGTAAGTGGCGAATCGTGCCAGCCCTGCAAAATGTTCTTCACATTGAGCTCGGTCTGCCCATGCCGCACCAAATACAGATCGGCCACACGCCCTCCCCTCGCACCACCGTAAAGGGGACAGGCACCTTTGTGGTGGTTTTACCGCCGAATCGCGCCGCAACGACACAACTACAGCAGCACGTCGGCAAGCGGACGCTTGGGCACGTGATGCACCTGCGCCTCATCGCGCCAGTAATTGATAGAGTCATCCGGGTTGGAGTCGATCGCGTCGATCACCTGTGTCTCGGCTGGCACGCCAAAAGCCATGATCAGCTTGAGCTCGTATTTGTCGTTATCGAGCCCCATGGCGTCAATCGCGCGGGGCGTAAAGGCCTTGAACATGCAGGCTGCCACCTCGGGCGTGGCGCTGCGGGCGGCGAGCATCATCGTCTGCGCGGCAATGCCCGTGTCGACCTCGGTAATGGGAGCGGCAGGCTTGCCCGGAACAGCGCGCTCGGCAAGAATCGCGATGTAACCGGTCGGGCGCTCGCCCTCGTCGGGACCCGGCCAGTCCTTGAGCGCACCGGCCCACGCGAGCTCGTCAAACACGCGAGCGCAGTCCTCTGCACCGCTCACCACATGAAAGCGCAGGCGCTGAGCGTTGGCGCCGCAAGGGGCCAGGTGTGCCAGCTCCGCCAGCTCGAGCAAAAACTCACGCGGTACGCGCATGGACTCGCCAAACCGACGGCACGTGCGGGCGCGGCGGACCAGCGCGTCAAACGTGTCCAGGCCAAGCTTTTCGCAACCCTGCTTTGCCATCGACTCAGCGCTTACCGGCGCCGCGGGAACTGTTTCGTTCATAGGGACCCCTCAATAAAAGCCAATTGTTCTTAAGAAAATCTAACCTAAAACGTAGGCAATAACGAACAGAGCTGTAATGTTCTACATCTGTTGAATATCCCACATCCAAACGGGAACAAAGGTGACAATTCGCGAAGGTGAGGCTCCAATTCGCCCCTCCCGCCCCACGCGACAGCGCCCTTGGGCGATACTGGTTGCAAGAGCTACGGCTTACGCCGCACGAAAGGAGACATCATGGGCATCTTTAAGAACGATGACAAGCAATCGAGCGCGTTTGGATTTGACGAGAAAAGCATGGCAGGCAAGGCCGTCAAGGCCGTGCGCTGGATTTACGCCATCACGGGCGTCTTGGCACTCGTCGCCGGCATCGCACTGCTGTTTGCGCCCGCCAAGTCCCTCGTATTCCTGACGACCGTCCTGGGCTTCTACTTTGTGATCACGGCCGCGATCAGGCTGTTTACCGCTGTTTTCGAGCCGCTGCTGCCCACCGGCTGGCGCGTTACGAGCATCATCTCCAACCTGCTCATCATTCTGGGCGGCGTCATAATCCTGCGCAACCAGGCCTTCTCGACCGCGACGCTCACCACGCTTGTAGTGGTCGTCGCCGGCTTTGGCTGGATCGTCGAGGGCGTCATGTCCATTCTGGAGTCCGAGCTTTCCGCCAACCGCGCCCTCGCCATCCTGAGCGGTGCACTCTCCATCATCGCGGGCATGTTCGTGTTTATCTATCCGCTGTGGTCGGCCAAGATGCTCGTCATCTTTAGTGGTGCCGCGCTGCTGGTGTTTGGCGTGACGCTCATTGTCCGCGCCATTCAGTTTGGCAAACTGGTGCACTAGATGCCAAAGACGCTTTTTATTGATGCCGACGCCTGCCCGGTCACGCGCGAGTCAATCGACTGCGCACGGAGGGCGGGCGTCGCCGTCGTTATCGCCGGCAACAGCACGCAGAACCTGGAACGCCACATTCGCCGCGACGATCCGCGCGACGCCGAGCACGCGTGTCGGGGCTTTTGGGTCACGACGCTCGATGTGAGCGTGGGAGCCGATAGCGCCGACTTTGCCATTATCGAGCGCCTGCAGGCTGGCGACGTGGTCGTGACACAAGACATAGGCCTGGCGAGTATGGTGCTCGGACGCGATGCCGCCGCCATCGGCGTGCGCGGGCGCATCTACGATAAGGCGACCATCGACATGCAGCTGTTTATTCGCCACGAGGAAAAGAAGGTTCGCCGCGCCGGGGGACGCACCCGCGGGCCGGCAGCCTTCACCAGCGAGGACCGAGCCCGCTTTAAACGCAACCTCACCGAGCTGCTGCACTAACCAAGGCAGATTTTTGGGACATGCCTAAAAATCTGCCTTTTTGTTTTGGGCGGTGTGGACGCTCAGGGTCCATGGCTTAACAAAAAAACGGGCTTCAAAATGCCATGCGTCGCCGCACTGCGCAGGCGCCGAGCATGGCTATTTTGAAGCCCGTTTTGCTAGGCCTACTTAGAGGCCGAAGGCGGATAGGATGAGGCCCCAGCTGGCGCCGATGACGTACATCATGACCAGGAACACGGCATTTTCGCGAGCGCTGCGGTTCGTGCGGAACAGGACCAAGTAGCCCACGCCGGCGGAAATGAGCGTGCCGGCGAGCATCGGCGCCAGCTGCAGCGCACCTTCGAGGTACAACTGCGTAATAA
>JBKTBE010000024.1:0-27241 GCA_046883645.1 Collinsella sp. | reverse complement strand
GGCCCTACAACGGCCTCACGGACGAGGAGTTCGTCGGCACCGTCTGGGCGCTCGCCATCCCGCAGGCCGTGGTCGACCTCGCTGACGAGATCGCAGCGTGGCAGACCGAGCACGCCAAGGAGCTGGACAGCCCGTACGCATCCGAGAGCTTCGGCGGCTACAGCTACACGCGCGTCGGCGGCGACGGCTCACCCATCACGTGGCGACAGCAGTTCAAGGCACGTCTCGACCCTTGGAGAAAGCTGTGAGCCGCCTGTACGAGCGCATGGCGGTAGCGTGCGCGAGACTCGTCTCAAAGACCGAGCCCGACGGCGAGGGCGGCTTCAAGACCGTCCTCGCCGTCGGCGACGGCTTCACGGCGGCGATCGTGCGCGACAGCTCGACGGCCTCGCGCATCGCGGAGCACGACGGCGTGAGGAACGTCTACACCGTGACCACCGGCGAGCCGCTACGGTACGGCGACCTCTTCCAGCGTGCGTTCGACGGGCAGGTGTTCCGCTGCACGTCGAACGCGGACGACGGGGCCGCGCCGCGCTGCGCGTCGTTCGGCTTCGGCCAGTGCAGCGCGGAGGAGTGGGAGGTGCCGGATGGCGACTAAGGCGGCAGCGTTGCAGGCTTGGCTCGAGGGCTTCGGCCTTCCCGTGTACCGCGACTCGGCGGTGCCGGGCGAGGCGAAGATGCCCTACATCACCTACGACCTGCCGACCGCGGCATTCGGCACGCAGTGCAACTCCGAGGTGAACCTCTGGTTCCGTACATCGTCCGAGGCCGCGCCGAACGCCAAGACCGAAGAGATCGCCCGGGCGCTGGGGCTGTCGGGCGTGCTGCTGCCGTGCGACGGCGGCGGCATGTGGGTGATGCAGGGCGAGCCGTTCTGCAACGCCATGGCCGACGAGGACAACGCCGTGAAGCGCCGAATCATCAACCTGACCATTGAGTACATGACCAGCTACTAGGAGGTCATATGTCTAAGTTCACGCGCATCCCCGAGAACACGTTCAAGGAGATCGTCATCAACGCGGGCCTGCTCGCCACGAATTTCAACCCCAAGACCGCAGAGGTCGCGGAGTCCGAGCTGATGGGCGCGACGAGCGGCGGAACCAGCTTCGCCGCCACGCCCAACTTCATCGACTACGGCGAGGACATCGACAACTGCCCCGCCAACACGATGGAGCTCAAGCGTATCGACAGCATCGAGGCCAAGCTGAGCGGCACCTTCGTGACGCTGAACACCGCGCTCGGCAAGAAGCTCGCAGCCGCAGCCGACGAGACCGAGGGGAAGATCGTCCCGCGCTCCGCACTCTCGGAGGCCGACTTCGCCGACATCTGGCTCATCGGCGATTACTCGGGCGAGAACGGCAACGGCTATATCGCCATCCGCCTCATCAACGCGCTCAACACGGGCGGTCTGCAAATCACGACGCAGAACAAGGCCAAGGGCCAGTTCGCGTTCGAGTTCACGGGCCACTACTCAATCAAGAACCCCGAGATCGTGCCCTACGAGCTGTATATCAAGCAGGAGATTGGAGCCTAACCATGAAGCTGGACAACCTTAACGCCGACGAGTTTCAGAACGCCATGTGCCTGTTGGCGGACGTGGCGGAGGACGTCATGAACGGCGAACTCGGCGCCAAGGCAAAGGCCTCCTACGCCAAGTTCCGCTCCGACTCCGCCAAGGCCAAGGCCAAGGCGACCGCCAAGGCGAAGGGCGACCCCGAGGCCGCGAAGGCAGCCGCCACCGCCGAGGTCAACGGCCTCGCCGTGGACATGGTGGCCGGTCTTCTGCCCGACGTGCTGCGCCAGGGCGGCGAGATCAGCTACAAGCTGCTCGCCGCACTCGACGGCCAGACGCTCGAGGAGTACAAGGCCGAGTTCACCGTCAAGAAGTGGGTGAACGACATCAAGGATGCCATCGACGGCATCGACGGCATCAAGGACATCCTGGCTCCTTTTTTTGGATAGCCGCCGAGGACCCATCTCACATATGGCTCTGTCAGGGCGAGTACGTCGGGCCACGGCGTGCTCGCCCTTTCTGTAGGTACATGGTCGCGCGGTGGCGCGAGCGGGACGAGCGGGAGGCGTTCCGCGTGTACCTGAGCGAGTCGGTGCGCCTCATGGCGCAGGGGAAGTGGCTCAAGGAGCCCTTCCTGAGCATCGTCAACGGCGGTGCGGGCGATGGGTCCGAGGCGGAGGACACGCGCGGCGGCGACGAGATCGCCGCAGACATCATCGAGCGGATGGGATTGAAGGTGGTCTAGGTGAACCTTCTCGACCTGATGATTAAGGTCGGCCTCAAGGACGAGGCCAGTGGCAAGGCGGAGGGCGTGGCCTCGAAGGTCGTGGGCACGCTCGGCAAGGCCGGAGCGACCGCCGCCAAGGCGGTAGGCGTGGGCGTCGCCGCCGTGGGGGCTGGCGTCGCCGCCATCACGGGCATGAGCATGAGCGCATACGCCGCATACGAGCAGAACGTCGGCGGCATTAAGAAGATATTCGGCAACATGGGCAAGTCCCTCGAGGACTACGCCGCCATGACCGGCCAGACCGTCGAGCAGTGCTCCGGTAAGTGGGAGCAGCTCGAACAGGCCCAGACGACGGTGCTGGCCAACGCCGACCGCGCCTACATAACGGCCGGCCTGAGCGCCAACCGGTACATGGAGCAGGTGACGGGCTTCTCGGCCTCGCTTGTCTCCTCGCTGGGCGGCGACACGGTCAAGGCGGCCGAGTACGCCAACACGGCCATGGTCGACATGAGCGACAACGCGAACACCTTCGGCACGGCGATGGAGGACCTCCAGAACGCGTACCAAGGATTCGCGAAGCAGAACTACACCATGCTCGACAACTTGAAGCTCGGATACGGCGGAACCAAGGAGGAGATGCAGCGCCTCGTCAAGGACGCGCACGCGGTCAACTCAGCCGTGGACGAGTCGAGCCTATCCTTCGATAACGTCGTGCTGGCCATCCACACGATGCAAGAGCAGATGCAGATCGCCGGCACGACCTCGCGCGAGGCCGCCACGACCATCGAGGGCTCCTGCAACATGGCGAAGGCCGCCTGGGAGAACTGGGTGACGGAGCTGGGCAAGGACGACGCCGACATGGGCAAGCTCACCGAGGAGCTGCTGCAGTCGGTCGAGACGGCGGCATCGAACGTCGTCCCGCGCGTTGCGACCATCGTCGGCACGGCGCTGTCGCAGCTACCGAGCCTTGTCACGTCGGTCGGGCCCGTGCTCGGTCAGGCGTTCGTCAGCATCTTCACGCAGGCGCTCGACAGCGCGGCGGCAGCCGTGCCCGGGTCCATGGGCGACATCCTCTCCGCCGTGTCGGACGGCGTGGACGAGATCGGCGAGCGCTTCAAGGGCCTGCGCGAGATCTGGTCGGTTGGTGACAACCCGCTCGAGTCTTTGCACCTCGCCATGGTCTACGGCCTGACGCTGCTCGAGGGCGACCTTTCCACGCTGCAGGAGAACATCACCTCATCGCTGCCCGGCATCGCCGAGGGTTTCGCCGACGTCGGTGGAGAGGTCGTTCCCAGGCTCGCCGAGGGAATCGAGATGGGGCTGTCTTTCCTCTCCGAGACGGCGGCGTCGCTCATGACGTCGCTCGGCGGGTACCTGTCCGAGAACCTGCCGTCCATCATGGACAGCGGCCTGCAGATTCTCACCGGCCTCTCCGAGTCCATAGCCGAGAACGCGGGTGTTCTGGCAGAGGGCGCGGCGAACCTCATCGTCGGCTTGGCACAGGGTATCGCCGACAGCCTGCCGACTATCATCGAGCAGGCCCCGGTCATCGTGCAGAACCTCGCCAGCGCGATCAACGACAACGCGCCGACGCTGCTCGGTGCCGGCATCCAGGCAATCGTGACGCTGGCGCTCGGTATCGTGCAGGCGATACCGACGCTCATCGCCAACATCCCGGCCATCTTCTCGGCCTTCGTCTCGGCGTGGTCGGCGCTCGACTGGTTGAGCCTCGGCAGGAACGCCATCACGTTCCTGGGCAACGGAATCGCGAACATGGCCGGCTTTGTGCGCTCGTGTGGCACCAACATCGTGTCCGCCATCCGCGGTGCCATCGCCAACCTGCCGTCCACCCTGGCGAGCATCGGACGCAACGGAATCAGCAGCCTGGGCTCCGCCATCCGCGGCGCGGTCGGCTTCGTGACCTCGGCGGCCTCGAGCATCGGCAGCTCCATCATGGGCGCCCTGTCCTCCATCCAGGGCCGCATGGCCTCCATCGGCTCGCAGATCGTGCAGGGCATCGCAAACGGAATCAGCGGCGCGGCTGGCGTGGTCGTGAGCAAGATTACCGGCGTGGTCGGCGGCGCCATCGACGCGGCCAAGAACCTGCTGGGTATCCACTCCCCCTCGCGCGTGTTCCGCAAGATTTTCGGCTACGTCATGGAGGGCGCGGCCCTCGGCATCGACGACACGGCGGACGAGCCGGTTAAGTCCATGAGGTCGGCGGTGCGCAACGTCGAGAAGGCCGCCGTGTTCGGTGTGAGCGTTACCGGTGGCGGAGCATACGGGGCGACCGCCAGCGGAGCCGCGGGCATCGCGGGCGGCGGCAACGTTTACAACCTCTACCTCGACAGCGACCTGCTGGGCGTCGACGGGCGCGTGGCCTCCGCCTTCAGGAGCTTCGTCGCGGCGGTGGAGCAGAGCATGGCGATGGGGGTCGCGTAGGATGGCGCAGGGAAACTGGGTTCAAGGCGGAAGCGGCTATCGCAAGTACTGCTGGTGCGCGTACGTGGACGTTGCTGAGGTTGAGCGCACGGACACCACCGTGACCTACCGCGTCACGCACGGCTACGGCACGCGCTACGCCATCGACTGCTACGCAAACGGCAGCTCGTCGGCGGGCGGCTCGTGGAACGGCTCGGTATACTCGACGAACAACTCCGGCTGGGTATGGGTGCAGTGCACGTCGCGCGACGTCACGCTCGCGCGCGGCAACGGCGACGCCTACAACTACACCTTCACGGGCCAGATTAACGTCACGGGCGGCTTCGGCAACGGAACGTCGAACGCCTCCAACACCGTCACGGTCCCGTGCCGTGCCTACCACACGCCGCACACGCCGAAGAACATCAGGGCGGAGCGCCTGAGCGACACCAGCGCGAAGGTCAGCTGGGACACCGATTACACGGACAGGGCCGGCGCCTACCCTTGGGATACCGTGACCGTCGGCGTGGCGAAGAACGGCCCGGGGAAGTTCACCGACGTCGGCACCGTTAGTTGGGATACCACGAGCCACACCTACAACGGCCTCGAGCCGGGCTGCATGTACATCTTCTCGGCCAAGGCGACGGGGCCCGGCGGCACGTCGGACTACGGCGTGAGCGCGCCGGCGATCTACACCACGCCGACGGCGCTCGGCATGCTCGAGGCAGTCAAGGCGGAGGCGGCGAAGGTCGTGCTCAAGGGGCACGACGCGCCGGCCTTCGTCGACAGCTGGGAGTTCCAGCTCACGACCGACGGTGGAAAGACGTGGGTCGATGCGGACGTGAACGCCTCATGGGAGGACGAGGAGGCACCGGCGGGTACGGTGCGCTACCGCGCCCGCGCGGTCAAGAGCGGCCTCAAGGGACCGTGGACCGAGTCAAACGAGGTCACGACAATATGCCCGCCGCTCGCACCGTCCATCAGGGGCGTCAGGGCGGCTTACGCCACAGGTTCGACCGCGACGCTCGAATGGGTGCCCAACCATCCGGACGGCTCGGCGCAGACCTCAGCCGAGGTGCAGGTCACGACGCCGACGGGTCCCACCACCACGACGGTCGATGGCCCGGGTACGAGCCTGAAGCTGCCGACCGGCACCAAGGGCCTCTACTCCGTGCGCGTGCGCACCAAGGGCCTCGACGAAGACTGGGGCGCATGGTCGAGCGCGGCGGCATATACCGTGGCGGACGCGCCCCAGGCATTCTTCACCGACCCGGCTGCGGACGGGGCGACCCTGCGCGCGGTGCCGCATACCTTCACGTGGAAGGTGGCCGACGAGACGGGCGTCAGCCGACAGTACCTGTCTTTGTGCGACATCAGGGGCAATCTCCTGTGGAGCGGGACTGTGGACAAGGACGCGCGCTCCTTTGGCCTCGGCTACGCGCAGCACGCCTTCGTCAACTACACGCAATACAGGGTCATGCTCACGGTCACGGCCGGCTCGTCGCTATCGGTCACCGTCTCGAGAACTTTCCGGACCGACTGGGCACCGCCAGCCAAACCGTCGCTCAACATCTTCGTCGACGAGAGGCTGGGATGCCAGCTGTCGGTATTCCCAGGCAAGGCCGACAGTGACGACACGCCCGAAACGTCCCACTTCACCGTGTCGCGCGTCCTGCCCGACGGCTCGACCCTGCAGCTCGGCTCGCACCTTGCGGCAGGCGAGGGCGCGAGCGACCCGCTGCCTCCGCTCAACAGCGAGTTCGAGTACGTCGCGGTTGCCTACGCCGCGACGGGCGTGAGCACGGCGACGAGGGTCAAGACGACCGTGGCGAGCCGCGAGGTGGCTCTCAACTGGGGGGCCGGCGCTGAGAGGACGTGGCTCGGGCGCTATCTCAAGAAGGGCTCGAGCCGCAAGGTGACGCACGGGTACAAGATGCTGCACTTTGCCGACGGCGGGGAGGGGCTGCCCGTCTCGTACGGCATCAATGAACGGGACGTCAAGGACAGCATGGACTTCCTGCTGCTCGACGAGGAGGACTACAAGTCATTCCTCGAGGTCATGAACACCGCGGGACGCTTTTGGGTGCGCGATCTCTACGGCGAACGGTTCCGCGCCCGCCTGAGTTGCAGCGTGAAGCGTTCCGACGGCGCGTGGGTGGCCTCGTGCGACCCGACGTGGGAGACGTGGGAGGAGCCCGCCAATGGCTGATAGCTGGACGAGGCCGTTCGACGCCTCCTACGACTTCGTGCGCGTCTCGCGCGAGACGGGGCTCGAAGTCGACTTCGTGCGCGACATCGAGAACGGCGGCTCCATCGAGCGCAACGCAAACACGGCGCTCTATGAGACTGCATCCCTGGACTTCGCTGACAAGTTCGACGTCGGCAACGACTTCCTGCGCGTGTACCTCAACGCCTCCTTCTCGGACGGCAGCGAGAGGCGCGAGTGCCTCGGCACGTTCATGCCCGTGGTGGACTCGGTGGACATCGACGGCGCCTACCGCGAGGGCCAGATCAACGCCTACGGCCTCCTGAAGCGGCTCAAAGACGACGACTTCGACGGGCCGTACGTGATCGTTGCGGGCAGCAATCTGGTTGATGAGGCCGTCAAGATAGCCGAATCGGTCGGCCTCACCGTCTACGCCGACCCCAGCAGCCTCCTTCTGGGCAGCACCTTGGTTTTCGGCGTGGGCAGGGACAACGACGCCAAGAACAAGCTAGACGCGGTGGACCTGCTCCTCAAGGCGACCGGGTTCCGCTCGCCGGTGACTGACCGGATGGGCAACGTGATCTACAGGCGCTACATCGAGCCCTCGGACATGCCCATCTCGGCCGAGTTCACCGAGGGCAGGGACGCGCGCTTCATGTCGGACATGACCGAATCGACTAACCGCGCCGAGGTCTGCAACGTCGTGCACGTGGACTTCAGCACGCAGGACGCATCGGTGCGCGGCACGGCGGTGGACGACTCGCCCGATTCAGACCTCTCGACCGTCTCGGTCGGTCGTCGCATCGTCAAGAGCTACAGCTACGACAGCCTGCCGGGCGTGGATACCGGGGACGCCAACCTTGTCGAGGGCGCCGCCAACGCCCTCATTGGCACCGGCAAGAAGTCGGATAAGAGCTTCAGGCAGAGCGATTCGCACGGCAGCATCCAGACCGTCTACGTCCCCGACTCGCCGCAGGTGGGCGTGCTTTTCGGCATCAAGGTCGTCTCGAGTGGCGGGCGCGTCGGCTTCTGCCAGGACGAGGGACCGAGCGTCAAGAAGGATACGGACTACACGCAGAGTGTGTGGGTCAAGGGCACTAAAGGCGCGACGGGCATCATACAGTCTTTCTGGGACCAGGAGAGGGCACTTGGCCCGGTGACCAAGGGGTTCACCATGACTGGCGAGTGGCAGAAGGTCAGCTACACCTACCACGCCACGGAGAACCACAACAAGATCAGCTGGGGCTACTGCTACATCGACGGCGGCGAGGCCATCTTCGTCGCCGACAAGGTCGAGGAGGGAGGCAACGCCACGCCTTGGCCTCAGGACGCCATGCAGGCGGCGGCGGACCGCAAGGCGGCGGAGCTGCTCGCCACCGAGCGCGCCGTGACGCGCACGGACGAGTTCAAGAGCGTGTACAAGCCCGTCGAGCCGTGCATGGCGGTGGCGATGAACTACAGGACCGGCGGGGTTGTCGGCAAGCTGGCAATCCAGAAGCAGACGCTGACGCTTGACGCCGGCTGCGTCATAAAGCACACGGCGAGGAGGTACGAGCGATGAGCGATTCGACGGCCGAGATCAAGGGCGCGGCAGCGCGGCTGGCGGCGGCGATGCCATCGGGCGGCAAGCGTCTGACGATGGAGTTCGGCACGGTCGTGGGCGTCCACAACACGGCGCTCGACGTGATGCTGCACGGGGCGGTGGTGACGGTCCCGATGGTGCGCTCCTGCACGGGGTGCATCATCACCGACCGCGCCGTGATTTTGTCGCAGGGTCCGCTGGCCGTGTGCGTTGGCACGATGGCGGCGGTGTAGGCCGGCGTTACGGTGGCCCGAACCTGCAGTGTGGCGGGGAATGGGCCCCACCACACTGCAGAACGGGAAGGAGGCCGGATGGAGGTACTAAAGCTGTTCGTGCCCTATGGGCCGGGATGGCTCGGTGGCGCGGCGCTAGTGCTCATCGCCGCTTATTTTGGTAGGCAATTTTTGGACGAGTACAAGCGACAAAACCAACGGAAGGGCGAGCTCGACCTCAAGCGCGAGGAGCGTAAGCAGGCCGAGGTGGACGAGCGCGCGCAGCGAGACCGGGAACGCTCGCAGATGGAGGGGCGCATCGCGGCGCAGATGGAGCGCAGTAACACCTTGATTGAGGGGATGAAGACCCTCATGGAGTCGGTCGTCGCGTCAAATGACGTGTTGCACGCCGATCTGGTCCACAGCCAGGCGCGCAGCCAGGGGATGGCCGAGAAGGTCGACCACATCTACGACCGCGTCGACCTCATGTACAACAAGGAGACAAGCAGATAGGAGCAATCAAATGACTGAGATTCAGGCCGGCCTCACCGTCGCCACGGTGCTCGTGGTGCCGTACATCGTGCAGGCCATCAAGACTAAGGCCATGACGGGCGGCGTCGCCCGCTGGACGGCCATCGCCGTCTCGGCGGGGTGCGGTGCTCTCACGGCCATGGCAGGAGGCGTGCCCACCGACCCCTCGGCGTGGGTGACGTCCATCTTCGCGTGTGTCGGCGGCGTGCAGGTGGCCTATGCCGCCTTCAAATCCGTCGGTATCACGGACAAATGGCTCGACGCGCTGCTCGCGCTCGGCGACATCAAGGAGGACTAACATGGCAGATTTCGCGAACGTCCAACCGGACGAGTACAAGCTCCTCGGCTGCAACTTCTCGGCGGGACGACCCTTCGGCATCAAGGGCGTCACGATCCACCATATGGCGGGTGACCTCAATGCGGCCCAGTGCAACAGCATCTGGGCCGCCAACGGCTGCTCTGCCCACTACTCGGTCGACCGCAACGGCTACATCGTGCAGCACGTCAACGACACCGACCGCGCCTACGCTTGCGGCGACGGCATCGGCACGGGCGGCGGCAACGACACGACCATCAGCATCGAACACGCCAACAGCGCGCGCGGCCCGTGGACGGTTCACGAGGCCGCTATCGAGAGCGGTGCGCACCTCGTGGCGGCGCTGTGCCTGTACTACGGGCTGGGCCGCCCGGCATGGATGGTGAACGTGTTCCCGCACAAGCACTGGTCGTCCACGGCCTGCCCCGGCGAGCTGGCTGGCTCGCAGCGCGACCACTACATGCAGCGCGCCGTCGAGTGGTACGACGCGATGGTCGGCGGCGCGCTGCCGTCCGCGCCGACTGTGCAGCCCGCGGCGACCCCCGCTGCGCCTTCGGCGTCGCAGGGCGCGCCGGGCGGTTTCCCTTGCTCCACTGGCGCCCGTGTTCCCGTACACTACTCGCTGCACCTTAAGGGTGGCGGCTGGCTGGACGAGGTGACTGACTTCGGTGCCGGCGACGACGGCTTCGCGGGCTACCCGTGCCGACGGCATGACCTCCTTTGCGCCCGAGTTGATCGCGGTACGCTCAAGTATCAGGTCCACACCGTCGAGGACGGCTGGCTCGACTGGGTTGCCAAGGGCGACCGCAACGACACCGTAAACGGCTGCGCCGGTATCGCCGGTCATACCATCGACGGCGTGCGCATGTACTACGTGACGCCGAGCGGCGAGGAGTACAAGCAGGCGTGGTACCGCTCCCAGACCACTGCGCGCGCCGGATGGCTGAACACCGTGTGCGACGACGGCTCTACCTATAGCGGCGACGACTACGCCGGTATCTACGGCGAGCCGCTCGACCGTCTGCAGGTCTGCGTCACCGACGGGGTGCCGTGGTAATGGCTTTCGTCATGGGCGCGGCGCTCGGCGCGATTTTGGGCAGCTTCGTCACGGTTGTCGCGCTCGCCCTGATCTGGGGCGGGAGCGACCGCGGGCGATAACAGCAAAAGGGGCCGTGGCGGTTCGTCGCCACGGCCCCTTTCTCGTATCCCTCGAATATCCCAAGTGGGCGTAAAACCCTAAGTACGGTCAGCGTGTCGCGGTACCGTCAGCTAGTTTTGCCTGATGGTCAGCATCAATAGCGAGCTGCGGCAAACTGTCTCAGTACTGCCACATGTGGTTGACAGGGCCGGAGCCTTTGCCCATGTCAAGGCCGGCGGCGAGGGCGCCCGTTAGGTAGGCCTTGCCGGCGTTGACGGCATCGGCAAGATCCATACCCTGGGCCAGCGCACAGGCGATGGCGGACGAAAGCGTGCAGCCGGTACCATGCGTGTTGCCGGTCTCGATGCGCTTGTGGCGGAACCACGTGGTGAGCGGATCGCCCAGGTGGTTGCCCTCGTCATCGAGCGGTGCGGGCTCTGCTAGCACATCGTTGGCCTCGTTGACAAAATGCCCGCCCTTAACGAGAGACGCGCACCCAAAGCGGCGGGTGAGGAGCATAGCGGCATTTTGCTGCGTGCGCTCGGAATCGACCTCGTAATCGAGCAGCGCCATGGCCTCGGGAATATTGGGCGTGATGACGGTCGCCAGTGGGAACAGGCGGCGTGTAAGCGCTTCGGCGGCGTCCTCTGCGATCAGGCGAGCGCCCGAGGTGGCGACCATGACGGGGTCGACGACGATATTTTGTGCGTCCCAGGCGCCCAGGCGGTCGGCGATAACCTCGATAATCTCGGCAGAGGAAACCATGCCGATCTTGACGGCGCTGGGTCGGATATCGTCAAAAACGGCATCGATTTGCGCGGCGACAATATCCGGGGAGATGTTCTGTACGGCGGTGACGCCCAGGGTGTTCTGTGCGGTGATAGCGGTGATGGCCGTCTCGGCATACAGGCGGTGCGCCGTGATGGTCTTGATGTCGGCCTGAATGCCGGCACCACCGCTGGAATCTGATCCTGCGATGGACAGGACGGCGGGTACCTTACTGCGATCCATGTTCGCTCCCTTGTTCGGTCGGATTCAAATGGGTCTTTAAGCCAGCATTATAAAGATGCCCGGGCCGACTCTATGTCGAACCCGGGCGGGCGATGCAATCTTTACGCAAATGTAAGCAAATGTTCACACGTCAACAATTGAGGGGCGCCGGCTCGCCGCTAGAAGCGATCGCAGCGAGGAGTCTAGTCCTCCATGCCAAGGTCGATCGTCGTGCCCTCGAATACCTTGTTGACGGTGCGGACGGCGCACATCTTGCCGCACATGGTACAGGTGCCCTCGGTGGCGGCAGGGGACTCCTCGTAGCGCTTCTTGCCGGTGACGGGATCGAGGGCGCACTTCCACATGGCGTCCCAGTCGAGCTTGCGGCGTGCCTGGCCCATCTTGTCGTCCAGATCGCGGGCGTGCGGCACCTTCTTGGCGATATCGGCGGCGTGTGCGGCGATCTTGGTGGCCATGAGGCCATCGAGCACGTCCTGGGCGTTGGGCAGGCACAGGTGCTCAGCGGGTGTCACGTAGCACAGGAAGTCGGCGCCGGAGCTCGCCGAGATGGCGCCACCGATGGCGGCGGTGATGTGGTCGTAGCCCACGCCGATATCGGTCACCAGCGGCCCCAGCACATAGAACGGCGCATTATGGCACAGGCGCTTCTGCAGCTTCATGTTGGCGGCGATCTCGTCGAGCGCCATGTGACCCGGTCCCTCGACCATAACCTGGACGCCGGCGGCCCAAGCGCGCTTGCACAGCTTGCCCAGCTCGATCATCTCGGCGGTCTCGGTGGCATCGTTTGAGTCGTAGAGACAGCCCGGGCGGCAGGAATCGCCGAGCGAGATCGTCACGTCGTACTCGTGGCAGATCTCGAGCACCTCGTCGTAGAACTCGTAGAAGGGGTTTTCGTTGCCGGTGACTTCCATCCAGCCAAACAGCAGCGAGCCGCCGCGGCTGACGATGTTCATGAGGCGGCCGGTCTCCTTAAAGGTCTTGATGACCGACTTGTTGATGCCGCAGTGGATGGTCATGAAGTCCACGCCGTCCTCGGCGTGCGCGCGAACGACCTCGAGCAGGTCGTCCTTGGTGAGCTTGACCAGCGGCTTTTCCATGTAGCCGATGGCGTCGTACATGGGGACGGTGCCCACCATAAGCGGCGTCTCGTCGATGAGCTGCTGGCGGAACTGGCGCGTCTTGCCCGAGTTGGAGAGGTCCATGATGGCGTCGGCGCCAAAGTCCTCGGCAATCTTGACCTTCTTCCATTCCTCGGCGGCATCGGCCTTGTCGCCCGAGATGCCCAAGTTCACGTTGACCTTGGTGGACAGGCCCTCGCCGACACCAAAGGCGCGCATGCCCTTTTTGATATGCACGATGTTGGCGGGAATGGCGATGCGGCCGTCTGCCACGCGCTCGCGGATGTACTCGGGGTCGCGATGCTCGCGCTCGGCGACCTCTTTCATCTGAGGTGTGATCTGCCCAGCGCGGGCGAAGTCGATTTGCGTGACGAGCTTGGGCTCGGTCTGTGTGCTCATTGGCACGGCTCCCTTCGTTGGCATTACCCATATCAGGTTTGCGGGTCAGGGCGGGCGCGCCCAGTCTCAGCCTGCCGTCTTGTCCTGCAAGCTCCCCGTTTATGTGGTGGGCTCAAGTATAGCTCGAATGGGTACGATTGACGCGATGAGCATGCCCGTGGGGAGGCGAACATGGAAGACAAGCATCTATATCGAGAGATGCAATGGGACGTATCGGCCGAGGAGGGCCGTGCGCACCATGGCCTTGTCGCGATTGGTTTTGCGATCCTTGTCGTGATGGTGATTGCCTGTTGTATCTGGACGTTTGGTGGTCGCGGCGGCGCTGCATGGGAGTTCGAGGCTGATGATAGCCTACCGATTATGACGGTGAGGAGTACTGGCGGTAATGCCAATACGCTCGCCATTCCGGGCGATTATTGGTACCCGCGCGATGAGTTTGTGCAGTTGCAGCTGAGTGGTGGGTCCATTCCGGGCGAAGAAATCGAACGCGTGACGTTTGACGCGGCGCTCAAAACGCTGACGGTGAAGCTCAAAGATCAAGGAGATGTGCCCACGACCATGGATATCGCCCTGACGGAATGGCGTCTGGAGCCTCCGACGGGTGTTGCGGTTTCCGAGGTTGAGCACGTCAAGATTATCTATCAGGACGGTTCGACAAACGGGATTGCAAAGGCCGACGGTCTAGCAGAATAGGTGTCGAGCCTAGCCAGCCAATTCATAAAAGTTGCGGTGGAATAGTTCCTGATTTGCGATAAAAGGCTCAAATAGGAACTATTCCACCGCAAGTTATATAGAGAAGGCTGAGCGGGTCAGTTTTGGGTGGCGGGTCTAGAGCATCTGTTCGTTGATGAACACGAGGGTGCCTGGGTATGAGATCTCGGGGGCGTGGCGATAGCCGATGTTGAACTCGGTAAGACCGGCGGCGTCCTCGAGCTTGTTTTCTGCCATCCAGCGCACCATGGAGCCGCGCGCCTTTTTGCTGGCGGTCGAGCGCTGGATGGGCTTGCCGTTGCGGACACCTTCGCCAAAGAGACAAGTGACGGTTGTGGCGTCGCCTGCGAGATGGGGTAGAACGGCCTTGGCGTACTCCGCGCTGGCAAGGTTGACGACCGTGGTGTTGGAGCCGGTCGGCGCAATGGCGCATGCAAGTTTGTCGCCCCAAAACGCATAGAGGTCACGGGCGTTGTTGACGGCGAGCTTGGCTCCCATTTCGAGCCGATAGGGCTCAACGCCATGGAAAGGCCGCACACATCCGTACAATCCGGAGAGGATCCAGAGATGGTTTTGCAGCCAGTCGAGCTGTGCAGCATCCATGACCTCGGGCGCCATGCTTTGGTATTGGATGCCGTGGTAGGACATGACGGCGGGGGAGATTCGGCGCGCGATATCGGGATCGGCGAGGTCGGCATCGCTCAGGGCGGGCATAAATTCGTGAAGCGTATCCAGGCACGTTGTAAGCAGCCTGTCGCTCACGTTCCAAAGGGCCTGAAGACCTGCTGCGCCATCCTCGCGTTCGATGCCCAGCAGTGCCTGATGGAGCCGGGCCGTCTGATGTGCAAAAGGCGGTATGCCCAAAACGTCAAAGGCATCTTGAGCTGTCCGCATCTGTTTGGCGGGCGAAATGACGACCTGTAGCACGGAATCCTCCTCCCGCTAAAAAAGTTGCGGTGAAATACAGACCGCTTTCCCCGTTGGAAGGCCTGATGAATCCGTATTTCACCGCAAGTTACAAGGGTTTGGTTAGGCTCGCTCGATGAAGGCCTTGTAACCGCGATATGCCTCGTAGATGTCGGCCTTGTTGGCGACCTCCCACAGGGCGTGCATGGACAGGACGGCAACGCCGGAGTCGATGACGTTCATGCCATACTTGGCCATGATGTAGGCAATGGTGCCGCCACCGCCCGCGTTGACGCGACCGAGCTCACAGGTCTGGAAGTCCACGCCGGCCTCGTCCATGATGTCGCGGACGAGGGCCACGTACTCGGCATCGGCGTCGTTGGAACCGCCCTTGCCGCGGCTGCCCGTGTACTTGTTAAAGCACAGGCCACGACCCATAAAGGCGGCGTTCTTCGTCTCGAACTTGCCGGCATAGCCCGGGTCGAAACCGGCGGACACGTCGGAGGAGAGCATGCGGCTGCGGGCGAGCGCGCGGCGCAGGGCCAGCGGGCTATCCTCGCCGGCGAGCGTCATGATCTCGGCGACGGTGTTCTCGAAGAAGCGGCTCGTCATACCGGTGGCACCCACGGAGCCGATCTCCTCCTTATCGACGATGAGCGTGATGCTCGTGCGCTCCACGTTGGCGACGTCGATCTGGGCGAGCATGGACGGATAGGCGCAGACACGATCGTCGTGGCCATAGCCCAAAATCATGGAGCGGTCGAGGCCCATGTCGCGGGCGGGACCGGCGGGCACGACCTCGATCTCGGCGGAGAGGAAGTCCTCCTCCTCGACGCCGTACTGCTCCTTGAGGATGTCCAGGAACATCTGCTTGACGGGCTCCTTGGGAGCGTCCTTGTCGTCCTCGTCAAACTTGACGGGACGGCCGCCCACGATCACGTCGAGGATCTCGGCGTCGACGGCGTCCTTGGCGGGCTTGGACATCTGCTCGCTCGAGAGGTGGATCAGCAGGTCGGAGATGGTAAAGACCGGGTCGTCCGCCTTGTCGCCGATGTTGATGTCGACGGTGGTGCCGTCCTTTTTGCAGATGACACCCACAAACGCGAGCGGGGAGGCTACCCAGTGGTAGCTCTTGACGCCACCGTAGTAGTGTGTGTCGAGGTAGGCCATGTCGCCGGCCTCGAAGGCGGGATTCTGCTTAAGGTCCAGGCGCGGCGAGTCCACGTGGGCGCCAAGGATGTTAAAGCCCTGCTCGAGCGGGGCGGTGCCCAGGTTGACGACCATAAGGTCCTTGCCGTGGTTGGCGGCGTACACCTTGTCGCCTGCCTTGAGCTCGCGGCCCTCGGCAATCACGGTCTCCAGGTCGACGTATCCCGCCTCCTCGGCCATCTTGATGCCGGTCTTGACGCACAGGCGCTCGGTCTTATTCTCGCTCAAAAACTGCTTATAGCCGCGGCAAAGCTCCTCGAGCTCCTCGATTTGCTGTGGCGTGTACTTTTTCCATGCGCAGGGACGCTCCATGACGCAGGCTCCTTTCGGATCGATCGTGCTGGTTGATGTACCGTGAGCCATCGTATCACGCGCGGGCCCGCGGTGGCGGGGGAGCTTGATGTGCGGTGGCCGCGGGGCGGGGAGCGTGTAAACTGGAGTGAGCAAACCGTGCCCAGCCCAAAGCGAGGTATTCAATATGTCTGACAAGCGCCGCACCTTTGCCGTTATCGACGGCAACTCGCTCATGCATCGCGCCTTCCACGCCGTGCCGCCGACCATGAACGCGCCGGACGGTCGCCCCACCAACGCGATCTTTGGTTTTCTGAACATGTTCCTCAAGATGATCGACGCCTTTAACCCCGACGGTGTGGTCGTGGCGTTTGATAAAGGCAAGCCGCGCGTGCGCATGGAGATGCTGCCGCAGTACAAGGCTCAGCGCCCGCTCATGGATCCCGATCTGCATGCACAGTTTCCGATGATCAAGGAGCTGCTCGCCGCGCTCAACGTGCCGATTTTGCAGTCCGAGGGCTGGGAAGGCGACGATATCCTGGGAACCATGGCGCGCCTGGGTGAAGAGGCCGGCTGCGACATGCTACTGGTGACCGGCGACCGCGACATGTATCAACTCGTGACCGAGCACGTCAACGTGGTCTCGACCCGCAAGGGCCTGTCCGACGTGGCGATCATGACGCCCGAGAGCGTGGACGACCTGTATCACGGCATTACGCCGGCGCTCGTGCCCGATTTTTACGGTCTAAAGGGCGATACGTCCGACAACATTCCCGGTGTACCGGGCATCGGTCCCAAAAAGGCGAGTGCGCTCATTGCGAAGTACGGTAGCCTGGACGAAGTCATCGCGCATGCCGACGAGGTCAAGGGCAAGATGGGCGAGAACCTGCGTGCACACATCGATGACGCACTACTGAGCCGCAAGGTTGCGACAATTCGCACCGATGCGCCCGTCGAGCTCGACTTTGAGGCGACGTCCTTCCCGGCGTTTTCTGCCGATGAGGTTTCCGCGGCGCTGGGCACGCTTGGTATCACCGCCATGCAGAACCGTTTCTTGGCGCTGATCGGCGGCGAGGGCGGGGCTGCTGCTGCCTCCAGTGTGGTTGAGATACCTGCTATGGTTCGCGCAGCCGCCGGCGATGCCGACGCGCTTGGTGCCGTTGCGGCTGAGGTCTCCCGCGCGATTGATGCCGGCGAGTGGGTCGCCGCCGTGGTGGACGACGACAAGGAAGAGGGCGCGCTCTTTGGACTGACGCGCACGCTGTGGTTGGCGACGTCCAAGGGCCTGTTCGCGCTCGAGGAGGGCGACAGCTGTGCGGCGGCTGAGGTTGAGGGCTTCAACTTCGTTCACGGCGTGATTGCCGGCGTGCTCGCGCGTCTGTTTATGGAGGGTCGCGTGGCGAGCCCGGATATGAAGGCGCTGTTGCACGAGCTTTCGCCCGTCGATTCTTCTGAGCCCGAGCTCATGGATCCGCTCGCTACCGATTCCACGCGTATCTTCGATACCGTGGTCGCTGCCTATCTGCTGGATTCCGATCGCTCCGAGTTCGATGAGGCATATCTTGCCGATACGTATCTGCAGATGGCGCTGCCTGCGGCGCGCGGCGCAGAGGGTGCCGGTGAGGACGCTCCGGCGCCCGCCGCCCGTACTGCGGCTCTGACGCTGGCGCTCGTGGCACCGTTGCGCGAGTGCATGGCCCGTGAGAATGCCGCCAACGTGTTCGATGGCATCGAGATGCCGCTCGTTCCGGTACTTGCCAAGATGGAGCGCGCGGGCATGCTCGTGGACCCCGACCGTCTGCACAGTCTGTCCGAGGGTCTGGCGACCCAGATTACCGAGGTTGAGCGCAGTATTCGCGACCTGGCGGGTGACGAGACCTTTAATATTGGCAGTCCCATGCAGCTGTCGCACGTGCTCTTTGATGTGATGGGGCTTCCGACCAAGGGCCTCAAGAAGACTAAGCGCGGCTATTATTCGACCAACGCCAAGGTGCTGAGCGACCTTGCGCGTGACCACGAAATCGTGCGTCTGATCTTGGACTGGCGTGAGAAGTCTAAGATCAAGTCCACCTATCTGGACACGCTGGGCCCGCTACGCCGTGGTGACGGTCGCGTACACACTACGTACAACCAGACCATCACGGCAACGGGGCGTCTGTCCTCGAGCGACCCGAACCTGCAGAACATCCCGACGCGCTCGGAGCTGGGTCGTACCGTCAAGACGGCGTTTTCGGCAGGCGAGGGAAGCGTCTTTTTGGCGGTGGACTACTCGCAGATCGAGCTGCGTCTGCTGGCACATCTCTCGGGTGACGAGCACCTGGTGCGCGCCTTTAACGAGGGCGAGGACTTCCATGCCGAGACGGCGGCGCGCGTGTTTGGTGTGCCGGTGTCCGAGGTAACGCCCGACTTGCGCAGTCGCGCCAAGGCCGTGAACTTTGGCATCGTGTATGGCCAGCAGGCCTACGGCCTGTCGCAGTCGCTGCATATCTCGATGGCCGAGGCACGCGACATGATCGACCGCTACTACGAGGCCTACCCGGGCGTGCGCACGTTCCTCGACAACGTGGTGGCACGCGCCAAGCAGACGGGCTACGCCGAGACCATGTACGGCCGCCGTCGTCATATTCCGGAGCTCAAGGCCAAAAACCCGCAACTCCGCGGCTTTGGCGAGCGCACGGCCATGAACCATCCCATGCAGGGAACCGCCGCCGACATCATCAAGATCGCGATGGCCCGCGTAAGCCGCCGCCTGGAAGAGGAAGGCTTTGCCGCCCACATGATCCTGCAAGTGCACGACGAACTGGACTTTGAGTGCCCCATCGACGAAGTCGAGCGCCTAACCACCATGGTCCGCGACGTCATGGAGCACGTAGTAGACCTCCGCGTCCCCCTAATCGCCGAAGCCAGCACCGGCATAACCTGGGCCGACGCGAAATAGGAGAGCACTCCGTAAGGCAAGCTCGCCCAAGACACAAGCCCCCATATACTTAAGATTTGGGACAAACACTACTGATTAATTTGTCCCAAAGTAACCAAAACAGAAGGGTGCCCCTCAACAACAAGAGGCACCCTTCATTCAATTAAATTCAGCCAAGTATCTAGACACGCAAGAGGCCATCTCGGCGGCAAGCAGGTGAACCTAGGGTCTGGCCGGGCGGCAGGGGTTAACTTTTCGTAGATTCCGCACGCAAAGAAAGCCACTTAATGTGGCTTTCGTCTTGCGCAGGACCTGACCGAGCGAAAAGTTAACCCCTGCCGCCCGGCCAGACCCGATGGGATGGCTAGCGAGCCGCCAAGATGGCGTCGATGAGCGTCAGTACGCCCCCGTCGTTGTTGCTCGGAATGCGCCACTTAGCATGCGCGTTCATATGCTCCTCGGCGTTGTCCACGATAAAGCTGTGACCGACGCGCTCGAGCATGGGGATGTCGTTGTAGGTGTCGCCCACGGCGGCAGCATCGGCAATATCGATGCCCAGGTGCTCGCACAGGTGCGCGACGCCGGCGCCCTTGTCGACGCCCAGGTTCATAAAGTCGATCCACTCGCGCCCGGCGTTGGTGACGTAGAGCTTGTCCGAGAACTCGGGGCTATAGGTCTCGCGGAAAGCAGGCTCGGCGTCGTAGCCGGGGAAGAAGACCGAAATCTTGTTGGACTCGAAATCAATGCCCTCAAAGCTGTCGACGTAGTTGATTGTGTTGTAGTAGACGCTGATCTCGTCGTGGTATTGATGGTCGCGGGCAAGCACGTAGAACTCGTCGAAGCAGCACAGGACGGGGACAGCGCGAGGATCCTCCGAGGCACGGCTCAAGACCTGCTGATACAGCTCCACGTCAATATTGCTCTTATAGATATAGCTGCCGCGATAGATCACGCACGCTCCGTTATCGGGACAAAAAGCGAGGCGGTTCTTAATGCCCTCGAACATCTCTTCGAGCTTGGGGGCGGGACGTCCGCTGGCGGGGCAGAATACGATGCCTGCGTCGGCGAGCTTGTCCAGACGCTCGTCGAGACCCTGGGGCAGCACGCGATCGTCGGTCAGCAGCGTCTTGTCCATATCGACGGCGAGAATCTTAATGTTGCCGATGTTGGCGTCCGATTCGTAAGTTTGCATAAAAAAGCGCCTTTCGTTTCGAGATTGTTTCAGACGTTATAACCATCAACTAGTAGTCGAGCGTATTTTCGCAGGAATGGTGCGTATTTGCACTGCAATTCACAAACTAATGAAAAAACTTTTCAGAAATTTGAATTTGTCGCTTGTGCAGCGTGCACTTTATCGTAATATAGCGAACATCGAAAACGGAGACGGCAAAAGAGCCGTTTACCGAGGAAAAGGTACCGTTTGCGATATTTGAATTGCGCCCGGCGATACGTGAGAGGAGAGGCAGATGCAGTTCGTAAAGATCATCACCACTGCAGACAATGCCATCCGACGCCAGCGCGCAATTTCCCGACGACGATAACAATCGTCTCTGTCCGCATGGGGCGCAATGCCTCAACAGAGTCATTTTGAGGTCGTTGGGTTTAAGCACGACATAGCCGCATGTTTCTAGGGCATGCCTGTGATGCATTCTGCTGAATAACCTGATATTGCACGGTTTTTGACCTCAAGGTGACTTGCAACTGACCGATGTTCTAACTAGCTACCAAGGGCGAAAGGAAACAGCCATGAGCAAGGAAAAAGTCGTTCTCGCATATTCCGGTGGTCTTGATACATCCGTATGTGTCAAGTGGCTCCAGGACGAGAAGAATCTCGATGTCGTTTGTGTCTGCGGCAATGTGGGCCAGGAAGAGACCGGACTGGATGCCAAGAAGCAGAAGGCGCTCGACCTGGGCGTTCTCGATTGCCAGGTGCTCGACCTGCGCGACGAGTTCTCCGATGAGTTCCTGACTAAGGCCATCGCCGCAAACTCCATGTACGAGAACAAGTACCCGCTGCTCTCCGCTCTTTCCCGCCCGCTGCTCGCCAAGAAGCTTGTCGAGGTCGCTCACGAGTTTGGCGCGACCTACGTCGCCCACGGCTGCACCGGCAAGGGTAACGACCAGGTCCGTTTTGAGGCTGCCGTCAAGGCCCTCGACCCCGAGCTTAAGGTTATCGCCCCGGTTCGCGAGTGGGACCTGAAGTGCCGTCCCGACGAGGTCGCCTATGCCCACGCCCACAACGTGCCGGTTCCCGAGGGTGCCAACGATAACCCCTATTCCATCGACGACAACCTGTGGGGTCGCGCCATCGAGTGCGGTCACCTGGAGGACCCTTGGAATGAGCCGCTCGATGACGCTTGGGTTATGACCAAGAACCCCGAGGACACGCCTGACACCCCGACTTACACTGAGATTGAGTTTGAGGCCGGCAAGCCCGTCGCCGTAGACGGCAAGAAGATGAAGCTCTCCGAGATCGTCATCGCCCTCAACAAGATCTCCGGCGACAATGGCTTTGGCCGTCTCGATCTGGTCGAGGATCGCCTGGTGGGTCTTAAGAGCCGCGAGTGCTACGAGGTTCCCGGCGCCCTGACGCTCATCACCGCCCACAAGGCGCTCGAGGACATCTGCGTCGAGGGCGACCTGCTCAAGACCAAGATCAAGCTCGAGCAGGATTGGGCCACCGCCGTGTACAACGGCCAGTGGTACAGCCCGCTCAAAAACGCGCTCGATGCCTTTATGGCCGATACCCAGAAGTTCGTGACCGGCACTGTCCGTCTGAAGTTCTTTAAGGGCAACTGCCATGTCGTCGGCCGCAAGAGCCCCTTCAGCCTCTACGACTACGGTCTGGCTACCTACGACCGCGACACCACGTTTGACGAGAAGGCCAGCGCCGGCTTTATCGAGATCGATACGCTGTCGCTCAAGACGTGGGCAAAGGTCCAGGGCCCCAGCTCTGCTGCCGCCCAGGTCTAGCGCCCCCTTCCCTTGGTATCCGCGCGGCCCATCCGCGTGATACATAACGGGCGCACGGGGTCCCTACCTTTCGTTATGCTTGCTGACACTTCTTAACATCGGTGGCCCCTACGTTCCGCCCGCATATATGATGCCGCGTCTGCGGCTGAGTCCGAGCCCCGCCGGGGTTGTCCGGCGGGGCTCCTTCTATCAATTTGGCGGCTCTGCGCCTATATATATATATGAGGAGTATCCATTATGTTCAATGCTATCGCGCATGCTTTACTTGCCCTCGCGCCCGAGTTCGATGCTGCAAGGGTCGAGGACGTCCCTATGAGCCTGAAGGCCTGGATCGATGGCTCGCAGGGCAACATCCGGAGGGAGACGTTGGGCGCCAAGTGCATGGCGCGTCACTTCTTTGCAAATTAGCTACATGGCTCCGCACACGGTGGGGAATGTGTAAAACTAGCGGTTGAAAAATCGCTTTAGCGATATGGCGCATTGCTTTGGGCGCTTGTTTTGGTATTTGGAGAAAGGGGACGGTTCCATGGCTCTTTGGGGCGGTCGTTTTGAGGCGGGCGTGGCCGAGGTCACGCAGGAGTTTGGCGCGTCGCTGCCGGTCGACAAACATCTCTATAAGCAGGATATCGCCGGCTCTAAGGCGCATGCCAAAATGCTGGCGGCCCAGGGCATCATCAGTGCCGAGGACGAGCAGGCGATTGCCAAGGGCCTGACCGGAATCGAACAGGATATCGATGCCGGCAACTTCACCTTCGACATCAACGACGAAGACATTCATATGTCCATCGAGAGCGAGCTGACGCGCCGCATCGGCGAGGCCGGTAAGCGCTTGCATACCGGGCGTTCGCGCAACGACCAGGTGGCGACCGATACGCGCCTGGGCGTCAAGGCGCTGGCCAAAGAGCTCATGGAGGCCAATCTTGGGCTGCGTCATGTGCTGGTTGATGCGGCCAAGAAGTACGACAAGGTGATTCTGCCGGGCTACACGCACATGCAGCATGCTCAGCCCGTGCTGCTGTCGCATCATCTGCTGGCGTATTCTTGGATGTTCGCGCGCGACTTTACACGCCTGAAGGCCGCCTTTGATGCCGCCGACAACTGTCCGCTGGGCGCTGCCGCGCTTGCCGGCACGAGCTATCCGCTCGATCGTCAGATGACGGCTGCCGAACTTGGCTTTGCGGGCGTGATTCCCAACTCGCTCGATGCGGTTTCCGACCGTGATTTCCTCCTCGACCTGCATTACGCCGGCTCCGTCATGGCGATGCACCTGTCGCGTCTTTCCGAGGAGATCGTGCTGTGGTCGAGCTCCGAATTTGGCTTTATCACGCTTTCCGACTCGTACTCCACCGGTTCGTCCATCATGCCGCAGAAGAAGAACCCCGACTTTGCCGAGCTTATCCGCGGCAAGAGCGGCCGAGTCTATGGCAACCTGGTGCAGCTGCTCGTGACCATGAAGGGCTTGCCGCTCGCTTATAACAAGGACTTGCAGGAGGACAAGGAGGGCGCGCTCGATACTGCCCATACGCTCATGCAGTGCCTGTCCGTTATGGCCGGTATGATTTCGACCTGGACTGTCAACGAGGATGCCATGGCGCGCGAGTGCGGCGTGGGGCACCTTGCCGCTACCGATGTTGCCGATTACCTGGCCAAGCGTGGCCTGCCGTTCCGCGAGGCACACGCCGTGGTGGGCCATCTGGTCCTGATGTGTGAGAAGCGCGGCTGCAATCTTGAGGACCTGCCGTTTGAGGTGTTCCAGGAGGCAAGCTCGCTCTTTGAGCACGACATTACCGAGGCGCTCGACATCCCGTCGATTGTCGCTGCACGCACGACCGAGGGCGGTACCGCCCCTGCCGCCGTTGCCGTGCAGCTGCAGCGTGCCGAGGCACAGCTCGTGGCCGACGAGGGCGTGTTTGGATCGCTGACCAAGGTCGTCGAGATGGGCCACGGGATAAAGTAAGGGTTTGGCCGAAGCTGTTTTTGCCATTTATTGAGGAATCATTTTTTGCTTTACGGACGTCTGCTGATGTGAGCGTCCGTATTTTGTTGCTATGGGGGAGGGGCTTGTCGAGAAGTTCTGTAGGACCTTTGGGCAGGTTGTGAAGGGGGTACGTTCGCGGGCGGCAACCGACCGTCTGCTCTGCTCGATGCGGTTGATGGGCAGTCGGATGGTACTCTAATCGAGCTTCGAAACAGAAGTGACACATATGGAACGCTTCAATAAATTGTAACGTTTCAATAAACAGCTTTTTGTTTATCTGCAGCTAAAACTCTGTTACGATGCAGTCCAGGCGGGTGCCGGAATGGGACTTGGGCACGCGCGAACCTACTTGAAAGGCTACCTTATGGCTATCGAGAAGACCTTCATCATGATTAAGCCCGACGCCGTGCGCGACCGCAAGATCGGCGAGATTGTTGCTCGCATCGAGCGCAGCGGCCTTGTCATCGAGCGCATGGAGATGACTACGCTCGAGCGCGCTACCGTCGAGGAGCACTACGCCCATCTGGCCGACAAGCCCTTCTTTGGCGGTCTCTGTGACTTTATGACGAGCGGTCCGGTCGTCAAGATGGTCGTTTCCGGTCTCTCCGCTGTTGCTAAGATGCGCACCCTCATGGGCGCTACTAATCCGCTTGACGCTGCTCCTGGTACCATCCGCGGCGACTTCGCTGTCGATGTCAACGCCAACGTGATCCACGGCTCCGACTGCCTGGAGAACGCCGAGATCGAGATCAAGCGCTTCTTTGGCTAAACCAGCTTTGACTCCTTAAAGCTGTTAGCGTGTGGCTTGGGCGCCGCGGAACTCCATCCGCGGCGCCCTTTTATTCCAAAATCTATGAAGGGGCCCGTTCGGTCATGAGTTCCGAGCGGGCCCCTGCTGTTAGCTTGTGGCACTGAGATGTTTAGGCCTCGTCGACGACCTTGAGGCCGCGCGTGTGGTCGATCTCGTTGAGGAGGTTAACGCGACGCTCGTGACGACCGCCCTCAAACTCGGCGTCGAGCCACTCGTCGACAATCATCTTGGCGAGCTCGGAGCCCACGACGCGGGCGCCAAAGGCGAGCACGTTGGTATTGTTGTGCATGCGGGAGAGCTTGGCGCTGAAGGGCTCGGAGCACACGACGGCGCGTACGCCCTCGACCTTGTTGGCAGCCAGGCTAATCCCGACACCGGTGCCACAGATGAGGATGCCCAGGTCGACGTCACCGTTGGCAACGGCCTTACCCACCTTGTAGCCGGCGATGGGGTAGTCAAAGCTCTCGGAGGTGTCGGTGCCAAAGTTCACGACCTCGCAGCCGCGCTCCTTCAGGTGCTCGGAGATGATGTTCTTGAGCTCGACGGCGGCGTGGTCGTTACCGATACCGATCTTCATGGATGGTTCCTCTCTGGTCTGTGCGGCGCAAATGCTAAAGGTGTTTACCGCGTTCGACTGCATGATAGCGCGACTTTTGCGTAAACGCTCGAGCGTTTTTTGGTCAAACGCTTTAGCAGGCAACAAGACTGGCTTCTCGTGAATGAATGCCGCCAGTTTGCGCCTGAATGCCGTCTACCGGAACCTGGGTTGCGGTTTTTGATGCATTGTTATCAAATAAAAGAGCTAACTATTAATGAGAGCCCAGCCCGTTATATAAGTAGGAGATACCTATGCCTGCCGATTCCCTTCGCGATGCCGCGTTTTGCGATGTTTTGAACCGCGAGCTTGTCTGCGCACTCGGCTGCACCGAGCCCATTGCCGTTGCCTATGCAGCGGCGTTGGCGAGCCAGACGCTCGGTTGCGAACCCGATCATATGGACGTTGCCTGCTCGGGCAACATCATCAAGAACGTTAAGAGCGTGACCGTGCCCAACTCGGGCGGTATGCACGGTATTGAAGCCGCGGCCGTGCTGGGTGCCGTGGGCGGCGACGCTAAGAGCGCTCTCGAGGTGCTCGAGAGCGTTGACGACGAAGATCGTGCTCGCGTGACCGAGCTCCTCGCCGACGCCGGCTACTGCGATGTGTCGCTTGTCGAAGGTGTGCCCAACCTCTACATCAAGGTGACTGCGACGGCCGGGGGCCATACCGCGGTCGTCGAGATTACCGACCACCACACCAATGTCACGTGCCATACCCTCGACGGTATTCCGGTGTGCGGCAAGTCGGCGGGGGAGTGTGCCGCCTGCGCCGAGCGCGTCGTGGCCGAGCGGGCGGCAGATAACGCCGATACCCCTATGAGCGTTGAGTCCATCATCGACTTTATCGAGGACGGTGACATTGAGGACGCCCGCGCTGCCGTTGAGCGTCAGATTGAGCTGAATGGCGCAATCAGTGCCGAGGGCCTTGCGCACGCTTGGGGCGCCGAGGTGGGTCGTACGCTGCTGGGTGCTCGTGCCGATGACGTCGCCTGCCGTGCCCGTGCCCGTTCAGCCGCCGGGTCCGACGCCCGCATGAACGGTTGCGCGCTGCCGGTCGCCATTGTGTGCGGCTCGGGCAATCAGGGCATTACCTGCGCATTGCCCGTCATGGAGTATGCCGAGTACCTGCGTTGCGACCACGAGCGCCTGGTGCGCGCCGTGATGCTGTCCGATCTTATCGCCGTGCATATCAAGAGCTATATTGGTGCGCTCTCGGCGTTTTGCGGTGCTATTTGCGCCGCGTGCGGCGCCGGCGCTGCGATTACCTGGCTGTGCGGTGGCACGCGCGAGCAGATTGGCGCGACGGTCTCGAATACGCTCGGTAACGTGGGCGGCATCGTGTGCGATGGCGCCAAGGCGAGTTGCGCGGCTAAGATTTCCGCTGCCGTTGATGCTGCGATTCTGGGCCACGATATGGCCATGCAGGGCCGCGGCTTCCGCGCCGGCGAGGGTCTCATTCAGGATACCGTCGAGCAGACGATTGCCAGCATGGGCTACGTGGGCCGCGTGGGCATGAAGGACACCGACATCGAGATCCTCAACATCATGATCGGTAAAACCCAGGTTTGTTAGTTACGCGGTTTTACCAAACCGCGTAACCGGTCGACGCTGCAAACGCCCCTAAGCGGCAATCTGACGTTCAATCGTCGGGCATGGCCACAAGGCCTATGCCCT
>JBKTBE010000126.1:0-2372 GCA_046883645.1 Collinsella sp. | reverse complement strand
GCTGTGATGGGGGCTTCGAAACGGCCGATGCCCCGCAAGCAGTCCATCGATGTTCTCGCCCAAGACCGAATGGATGCACAGTGCCTCCTGCTGATCCTCAACGGAAAGCTCAGGCAGGATGCCGGTCATACGGCGCGCAAGCATCGTCTTGCCCGATCCCGGGGACCCGATCATAAGCAAACCTAGCTCACCCGCTGCCGCCAGTGCCACGCCGCGTTTGGCAACCTCCTGCCCCAGCACGTCGGCATAGTCGAGTTCGGGCTCAAAAGTAGCCTCCACACCCTCGGAATCCAGATAATGCCGCGCGGCATCGCCCATACCATGAGCAAGCTGAGACAAATGATCTATGAATCCGCAATCCACGCCCGCGAGTGGCACATGCTGGTCTGATCTTCCAGCGATAAAAGACAGCCCCATGTCGCGAGCCAGCAGCTGAAACGCCACCTCGCCCTTGACAGGAAGCACCGTACCGTCCAAGCCAAGCTCACCGGCGATAAGACAACGATCGAGGTTGTCGCGGGGAATCTGACCATCGGCCGCCAATACCGCGATGGCGATGGGAAGATCAAAGCCGCTACCGGTCTTGCGGATATCGCCGGGTGCCAGGTTAACGGTAATGCCCGAGCGCGGGATCTCGAACCCGGCGGAGCGCATCGCGCAGCGAATACGACCGCGTGACTCCATCACCTCCATACTCGGAATGCCGAGCATCTGGATGCCCGGAACGCCACCGGCAAGCGAGACCTCGACCGTGACGTGAATCGCCTCGACGCCGCGGATGCAGGCCGCGTGAACGGCAAACGTCTCGAACGCCATCACGACACCTGCCAATCGAACGCGTTGTACTGATGCTCGATCTCGGCGATATGCCCGCCGCGAATGGTGACACCCACGGCATCGAAGCGAATCGCCTTGAGCGGATAATGCTCCATGAGATAGCAACTTGCGATGCGGCGGTAGCGGCGTTGCTTTTGGGCGTCCACGGCCTCCTCGGGAAAGACCCGCGTGGTGCAATCCAGGGCGACGCGTCTGGTCTTGACCTCGGCCATCACCACGACATCGTCGAGCTCATCAAGCAGCACCAGATCGGCCTCGCCCTCGGTGCAACGATAACCCTGTTCCAGCAAGGTGTAGCCGCGCTCGTTAAAGTAGTCGATGGTGATCAGTTCGCCCAGCATACCCAGCTCGCGGGGGCTGAGCCCCTTGATAAACTCGGGCGTCATCGCCCCGCAGTCGAGCTCACCGTTTTCCCAACGCTCCTTGAGCTGCTGTGTCTTGCTCTTTTTGCTTGCGGCACTCATGGGGTCTCCTTTCCCGCACACTGCAGTGCCCCGATGATGAGGGCACCTTTCATGCGGGTAAGTACCGGAAGCTAACCAAAAGCTGACCAAATGCAGACAAAAAACGGGCCGTACGCAGCAATGGTGTTGCATACGGCCCGCTACCAGCAGGTTTATAAAACGCCAGAGGTCCCTGTCTCCACAATTGACCTAGAAAAGGCGCTCAGTCTGCAGAAAGTTTCCGCAAAAGCTCACGCGGTGCAGAGGACAAAGTCCATGTTTGCGAATGGCCTCGATATGCTCGGGGCTCGCATAGCCCTTCGATTCGGCCAGATGGTACTCGGGGTACTCGGCGTCGTACTCGACCATCATCTCGTCACGCGTGACCTTTGCCATGATGGATGCCGCGGCGATACAGGCGATCTTGGCATCGCCCTTCACCACGTCGCGCTCGTTGGGAACGGCGCCCAAGGGGTTACCGTCCATAAGCACGCAATCGGGCTCGAGCCCCGTATCGGCCACGGCGCCCGCAACGGCAGCGCGAATGGCGCGGGCCATGCCCATATCGTCGATATCCGCAGGCACGATATGGCAAAAACCGATCGCCGTCGCCACCTCGGCAATCTTCACCGAGAGCAACTCGCGGCGCGCCGGCGTGAGCTTTTTGGAATCGTTGATGCCCCAGACGCGCGGCTCCATGGGAAGGCACACGGCACACACGGTTAAGGGACCCGCTACCGAGCCACGGCCCACCTCGTCGACACCAACGACCACCCCATCGCCGCCAAGCTCATGCATAAGCTCATACATGTCATTGACGCGCTCGCGCTCGGCAAGCTCTTTGGCATGGCGTTTGAGGGCGCGTTCGCAAGCCTTGATCACCTGCTGGCGCGGATCCTCGCGATAATGCTCCACGAGGGCGGGAATCTCCTCAAACGTAGCGCTCGCCAACTCACCGGCAACCTGCGATGCCGAAACCGAGCTCGTCATGTTGGCCATACCAGGCCCTCCTTGCATGCAAATCAGATAAAAAGAAGGGCCACCCGAAGGTGACCCTTACGTCCAAACGAGTGGACAGACGCTGCGATCTTC
>JBKTBE010000125.1:0-2409 GCA_046883645.1 Collinsella sp. | reverse complement strand
CCCTCGTTCGGTCAGACGCGCTGCCGCGTTTTGTTTTTGTGCCGTATAATGACCACTACCTATGACGCGATACAAAAGAAAGGTGTTTGCCCATGCAGGCACAGAAGGCGGAGGGAACCCGCGACCTTATCGGCGCCGAGATGCGCGCTTGGCAAAAGATGCAGCAGATTGCGGCCGGCGTATTCGAGCCGTTTGGCTTTAAGCCCATCGAGACGCCCGCGATCGAGCAAGTGGACGTGTTTGTCCACGGTATCGGCCAGTCGACCGACGTCGTTCGCAAGGAGATGTTCCGCGTGTTTAGCGGCGCCAACCTTGAGCGCGTCTTTACCGAGGGTACCGATACCAAGCTCAAGCCCAAGCAGCGCCTGGCGCTTCGCCCCGAGGGCACGGCCGGTGTGGTGCGCGCCGTTGTGGAGAACAACCTGGTGCCCCAGGGCTCCACGCCGTTTAAGGCTTACTACGCCGAGGCTATGTTCCGCGGCGAGCGTCCCCAGAAGGGTCGCCTGCGTCAGTTCCACCAGGTAGGCATCGAGTGGCTCGGCGCTCCCGATCCGGCGGCAGACGCCGAGTGCATCATTATGCTCATGGAGTTTTACAAGCGCCTGGGCTTCGATCTTTCCAAGCTTCGTCTACTCATTAACTCAATGGGCGATGCCCAATGCCGTCCGGCCTATCGCGAGCAGGTCAAGCAGTTCATTCTCGATCACGCCGACGAGATGTGCGACGAGTGCCGCGAACGCGCCGAGCTCAACCCGCTGCGCGCCTTCGACTGCAAGAACGACCACTGCCGCGAGATCATGGCCGAGGCCCCGCTGATGGGCGACAACCTGTGCGACGAGTGTCGCGAGCACTACGAGCAGGTCAAGCGCTATTTGGATGCGGCGGGTATCGAATATGTCGAGGATCCCACCTTGGTGCGTGGCCTGGACTACTACACCCGTACTGTCTTTGAGGTCGAGGCTCCCGGCGCCGGTGTCGGCTCCATCGGTGGCGGCGGTCGTTATGACGGCTTGGTCGAGCTCGAGGGTGGCAAGCCTACGGCGGGCGTCGGCTTCGCTGTCGGTTTTGAGCGCGCCCTGCTGGCCCTGCAGGCCTTTGGCAGCGATCTGGGTGCCGAGGAGGTCCCGTGCGTCTACGTTGCTAACGCCGGCAAGGAGCTGCGTCAGAACGTCTTTACCATTACGCAGCAGCTTCGCGCCGCAGGGATTGTGACCGAGGCCGACTATCAGGGCCGTTCGCTCAAGGCCCAGTTTAAGCAGGCCGACAAGGTGGGCGCCAAGCTCATTTTGGTCCTGGGTGGCGACGAGCTTGCCGCCGGCAAGGTCAAAGTGCGCGACATGGAGAGCCATGACGAGGTTCTCGTCGATCTGGCCAACGTGGTCGAGGCGGTTCGCGAGCGCCTGTAGCGCATGATTTTTGAGCTGTGGATTCACTAAAACGCTCAGCTCGTTGCGAGCGATTGTTACGGGGGTGTTTCGCTTTTATGCGGAATGCCCTCGTTTGCATATGCCGTCCACCGAGAAATACGACCATTTGGGGCAAAAACCCTTGCAATGCAGAAAATACTTTTGTGTGGTAAAGCGCAATCAGTGTCGAAAGTATTTCTCAAGCGCCTATAATGAATACCGCATGTTACGTGCATAGAAGGAGGAATGGGAGGAAACGTGGCTGAGAACCTAAGCAACCAGTCTGTACCCGAAGCCGCGGCGCGCGTCGCTGCCGTGGTCAACCGCCTCGTTAACCGAATCGGCTCGAATGCCGAGTCCAGGGAGCGTCTCGCCGAGATCGAGATCCCCGAGGAGCTGCGCGATAATCTGGCGCTGTTCCTGCGCCTGGAACGTCGTGTGCTTAGCGAGTATGATCCCGAGATCGCGGACCTGTTCGACAAGATTTTGACAGCCGAGATTGTGGCCAATGCTGGCAACCCCGGTAGCCGCGCTGCCGACGAGTCCGTTGACGAGCAGGGCGTGCCCACTGCCGACGAGCCCACCGCCGTGGCGTTTCGCGAAGTCGTCGATCTGATTGACAGCCTGCCGCTCGATAAGCAGCAGGTCATCGTTCGCGCCTTTACGAGCTTCTTCCACTTGGCAAACCTGTCGGAGGAGAACTACCGTGTGGCGCAGCTGCGCGAGCGCGAGGCCGGCGCATCGACCGATACCGAGGTCGATCCCGCCAACGAACTCACCGTCGCCTATCACCAGTTGGTAAACGAGATGGGTGTCGAGGGCGCCAATGAGCTGCTCGGCAAGCTTGAGTTCCACCCTGTCTTTACCGCACATCCCACCGAGGCCCGTCGTAAGGCCGTCGAGGGCAAGATTCGCCGTATCTCCAACCTGCTGGAGGAGCGTCCGCGTCTGGGCGGCTCCGACCTGGTGGAGAACGAGCGCCATATGCTGCAGGAGATCGACG
>JBKTBE010000124.1:0-2445 GCA_046883645.1 Collinsella sp. | reverse complement strand
CGATGGCGAGCTCGGGAGCCTTCTCCTTGCAGAACTTCACGGCCTCCTGGACCTTCTTGGCGACCTCGCCGCCGGCGGAGCCCATGGTGGAGTAGGAGAGCATGGCCACGTGCGGCTCAACGTTGCCCATGAAGGTGGACCAAGAGTGAGCGGAGGCGATGGCGATCTCGGAGAGCTCGTCGGAGGACGGGTTGATGTTGAGGCCGCAGTCGGCGAAGATCAGCGTGCCGTCGGTGCCGAACTGCGGGGTATCGGTGCACATCACGAAGAAGGCCGAGACCAGCTTGGTGCCCGGGGCGGTCTTGAGGATCTGAAGCGCGGGGCGCAGGGTGTCGGCGGTGGAGTGGCAGGCGCCGGAGACCAGGCCGTCGGCGTCGCCCATCTTGACCATCATGGTGCCAAAGTAGGTGGCGTCCATCACCTGGGCGCGAGCCTGCTCGATGGTAACGCCCTTCTTGGCGCGGAGCTCGGCAAACTTCTGCGCGTACTCCTCGTGCTTCTCGGCATTGCGCGGGTCGATGACGGTGGCGCCGGGAACGTTGATCTCGTCGGGGTTGCCCAGGATGACGATCTTTGCCAGGCCCTCCTCGATGATTTTGGTGGCCGCGACGATAGTGCGCGGATCCTCGCCCTCGGGCAGGACGATCGTCTTAAGGTCGGCCTTGGCGGCAGACTTCATACGGTTTAGGAAATCGCTCATGTTACTCCTTACAAGCGTTTCGCTAAGCTCCAGGCGCCCGGCTGTTCACGAATAAACCCGCTGCTAGCGGGTTTACCTTTCAATTATGTACGCCGCGGTGCTTGAGCTTTCCTTGTGTGGCAAGCTCATTATAGGACGCATTAGCGCTATAATCGCTCTGATAAATGTGTCTCGAAGAATGTTCGAGAAAAGCCCAGCTAACGAGCCCGTGGCTTTTGACAAGGAGTATCGATGCAGATTACCTCAGGCCTGCCTGAAGGCTTTAACGCCGGCGCGTACGACATGATTGTCGTCGGCGCTGGATATGCCGGTGCCGTTTGCGCCCGCCGTCTTGCCGAGACCATCGGCTATCGTGTTGCCGTTTTGGAGCGCCGTAGCCACATTGCGGGCAATGCCTATGACTGCACTGACGAGGCCGGAATCCTGATCCACGAGTACGGTCCGCATATCTATCACACCTTTAACGAGCGCGTGCACAATTTCCTGTCGCGCTTTACCAAGTGGACGGATTATCAGCACAAGGTGCTCGCCAACATCAACGGTACCCTTATGCCCGTGCCCTTCAACCATGCGAGTCTCAAGCTCGCCTTTGGTGACGAGCGCGGCGAGGAGCTGTATCAGAAGCTCGTGGAGACCTTTGGCAAGGATGTCAAGGTGCCCATTATGGAGCTGCGTAAGAAGAATGACCCCGACTTGGCCGAGGTCGCCGATTACGTCTACGAGAACGTCTTTTTGCATTACACCATGAAGCAGTGGGGCCAGACGCCCGATCAGATCGACCCCTCGATCACCGGCCGCGTTCCCGTCTTTGTGGGCGATGATGACCGCTACTTCCCGCAAGCTCCCTTCCAGGGCATGCCGCAGGAGGGCTACACGGCGCTCTTTGAGCACATGCTCGACCACGACCTGATCGACGTGTTCTGCGACGTGGACGCCCGCGATCTCTTTGAGATCGACGAGACTACCGTCAAGATCGACGGCAAAGTCTATGGTGGCGAGATTGTCTATACCGGTCCGCTCGACGAGCTGTTCAACCTCGACCTGGGCGCTCTGCCGTACCGTACGCTCGACATGAAGTTCGAGACGCTCGATATGGACCAGTTCCAGCCCGTGGGCACCGTCAACTACACCACGAGCGAGGACTACACGCGCATCACCGAGTTCAAGAACATGACTGGGCAGGTCCTGCCCGGCAAGACCACCATCATGAAGGAGTACTCCAAGGCCTATACGCCCGACTCGGGCGAGACGCCGTACTACGCCATTCTTGAGCCCGAGAACCGTGAGCTCTATGAGCGCTATCTTGAGCGCGTCCAGAACCTGACGAACTTCCACCCGGTGGGTCGTCTGGCCGAGTATCGTTACTACGATATGGACGCTGTGACCAATTCCGCCCTCGATCTTTCGGATGAGATTATCGCCTGCCATGCATAAAGTCATAACATTCGGTATTCCCTCGTATAACGCCGCCAAGGACATGGACCATTGCATCACCTCCATCTTGGAGGGGAGCAATTACGCCACCGATATCGAGATTATTGTAGTGGACGACGGCTCCAAGGACGAGACGGCCGATAAGGCCGACGAGTGGGAGGCACGTTATCCCGGTATCATTCGCGCGGTGCACCAGGAGAACGGCGGCCACGGTATTGCCGTCCTTTCGGGTCTGCGCGAGGCACAGGGCACCTACTACAAGGTCGTCGACTCGGATGACTGGCTCGATGCTGCGGCTCTTTCGACTATGC
>JBKTBE010000123.1:0-2470 GCA_046883645.1 Collinsella sp. | reverse complement strand
GTGGTCGAGCGTCTCTTGCTTAACGCCGAGCACGCGATGCTTAATCTCGTCGCAGTACGTCACCGCACCGCCGCGCAGCACCGCCGAGGCACCGGGGATATCGGCGATCGTCGAGGCGATCATGCCGGCTGTCAGAGATTCAGCCGTCGAAACCGTCACACCACGAACGCTTGCACGCTCGACAATATCGCGTGCGAGCTCTTCATTGTGCGCGGCAATCTGCTCAAATGATTTCGTCATGCCCACCAGGACCTAGACCGAAAAGACGATCTTGCGGCAGTTCCAGAAGTACTGAGCGCCCGAGATAACGGTCAGGATAACGGCCACGGCGTACAGGAAGCGTGAGACGCCATAGAGACCGAGAAACAGCTCCGCAGGCCCCAACTGGAGGCCGGTCATCGCAAAGACGCACAGGTAGCCGCAGATGGAGACCATCGTGGTCGCCGTCTTGTACTTGCCAAGCTTATCGGCCGCGACAACCACACCGGCGGCACTCGCGACCATGCGCAGGGCGCTCACCAGCAGCTCGCGGAACAGGATGATGAACACCGACCACACGCTAACGGCACCAAAGTCCAAAAACAGCAGCAGGGCCGAGAACACGAGCAACTTATCGGCGATGGGATCCAGGAACTTGCCGAAGTCGGTGATCTCGTTGCGCGAACGAGCCAGGTAGCCGTCGACCTTATCGGTGCACGACAGGATGACGTACAGAATAAAGGCAGCGGCGGCGAGCGGGCCGTCGAAATGGCTCCAGTCCGTACCGGCAACACTCGTGTGAGACAGGGCCGACACGATCATGAACACCGGAATAAAGACGATGCGCACGCACGTCACAATATTGGCGGGCGTCCAAACACTCGTCAGTTCCTTATTGCTCTCGTTAGCCACGACGCTCTCCTACTCCACAACATGACCGATAAGCTCGTAGCAGAAGCTATCGGTAAACTCGACTGTCAGAATATCGCCCACAGATGCCTCGCTGGCATCCAGATGCACCGCACCGTCGGAATCGGGCGCCTGGAACCAGGCATGTCCGATGAGCTCGGCACCGTCCTCGGTCTCCTCGATACCGTCGACGATCACCTGGGCGCGCTCGCCCACGTGCGCGGCAGTCGCGGCAAAGCCGAGCGACTCGGCCAGATCCATGGCCTCCTGGGCGCGCTCGAGCTTAACCTCTTCGTCGACCTGGCCTTCCATCTTAGCGGCCAGGCTACCCTCCTCCTGTGAGTAGGCAAAGACGCTCGTGTAGTCAAAGCCCACAGCGTCCATAAAGTCGATAAGATCGCGGAACTCATCGTCGGTCTCGGTCGGGAAGCCGACCATGGCCGTGGAGCGGATCACGATACCGGGGATGCGCTCGCGCAGGTCGCGGAACAGGTCCTCGAGCTCCTGGCGCGAACCGGAGCGACGCATGGCCTTCAGAATGCGCGCGTCGCAGTGCTGCACGGGGATATCGATATAGGGCAGCACCTCGGGCGTATCGCGAATCGTCTCGATGAGTTCGTCAGTCATGCCCTCGGGCTGCAGATAGAGCACGCGGACCCAGACGTTGTGCGGGCGCACGGCCTCGGCGACGGCACGCAGCAGCTGCGCCAGATTGCGCGGCGAGCCATCGGCGACGTCCTCGTCGGCGAAGTCGGTACCCCAGATGCCCGTGTCCTGGCCGATCAGCACGATCTCGCGCACACCGCCGGCAACCAGGTCGCGCACCTCGGAGATGATGCTCTCGGCATTGCGCGAATGATAGCGGCCGCGGATGTAGGGAATCATGCAGAAGCTGCAGAAGCGGTTGCAGCCATCGGAAATCTTGACGTAGGCGACAGCACCCTCGACGGTACGTTTGACCTGCGGGATATAGGCTGCAATCTCACGCTCGACACCCAGCACGCCATCGATGACCGCCACGATGCCGTCTTCCTCGTCGGCCTTCACAAAGGCAGCGACCTCGGGCAGCTCGTCAGGCAGGTCATCGCCATAGCGCGACGGCACGCAGCCGCACATGACGATGGGGCAAGAACGAACGCCGTCCTGAACCTCGTTGGCGAGCTCGAGCGTGGTCTCGATGCTCTCGGACGTTGCGGAGGCGAGGAACGAGCAAGTATTGACGATGGCGATATCGGCATCCTGCGGGTCGAATGCCTCCTCGTAGCCCGCGGCGGTCAAAAGAGAACGCATGCGGTCGGTGTCAACCTCGTTCTTAGCGCACCCGAGGGTGATGTAGAGCACGGAGCCCAACGGTGTATCCATGTTGGAGAGCGGTCCTTTCGATTGATATTAGCGGTAGTTGGTGAACTGCAGCGGCTGGCCGTAGTCCTGGTCGCGCAGGAACTGAATCACGGTCTGCAACGCGTCCTTCGAAGCAGAGGAAACACGCAGCTTGTCGGCCTCGATGGTCACCTTGACCTTGAGCTTTTGATCCTTGATGTCCTTGTTGATCTTCTTGGCGGTCGCCTGGTCGATACCTTCG
>JBKTBE010000122.1:0-2483 GCA_046883645.1 Collinsella sp. | reverse complement strand
CACCAGGGCGGGCCCGGACAAACAACCGACTACAGGTCGATGTGCGATTCCTTGATCGGGAACGGCTCCGCAAAGTGGCAGGCGCAGCAGTGACCCGGTGCAACTTCCTTAAACTCGGGAAGTTTCTCAGAGCAGATGCCCTGCGCGATCGGGCAGCGGGTGTGGAAACGGCAACCGGTCGGCGGATCCAGCGGTGACGGCGGATCGCCGGCAAGGATGATGCGCTTACGGGTCTTCTGGATATCCGGATCGGGCACCGGCACGGCAGACAGCAGCGACTGCGTGTACGGATGGTGAGGCTCACTATAGAGCGTCTTCCAGTCCGAAACCTCGACCATCTTGCCCAGATACATAACGGCAACGCGATCAGAAATGTGCTGCACGACGGAGAGGTCGTGAGCAATGAAGAGATAAGCAGTACCGAACTTATCCTGAAGCTCCTTCAGCAGGTTCAAAACCTGGGCCTGAATGGAAACGTCAAGTGCGGAGACAGGCTCGTCGCAGATAATCAGCTTGGGCTTCAGCGCAAAAGCGCGGGCAATACCGACACGCTGACGCTGACCGCCGGAGAACTCATGAGGATAGCGGTTGATGTGCTCGGGGTTCAGTCCGACAACGTCGAGAAGCTCGCGGACGCGCTCAATGCGCTCCTCCTTGGTGCCCACGCCATGAATGGTCATGGGCTCGGAGACGATCTCACCGATGGTCATACGAGGGTTGAGCGAAGCATAAGGATCCTGGAAGATAAACTGCATCTCGCGACGCATGTCCTTGATCTCATGCTTGCTCATCTCGGCAACATCTTTGCCCTGGAAGAACACCTTACCGGCGGTCGGCTTGGTCAAGCGCATGATGGTGCGACCCGTCGTGGACTTACCGCAACCAGACTCACCAACCAGACCAAAGGTCTCGCCAGGATAAATCTCAAAAGAGATGTCATTTACAGCAGAGACGACACGCTTGGAAAAACGCTTGGCGAACATGCCGGACTCAGCGGGGAACTCCTTAGAGAGGTGTTCGACCTTCAGCAACGGAGTACGCTCGTTGGTATCTGCCATTACGCCTCGCCTCCCTTCTTGGAATCCTTGCGAGTACGGGACGTCTCAGGAGCGTTCTTGAGAAACTCGGGGTCACCGGAGTAGTGGCACGCAGAGTAATGACCAGACTCGGTGACAACGCGCTCGGGGCGCTGCTTGCGGCACTTATCGGTCGCATAGGGACAACGAGGCGAGAACACGCAGCCCTCGGGCAGGTTCATGAGCGAAGGCGGGTTGCCGTGAATCGGCGTAAGCGGCTTCTTCTCTTCGATGGCCTGCTCCGGGATGGAGCGGATAAGGCCCCAGGTGTAGGGGTGGCGGCTCTCGTAGAAGATTTCCTCAGCAGTACCGAACTCGACGGGACGGCCGGCGTACATAACCATGATCTTGTCGGCCATGTCGGCGACGACGCCCAGGTCATGGGTAATCATGATAATGGCGTTGCCGTTCTTCTCCTGCATCTCCTGCATGAGCTCGATAATCTGAGCCTGAATGGTAACGTCCAGAGCCGTCGTGGGCTCGTCGGCAATCAGGATATCGGGATCGCAGGCAAGAGCCATAGCGATCATGACACGCTGACGCATACCGCCCGAGAACTGGTGCGGATACTCATTGACGCGCTTCTCGGGCTCGGGGATACCCACGAGGTCCAAAAGCTCGGTGGCACGCTTGAGCGCCTCCTGCTTGGAGTAGCCACGGTGCAGACGAAGGCCCTCGCCCACCTGCTTGCCGATCTTATAGACCGGGTTCAAGGAGGTCATAGGATCCTGGAAGATCATCGCGATATCGTTACCGCGAATGTGCTGCATCTCTTCCTCAGTCATTTCGAGGATAGAACGACCGCGATAGCGAACGTCGCCGCCCTCGATCTTTCCCGGAGGCATCGAGATAAGACCCATGATGGTCATGGCAGTCACGGACTTACCAGAGCCGGACTCACCGACGACACCAAGGGTCTCGCCACGATCGAGCGTGTAGGAGACACCGTCGACAGCGCGAACAACGCCATCCTCGGTGTGGAAATACATCTTAAGGTCATCGACCTCGAGCAGATGCTGGCCCTCGGGAACAGGCTGGTCCTTCAGGTCCACATAGTTCTTGTTCTTCTTCATCCTTATGCGTCCTTCATCTTGACGTCGAGGGCGTCACGCAGACCGTCACCCAGCAGGGTGAAGGCGAGCACCGTCGAGAGAATTGCCAGACCGGGCATGATCATCATCCAGGGAGCAGTCAGAAGATACTGCTGACCGTCCTGAATCATGGAGCCCCACGAAGGCGTAGGCGGAATAACGCCCATGCCGAGGAAGGACAGAGCGGACTCGGTCAGAATGGCGCCACCAATGTTCATGGTCGCGTAGACCACGATGGAAGCGACGGAGTTCGGGAAGATGTGACGCACGACGATACGAGCATCGGATGCACCCATCGCGCGCGCAGCGTCAACAT
>JBKTBE010000121.1:0-2538 GCA_046883645.1 Collinsella sp. | reverse complement strand
CGAGTTCTGAATCTCACTCAAAGGTGGACCCCTTTCGAACTACGGGGCCCCGATTGCTAGGACCTACAGAAGGGTGCGACAAGCACACAACGTTTAGGAACACTCGGGAGCCGACAGATACTAATGTGACGCTTATGCAATCACGTTCGTATAGGTTACGGGGAAATGGGTTCGATTTCAAGCGTGAACTGCGTTTTTTTACTCGTATGGAGACTTTTTCGTAATCTTATGGACAGCCGTCTCCACAACTTGACGATAAGCAGTTTGCCCATACGCCTTTGAGGTAAAGTATCCGGAGCCAACGATTCTGGAACGATTTATCGAGAAAGGTGCCCGCGTGCTCAAAGCAGTCGTTTTCGATATGGACGAGACGCTTCTTAGCATTAACCTCAACGCATTCATCCTTCGCTATTTTAAGGATGTCTCGTCGATGCTCGCGGACATCGGGCGACGCAGCCGCGGTGGCACGATGGCACGCCTCGGCACCATCTTAGTCGACCTCAACGCCAACCGCCGCAGCGGCACGGATAATCGCACCAATCTTGAGTTCTACCAAGAAGAGGTTGAGCGCCGGTGCGGCATTTGCCTCTCGGACCCACTCATCTACGAGGCGTTTACCTACTACGATCGTGAAGTCCTGCCGTACAAGAACGACGATGTCATCAACGCCCACGCCATGCCGGGCGCGCACGCCGCGCTCCAGGCCGTACAGGACGCAGGACTGCGTTGCGCGCTCTTTACCAACCCCAGCTTTCCGCAGGGGGCCATCGAGTGCCGCATGGGTTGGGGCGACCTGGCCGACGCCCCCTTTGAGCTCGTCACGCACATGGGAAACACCACCCGCTGCAAGCCCGATGCCACCTACTATCTAGAGCAGCTTCAGGTGATGGGGCTCGAGCCGCATGAGGTCCTCATGGTGGGCAACGACCCCAAGCGCGACTTCCCCAGCCCCGCCTGCGGCATTCAAACCGCCTATGTCGGCCAGGGAAAACCCAGCCGAGCCACCTGGCGCGGAACCATGGAAGACTTCGCCCGCGACTTCAACGCCGTAGTAGAAGCCTTCTACGAACACCAAGTAGCCAACGAACTGTCGTAGAACCCCTCGCTCCAAACAAAATAATGCCGCAGGTTGAGCATAAGTCAGACACTATGACCCAATCCGAGGGCACGGAAACGACAGGAGCCCCCGCTCGTGACCGCGGGTCGGGGCTGCGACAATGTTGTTGAAGTGCCAGAGGCGCAGCCGCGCCGCAACGAGGTTGGGAGGCTTCCGTGCCTAGATATTCTACCGCCTTCGGAATGGACGTACACCTCAGGTCCACCACCGTCTGCGCGCTCGACGCGGAGACGGGCGAGGCCGTGGCGAGGAGGTTCCGCGGCAACCCCTGGGGCGAGGTCGCGGAGTGGATGTCGGGCTTCCCGGGCCCGTCGCTCGCCGCCTACGAGAGCGGCTACCTCGGCTTCGCCCCGCAGAGGGAGCTCTCCGGGCTCGGCGTCGACTGCGTCGTCGCGGCCGTCTCCAGGGTCCCGAGGTCGGCGGCAGACCTCTCGTCCAAGAACGACCGCAACGACGCGGCCAGGATGGCCAAGGCGATACTGTCGCACGACGTCACCCCGGTATGGGTGCCGTCCCCCGAGATCGAGGGGCTCAGGGACCTCGCCGCCGCCCACGACGCCGCGACCGCCAGGCTCGCGGCGTCGAAGCAGCGGCTCCTGGCGTTCCTGGCCCGCCGGGGCTACGCCTACGGCGGCACGACGCCGGCCGGAAACCCCCGGAGGTACTGGACGTACGGCTTCCTCAGGTGGCTCGACAAGGTCCGGCCCGCCGACGACGGCGGCATCCGGGCGCTTGCGGCGCTGAGGAGCGAGGTCGAGGCGGCCGCCGAGACGCGCGACGACCTCCTCGCCGAGTACAGGGCCGCCGTCGCGGCGGGCCCCCTCTCGGCGGAGGTCGAGGCGCTCCAGTCGATCAAGGGGTGCGGCTTCGCGCTCGCCGCCGCCTTCGCGTCCGAGGTCGGCGACTTCTCGAGGTTCCGCTCCGGCAGGCAGGTGACGGCCACTTCGGCCTCGCCCCGAGGCAGAGGTCGAGCGCGGACTCCGTGCGCCTCGGCGGGATCAGCGGGGCCGGCAACGCGCTCGTCAGGAGGCTGGCGGTCGAGGGGTCCTGGCGCTACGCCCAGGCCGGCCACCAGCCGAAGCTGATGCCCAAGGGCTCCGGAGTCCCGCTCGAGATAAGGATGCACGGGAGGAAGGGGTCCGAGCGCCTGCTCCGGCGCCGCGAGGAGATGATCGCGAGGGGCATGCCCCAGGCGAAGGCGAACGCCGCCACCGCCGCCGAGCTCGTGAGGTGGCTGTGGGCCCTCGGCGCGATGTGCCGGGAGGCAACCGAATAGACATAGCCCCCGTCCCGGCGAGCCGGGCGGCCTTCGGGGACACCCCCGTTCTCGCTGTGCGCGCGGCGGCCGCCGCATCCGCGTCGACAGACTTGGGGAGCCCCGCCGAAGGAGAGGATTGCGGGCCGCCGGAGCGGTATCCGCG
>JBKTBE010000120.1:0-2565 GCA_046883645.1 Collinsella sp. | reverse complement strand
GAGCGACGGGTTGTGGTCCCGTAGGTCGAGGGTTCGAGTCCCTTTACCCACCCCAGTTCTTGCTTCGTGTTGATATCGGGTCGTTAGCTCAGTTGGTAGAGCAGGGGACTCTTAATCCCAAGGTCCAGGGTTCGACCCCCTGACGGCCCACCACACGATATCTTCTCTAAAGTCCGCCACGACGGACTTTAGCTTTGGGTCGTTAGCTCAGTTGGTAGAGCAGGGGACTCTTAATCCCAAGGTCCAGGGTTCGACCCCCTGACGGCCCACCAAAGCATGTTTAGACGGTCAACGAAAGTTGGCCGTCTTTTTTGTTAACAGTACATGGGGTCGAACCCGTAAGGGCGCGGTGCTGAGGAAATGCGCGAGCATTTGCCAGCGCAGCGCGCAAGGCGCGAAGCGCCGCAGCGGCCGCCTGCGCAGCAGGCTGACCCCCTGAGGGCCCGCCAAAGCAAGTTAAGACGGTCAACGAAAGTTGGCCGTCTTTTTTGCTGACCTCGCATGGGGTCGAACCCGTCGGTGCACAGCTGCTTTCACAGATCGAGCCTACCCTGGGGATCGGTAAAACCGTCAGTACCCTCCTTGAGTTTCTTCTCGTCTGCCTTCACACGACACTCGAGCTTTTTTGTATCCTCGGCAGGCGGTAGGTTCTCGGGGACAATTCCGCGGTCGATGAGGCTGCCACGCACGCTTGTGTTGTTCTCGACGTGCTCTTGCTTGATCTGGTCCAGACCGTACAGGTCGTGTTCCTCGGCGTTGAAGGCCGTCATCGAGTTCGTAAGGTCCTTTGCTTTGATGAGGACATCGGCTAACCTGTCCGCCAATGCCGCGCTCTTGGGTACGCCGAGCTGCTGCTTCATTTCCGCCGTGCTTCTGCCGCCGAATAACGCTTCATCGCCCTTCGACTTGATGATCGCGAATCCTTTGGAGTCAACGCCGCGTTTGAACGCAATACCCGAGAGCTGTTTCTCTGAATCGGATAGCGAATGGCGCGCCTGCAAGCGCTGAATCTCTGCGAAGCGCTGCTCTATGAGCTCTTGGCGGCGCGTCTGGACGGCAAAGTATGCCTGCGCGAGCGCGATCTCCGGCTTGTTTGGATCTCCGTTTTGGGCGATTAAATAGCATGCGTAGCGCGTAAGTTTGTAGTCTTTAACCGTGCGAGCGGCGACACCGGCAGTTACCATTTTCGTGGTGTCACGAAAATGGGAATCAACTGGAGTTTTGTTTGTTTCGCACGAGACTTTTGCCCTCTTAACAACTTCGGCGAAGTTCTCCCATCGAGTGTACCCCATGGGTTCCATTAAATCGCGTGCGAGCCAATATTCAACGCCGTCTTCCACATTGGCGTAGCTATCAAGTTCGACACGCCACTTCTCGATATCTCTACTGTCCATATCTCCTCCTCGCTGGTCTATTGTCTATGCGGGCTTTGCCCACTCTGTATTCAGAATAAGGATACGCTGCCGTGCGGACACGAATGGGCCCGTGCTGCTTCGAGCTCACGGGGCCCATGGATATCGATTGGTTGTGTTCTGCTTTAGATAGGTGTCCGGTTTAATCCGCTCGATAGTGCGACCCGAGACTTTCAGTTCGCTTGCGCATGGCTTTGACCATTTCCTGTGCTAGTTGAATCTGCGATTGCAGGCGGGCGAGGGCTGCGACTTCGCTGTCCTGGGCTTTCTGTGTGCTCAAGGTCGTTGCCTCTGTCTTCAAGCCCTCAAGCTCGTGTAGTGCCTCGGATAGGCCCGTCTCGGTTCGGTTGATCATGCAATAGGTGCTCATCGTGTGCTTAAGGCCGTGTGTCAGGCGTTCAGCATCTGTTGTAGCAATGCCGTAGTGGGGGAGGTCGATATCCGCCTTCGGGGCCACCTCAGGTGCATTCTGCGCTGCAAGGGCTGCCGATGCGCCCGCAATGCGACCGAACACGATGCCGTTGGCGCTTGACAAGCCACCAATGCGGTCGGCGCCGTGCATGCCGCCTGTCGCCTCGCCGCAAGCGTAGAGGCCCTCAACGCCTGTGTGCGCGGTCTTATCGATCTTGATACCGCCGTTAGCGGCGTGGGCATACATCGCAACGCGCATCTCGTCAGTCGGGGCGATGCCGTGCTCGTCTTGCAGCCAGGTGGCAAAGGTCTGCACAAACTCTGGGACATCTTCGCGGGGGAAGTCGTAGTGGAGTGCCAGGCCTTCGACACCTGCCTGATCGATGACGAGATCGATAGCGCGGGAGGCCAAGCGTGACGTGAAAGGACCATATCCAGAGCGCTGCTCGAGCAGGTCGTCCAGCTTGTCGTCTGCAATATCTACCGGCTGGTCTACATGTACGTAGCGCCAGGTTTTCTCGTTGAAGACCAAGTTGCGCCTGGGCTCGATGAAGCCGGGCATCATCTGCATGAACTCTATATTAGTAAGTGTTGCGCCGTGCGCGAGTGCGATGGCCTGCGAGGAGCTGAGCACATCAGCCGACGTAAGGCTGCGCTCGAACAGGCCGCCTGTGCCACCGGCTGCGATGATCGTGGCCTTGGCAGCAAAGGGCACGATTCGATTTTCGGTGAGGTCGTAGAG
>JBKTBE010000023.1:0-29494 GCA_046883645.1 Collinsella sp. | reverse complement strand
GTCGATCAGGGAGCGGTAGTTGCCCGGTATGACGACGCCGACGGTCTTGATGCCGGCATTCATCATGTTGGACAGCGGAAAGTCGATCAGGCGGTAGCGGCCCAAAAACGGGACGGACGCGATAGGGCGGTCCTTGAGCAGCACGCTGCCGTAGGTCGAAGAGTAGTTAGCGGTGATGTAACCGATGGCCTTGCGATTGATCATCGGATCATTCCCCCTTCCCGATAACGACGTCATTTCCAACGACGGCTGTATCCTTGGTGGTATCGACAGAGCCGAGCTTCACGCCCTCTTCGACCGTGGAGTTCTCGCCCAAAATTGCGCGGCAGATGTGCGCACCGCTCTTAACGTGCGCACCCGGCAGCAGCACGGAGTCCTCGACCACGGCGCGCTCCTCGATGATGACATCGGTCGAAAGGATCGAGTGGCGAGCGGTGCCGTAGATCTTGCAGCCGTTGGAGACCAGGCAGTCGTCCAAGCGACCATCCGGACCAATGTAGTGCGGCGGACGCGTGGTGATGTTGGACATGATGGGGAAGTGCTTGTCGAACAGGTCGAACTCGGGGTTGTTGCCCAGCAGGTCCATCGAGGTCTCGTGGAAGCTGGCGATGGTGCCGACGTCCTTCCAGAAGCCGTGGAACTCATAGCTATACAGGCGCTTGTCCTCGCCGAGCAGCTTGGGGATGATGTCCTTGCCAAAGTCGTGGCTCGAACGCTGGTCCAGAGCGTCTTCCTCAAGCGCGTTGATCAGCACGTCGGCCGAGAAGATGTAGATGCCCATGGAGGCGAGGTTCGAATCGGGCTTATCGGGTTTCTCGGTGAACTTGGTGATGCGGCCGTCCTCGGGGTCGGTGGTCAGGATGCCAAAGCGGCTGGCCTCCTCCCACGGCACGGGCATAACGCTCACCGTGAGGTCGGCGTTGTTCTCGATGTGCGTCTTGAGCATCTTGCGGTAATCCATGCGATACAGGTGATCGCCCGAAAGAATCAGGACGTACTTGGGGTCGTTGGCCTTGATATAGTCCAGGTTTTGCGTAATGGCGTCGGCCGTGCCCGCATACCAGGCGCCGCCGGTCTGCGTCTCGTACGGCGGCAGGATCGACACGCCGCCGTCACGGCTGTCCAGATCCCAGGCCTCGCCGGATCCCACATAGGCATGCAGCAGGTAGGGGCGATACTGCGTCAGAACGCCCACCGTGTCGATGCCCGAGTTGGAGCAGTTGGACAGCGAAAAGTCGATAATGCGGAACTTGCCACCAAAGCTAACCGCCGGCTTAGCGATCTTTTGGGTGAGTGCCCCCAATCGGCTGCCCTGTCCTCCTGCGAGGAGCATCGCGATGCATTCTTTCTTACTCATCGATTTCTCCTTCTGTCATCGATGTTTCTAACCCATTAGCGGTGGGCACGGCTCCTGGTCGCGCCCACCGAATAATGCCGTGCGGCAAAGGGAGCTCGCGGCCTTTACGCGTGCCAGATCTCGTCGCGGTACTCGCGAATGGTGCGGTCGCTCGAGAACCAGCCCGAGGAGGCGGTGTTGAGCAGCGCCTTGCGGTTCCAGGTCTCCTGGTCGCCGTAGCTGTTCGTGAGCTTTTCCCATGCATCCACGTAGCTGCGGAAATCGGCCATGACCAGGTCGGGGTCGTTGTTGTTCATGAGCTCGTTGTAGATGCTCTCGAAGTTGCCTGAAAGACCCGCAAAGGTGTTGTCCTTGAGCTCGTCCATTACGCGGCCCAGGCGCTCGCGGTCGCCGTTGAGGGTATCCCACGCAAAGTAGCTGTTGGATGCCCAAAGCTGCTCGACCTCGGGAGCGGTCAGGCCAAAGATGGCCTCGTTCTCGCGGCCGGCCAGGTCGGCGATCTCGATGTTGGCGCCGTCGAGGGTGCCCAGCGTAATGGCGCCGTTCATCATGAGCTTCATGTTAGACGTGCCCGAGGCCTCTTTGCCGGCCGTGGAGATCTGCTCCGAGATCTCGGCGGCGGGGTAGATGAGCTGGGCGTTGCTCACGCGGAAGTTGGGGATAAAGCAGACCTTCATGACCTCGTTGACGCGCGGGTCGTTGTTGATGACATCGGCCACGGAGTTAATGAGGCGGATAGTCTCCTTGGCAAAGGTGTAGCTCGATGCCGCCTTGCCGCTAAAGATGAAGGTCGTCGGCGTCACGTGGAAGTTGGGATCGGCGATGCGTCGGTTGTAGATGTCCATCACCTTCATGATGTTCATGAGCTGGCGCTTGTAGGCGTGGAAGCGCTTAACCTGAACATCGAAGACGGTGTTGGGGTCGATGACCAGACCGGTCTCGGCCTTAACGTAGGCGGCCAGGCGCTCCTTGTTGGCGCGCTTGGAGGCACCCACGGCCTTCAGGAACTCGGTGTCGTTCTGGAACTCCTTGAGTTTCTCCAGCTCAAAGGCGTCCTTCAGCCAGCCGTCGCCAATGGCCTCGGTCACGAGCTTGGCGTAGGTGGGGTTTGCCTCGGCAAAGAAGCGGCGGTGTGAGATGCCGTTGGTCTTGTTGTTGAACTTTTCGGGCGTCAGGGCATAGAAGTCCTTGAGCACGATGTTCTTGATGATGTCGGAGTGGATCTTTGCCACGCCGTTGACGCTGTGGCTGCAGATCACGGACAGGTTGGCCATGCGAATCTCGCCGTCCCACAGAATGGCGGACTGACGAAGACGCTCCTGCCAGCCCTCCTGCGTGGTGTCGAACGACTCGTGCCAACGACGGCTGATCTCGTCGATGATCAGGTACACGCGGGGGAGGAGCTTAGAGAACGTGCCGATGGGCCACTTCTCCAGGGCCTCGGGCAGGATGGTGTGGTTGGTGTAGCTCACGACCTGCGTCACGATGTTCCAGGCGTCGTCCCACTCGAGCTTCTTCTCGTCGATGAGGATGCGCATGAGCTCGGGGCCGCACATGGCGGGATGCGTGTCGTTGGTATGGATAGCCACAAACTGCGGCAGCAGCTCCCAGTTTTCGCCGTGCTCCTTCTCAAAGGTGTCGAGCAGGCTGTAGATGCCGGCCGAAACAAACAGGTACTCCTGCTTCAGGCGCAGCAGACGGCCGTGCTCGCCGGCGTCGTTGGGGTAGAGGATGGCGCTGATGGCCTCGGCCTCGGCGCGCTCGGCGTCTGCCAGGGCATAGTCGCCGCGGTTGAAGGCCTCAAGGTCAAAGTGCTCCTCGACCGGCTCGGCGGCCCAGACGCGCAGCTTGTTGACAGTCTCGCCGGCATAGCCCACGACGGGGATGTCGTAGGGGACGGCCAGAATATCCTGCGTGCCCACCGTGCGATAGAACGTGCGGCCGTTCTCCTCAAAGCCCTCGACGTGGCCACCAAATTTGATGGTCACGGCCTTGTCTTGACGGCGGACCTCCCAGGGATAGCCGTGGGTGAGCCACTCGTCGGTGGCCTCGACCTGGCTGCCGTTAACGATCTCCTGCTTAAACAGGCCGTAGCGGTAGCGCATGCCGTTGCCGTAGCCGGCAATGCCCTCGGCTGCCATGGAATCCAGGAAGCATGCGGCAAGACGGCCCAGGCCACCGTTGCCCAGCGCCGGATCGGGCTCCTGGTTCTCGATGACGGAAAGGTCAAAGCCCATGTCGTCGAGCGCCTCGGCGACCATGTCGCGCACGCCAAAGTTGAGCAGGTAGTTGTCGAGCAGGCGGCCGATCAAAAACTCGATCGAGAAGTAGTACACGCGCTTCTTGCCCTCGGCGGTGGCGCGGGCGTCGCTCTTGGTGGCAACGGTGCGTGCCTTCTCGGCCACGAGCTTGGCCAGGGCGTTAAAGCGGTCGAGGTCGCTCGCGGCCTCGACACTCTTGCCGCTGATGCTCATGACGGCATCGCGATAGAGCTCGGTAAACTCCTGTTTGTTGTCGAAGATCTTATTCATACGTTCCTTTCCCCCGGGAGTTGTTCCCCGGAACGGCTATGACATGTATCCTACGCCCCCGCGGGGCGGGTAATTACAGTGGTAACGCCTTTGTTACGCTTTCTTGGCAGGAGCCTTAACAGCACCTGCCTTAGCCTTGGGAGCGGCCTTTTTGGTGGCTGCCTTTTTGGCCGTGGTTTTGGCGGCGGACTTGGAAGCGGGCTTGGCGGCCTTCGCCTTGGCCGGAGCCTTCTTGGCGGCCGCGGGCTTGGGCTTTACCGAGGACGTGCGCTTACGCGTCGCCTTCTTGGGGGCCTCGACCACCGGCGGCTTATAGCTGCTGGGACCACGGCGCTTAAGCACCACGCCAGCCAGACCGGGCACCTTAATCTCGATGGAGTCCATCTGCCCGTTCCAGGGATAGGGCTCACTCGAGCAGGTGTAGGGTTCCTCGCCGGCAAAGCCGCTGCCGCCAAACTCGGGACGGTCGGAATCGAAGATGACCTCCCAGTCGCCCTCGCGCGGCACGCCCACACGGAAGCTCTCGTAGCTCGCCGGGTCAAAGTTAATCAGGATCACCAGGTCGTCATCGACGTCCTCGCCCTGGCGCACAAAGCTCACGATGGACTGTTTGGAGTTGTCCGCGTCGATCCAGGTAAAGCCGTCGTCGGTGTAGCCGCGCTCGTACAGGGCGGGCTCGGCGGTGTACAGGTGGTTGAGCGCCTTAATGAACGCCTGATGATGACGGTGGGTCTCGTACTCCTCGGTCAGGAACCACTGGATGGACTCGTAATAGCGCCACTCAATAAACTGGCCGATCTCGTTGCCCATAAAGTTGAGCTTTGCACCGGGATGCGTCATCTGGTAGAAAGCCAGCGTGCGCAGACCGGCAAACTGGCGCCACCAGTCGCCCGGCATGCGGCCGATGAGCGAGCACTTGCCGTGCACGACCTCGTCGTGGCTTAAGGGGCAAATGAAGTTCTCGGTAAAGGCATACATGATGGAGAACGTGAGCAGCCCGTGGTTGCCGGGACGCCACGGAAAATCGGTCTGCATGTAGTGCAGCGTGTCGTTCATCCAGCCCATGTCCCACTTGTAGTGGAATCCCAGGCCGCCGTCCTGCGGCGGATAGGTCACGAGCGGCCACGCGGTGGACTCCTCGGCCATCATCATCACGTCGGGGTAGTGCGCCTCCACGGCGCAGTTGACCTGACGGATAAACGCGCTGGCGTCCAGATCTTCCTCGGTACCGTACTTGTTGAACTTCTTTTGGCCCGGATCGTCGATGCCAAAGTTGAGGTACAGCATGCTGGACACGCCGTCCATGCGAATGCCGTCCACGTGGAAGTTCTCGAGCCAGTACAGCACGTTGGAGACCAGGAAGGAGCGGACCTCGCCGCGGGCGAAGTCGAACTTATGCGTGCCCCAGTTGGGGTGAATCTCGTGCTCAAACAGCATGTGGCCATTGAAGGTGGCAAGGCCGTGGGAGTCGGCGCAAAAACCGCCGGGCACCCAGTCCATGATCACGCCGATGCCCGCTTCGTGGCACGCATCGATAAAGTGCATGAGCTGCTGCGGGTTGCCGTAGCGCGACGTGGCGGCATAATAGCCGGTCGTCTGGTAGCCCCAGGAGCCATCGAAGGGATGCTCCATAAGCGGCATGACCTCGATATGCGTATAGCCCATGTCGCGCACGTAATCCACGAGCTCCACCGACAGGTCGTCGTAGGTGTAGAACTCGCCGCGCTGCGCGGGGAAGGGATCCATGGGGCCGGGGTAGTTGCCGTACTCGTCCGGATCGCCCTGCGGCGCGTCGCCGTGGCGCTTCCATGAGCCAATATGCACCTCGTAGATGTTAAGGGGCTGCGACATGTGGTTATGACCGGCACGGCGCTTGAGCCACGCGGCATCGTTCCACTTGTAGCCGTCCAGGGTCCACAGCACGCTGGCCGTACCCGGAGGGCACTCGGCCTTAAAGGCGTACGGATCGGCCTTATAGAGCTTTTCGCCCTCGTTGGTCTCGATCAGGTACTTATAGAGCTGGCCCTGCTCGGCGCCAGGAATAAAGCCTTCCCAGATAGCGCTCGTATGCACGGGCACCAGCGGGTTGGTCTCCTCATCCCAGTCGTTAAATTCGCCAATGACGTGGACGCTCTTTACATCGGGCGCCCAAACGCAAAAACGCCAGCCGCGCGTACGGTTCTGCGTGTCCGGGTGCGCGCCCATCTTTTCCCAGCTGCGCTCCCACATGCCAATGCCAAACAGATAGACATCGTCCTTAGAGAGCTCCGGTGCGTGCGGAGCCGGCTTGCGGGTTGCGGGCTTTTTGGTTACTGGCTTTAGCTTTGTATCGCTCACGTTTGATCCCATCATGACGCGGCAGCATGTTGCCTTGGTGACTAAATGCGAAAGGTCCAGGGCTGCACGAATCGAAGGGACGGCGATAGTTCTATGATTCGTTCCACCTCGCGTGCTCGGTGGAACTTTCGGCAGAAAATACCTTAACACCTGTACGTTACTTTTATGGACGAAAGTGGTTTTGCGGCGGCTTTTAATCGGTGAGCGCCATGTTTATACCACTGACAGAATTGCGATGGTAAAACTCTTGACAGTTTTACCAATTAGGTTTTCAAAATTGTTAGCTGACGTTTGGTAAAACGTTTTTAGCAGGATGTTTACCATTTGATATTGAAAGGTTCGTTTATGCCCCATTCCGCCACTCCCAAGGTTGCTTTTATTTTCGATTGCGACGGCACGCTGGTTAATAGCACCCCCGTTTGGGGCTATGCCCAGCCCGAGTTATTGCACCGCCACGGGATTGACGTGACCGTGGATGACTTTGCCCAATTTGAGCATCTTTCGCTCGAGGACGAATGCCAGGCCTACCACGACACGTGGGGCATTGGCGATAATGGCGAGGAGCTGTATCGCGAGCTGGGCGAGATTCTGATCGATGGCTACTCCAAGGTGCCGCCGCGCGAGGGGCTCCTGGCGTTTTTGGAGCAGGCGAAGGCGGCAGGCATTGCCATGTGCGTGGCTACGTCAACGCCGGCCGAGCTGGTGCAGTCTGCGCTCGCTGGCGCCGGGCTCGACGCCTACATGGAGTTTGTGACCACCACGGGCGAGGCAGGTCGTTCCAAGCAGTTCCCCGACGTTTACGAGCTGGCGCTGCGCCGCCTGGAGGAGCGCCATGGGCACAAGTTTGAGCGCGCTTGGGTGTTTGAGGACGCCGTCTTTGGCCTAAAGAGCTCTGGGGTCGCTGGCTTTAAGCGCGTGGGCATCTATGACCCGCACGGCCGCATGAAGCGCGACGAGGTGCGTTCCAACTGCGATATCTTTATCGACAGCTACGAAGAGCTGGACCTTGCTCGCGTGCTTTCTTTTGAGGGCTAGGCGAGGGCTGTGGCTTGTAAGGTATTAGTAGTTTGCGGATCGCCTGTGGTGGCGAGCGCGGATTTGCTGCGTAGGCTAGCGGGGGAGTGCGACCACGTTGTCGCCGTGGACCGCGGCCTGGATGCTCTGCTGGGTGCCGGCTTGAGCTGCGATGTCTATGTCGGTGACGCCGACACGGTGAGCGATGAGGGCCGCGCCCTAGTCGATGCTGCCAAAGGCTTCGAAGTAGAGCGCCACAACCCCTACAAGGACTACACCGATCTGGCTCTAGCGCTAGACGCCATCCGCCGCCGCTGGCCAGCCGCCGAACTAGTAACAACCTGCGCCACCGGAGGCCGCCCCGACATGGCCCTGTCCGTGCTCGGCTTGCTTACAGGCTACGCCGACGCCCCCGTCTGGATCTGCGAAGACGAGACCGCGGCCCGCATCCTCCACGCAGGCGAGTCCTGGACCATCCAGGGCGCCGAAGGCAAAACCTTCTCCATCATTGCAATCGCCCCAAACACAGAAATAAGCGAACACGGCTTGGAGTGGGAACTAGACCACGCCTCGTTAGGCTTACTAGCCGACACCGGCATCAGCAACATAGTAAGAACGACTGCCAAGATCCAAGTCCACACCGGCACCGCCATCGCTTACCTCTACAAGTAAGGGCCATCGCATCAGGGTTTTATCCACTGTCCCAGAAAACCCGTAAGGCGGAAAATCAATCCAAAATTCCCCCTTGCATCCCCGAAGATCTTCCCCTATAGTACTACCTCGTCACGGGGGCGTAGCTCAGCTGGGAGAGCGCTTGACTGGCAGTCAAGAGGTCAGGGGTTCGATCCCCCTCGTCTCCACCATCGTGAATGCAAAGGCCTTCGGAATTCCGAAGGCCTTTTTTCATGCCAAAACACCACGCGCTGCAAACCCCACCTACGCCAACAAAAAGTTGCACAATTTATTTCCCATGTCTGTACATAGTTTGTTTGACAAGCGCAATTACCAGTGCGGCTCGCTGCTCCATTTTGGCTTCAGGAACGCCCTTAATCGCCGCCAGCACCCCAATAACCTGCGCCAACGTGAACAACATCCCAAAACAACTCCCTTGAGCACGCTAAATGAACGAAATGTTGTTAGCCGCAGCCCAAATCAGTTTCGCTAACAGCTTGTGCTAGGATACCTAACGTTACATGAGTTCAACTGTGCTCACGGCTCCAGCAAGCCATAAAGCGCAGGGTCGATCAGCATCCGGCCGTAACGGCGGTGCCAGAAACACCACGAGCTCCAATAAAGATGTCATGCATTAACTGACTTATTGGTTTGTCATGACTAAACGTAGCAGTTATTCAGCTGTTTGCGTGCGGTTCAGTTTTGTACCCGTTTGACTGACTCGCACGCAGCCAGCTGAGGTTGTAGGTACTTTTGCGATATGCATCTACAGCCTCTGCGCTGCATTTATACATACCGTTCACGGTGGGGCAGAGCCACGTGCTTGTCTGACTGGGCTCAGGGTTTGAATATGGAGCGCCTTCGCGCACAAGCGCCCTGGCGAAGCCATACCCAAACCCCGTGAGCCACACGTAAGACAGCAAGGGGGGTGGTGCTCGTGTGGTATGTGATCCAGGTCATTAACGGTCGCGAAGACGTAATGCGCGAGCGCATCGAGTGTGTGGTTCCGACTGGCGCCATGCAGGAGCTCTTTTATCCCCAATATCAAACCGAGATCAAGGTACACGGCGAATGGGTCAACACGACCAAGCCACTCTTTCCAGGTTATCTTATCTGCGATACGGCAGATCCACGCACCGTGCAACAGTATCTGCTGCGTATGGACGACTTTGCCCGGGTGCTTGCCCAGGACGGTCGGTTTGTGCCGCTGGCAAAAGAAGAGACCCAGCTCATTGGCAGTTTTACCCATAGGGGAGACCGCGTGGTGCCCATGAGCGAGGCCTTAAAGGACGGCGACCAGGTCGTAGTAACGGCAGGTCCGCTGCTAGGCCACGAGGGCCTCATCAAAACCATTAATAGACGCAAGAGCACAGCTTATTTGGAGCTCGACCTGTGTGGCCGACGCATAACCACCCGCGTTGGCCTTGCGGTGCTTTCAAACGAGCAACGTGTGATGCGAAACCTAAAAAAGGCGATCGCCTAGCTGCTGGCGACCGCTACACAGAACAGGGAGGATCCCCAACCCGGGGACGAAGTGTTGGAAGAGAGCATGTCGGATAAAACTCAATATGCAACGGATGCGCCTGCGGAGGCGGCGCTGATTGCTCAAGTTATGGATCGGCAAACAGCCTTTCAGGCAGTTATGGCGACGGAATTTCCTCCTCCTGTCGAGAACCCTGCTCCGGCGCAAGGTTTCGCAGCGACAGGAAGCTATAGGGCACCGGTTGCTGATCCCAATGCTGCTGCACCCAAGAAAGGTGGGCCGGGTTACTTTGCCTTCAAGCGAGCCTTCGACATTGTGTTCTCTGCTGGCGTCTGTTTGGTATTGGCCGTCCCCGTCGTCGTCGCATGCGTCGCTATAGAGATCGATTCCCCCGGCAAGCCGTTTTTCCGCCAAAAGCGAGTCGGTAAGAACGGTAAGCCCATCTATATCTTCAAACTCCGAACCATGGTCTCTGACGCTCATGAGCACCCCGAGAAGTACATGACTGCTGAGCAGCTGGTGCAATGGGAGCGAGAGCAAAAGGTTGACGACGACCCACGCATTACTCGCGTTGGTCGTTTTCTGCGTCACACTTCACTCGACGAATTGCCGCAGTTCATCAACGTACTTACAGGGGATTTATCCGTTATTGGACCAAGGCCTGTGACACTCGAAGAAACCTACGAGTACGGTGACGCCCGCGATGAGGTGCTCGCATGTAAGCCGGGCATCACCGGCTGGTGGGCCGCAACAGATCGTAATGACTCGACTTGGGGGAGCGGCCAGCGGCAGGCCCGTGAACTCTTCTACGTCCGCCACCAGTCGTTTGGACTTGACGCCCGCGTGTTCGTCAAAACGTTCAAGGCGATGAGGAGGGGAAAATAACAGTGCGATACCCTGCCTACACCGTCCTTATGAGCCTGTACGCTAAGGAGCGCCCAGAGTATCTTAAAGAGTCACTCGACAGTATGCTTGCCCAGACCGTGCCGCCCGCCGAGATTGTCATGGTTGAGGACGGCCCGTTGACGGATGGTTTGGAGGATGTGCTCCGGGAGTATGACTCTGCCCATCCAGGTCTGTTCAACTTTGTTGCCTATGGCGAAAACCGTGGCCTCGGCTACGCCCTGCGTCAAGGCATGATCGCTTGCTCAAACGACGTCGTTGCTCGTATGGATACCGACGACGTTGCCCGACCCGATCGCATGGAGAAACAGCTCGCAGCTCTTGAGAGTGGGCTTGACATGGTGGGCAGCGACGTCGTGGAGTTCATCGAGTCGCCCGACAAGCCCGTCGCCACCACTGATCTTCCCAAGGGAATGGACGCTATCCGCGCCTACTCCAAGAGGCGCAACCCCTTTCGCCACCCGCCCATGACGTTCAGGAAATCAAAGGTCATGGAGGCAGGCAACTACAGCTCTGACTTCCTCTATTTCGAGGATTGGGACCTCTTCAACAGAATGCTTGCATGCGGCTGCCGCGCGGACAATTTGGGAGAGCCTTTAGTCGCCATGCGTGTTAGCGAGGACTTCTACGCCCGCAGGGGCGGAGTTCAGTACCTCAAGTACGCCAAGGCCTTCAAGAGAGCACAGGTAGAGCGGGGTTATTTCACTGAACGCGACTATGTCTGCTCATACGTGCCGCACGCGCTGGTCTGCCTTATGCCCAATTCGCTGAGGTCGCTGATTTATCGAATTCTTCTCCGGAAGGCGTAGCAAAATGGCTTCCAAAGTCGATAACCCACTGGTAAGCATTATCGTCCCCATGTATAACGTGGGAACGTTCGCACTTCCTTGTGTGAGGTCGCTGCTCAATCAGACGTATCCGAACATCGAGATCCTTATCGTGGACGATGGCTGTACGGACGATACTATCGATTTGATCGAATACGCCGTCGGAGACGACCCACGCGTCGAGATTCACCATAAGGAGAACGGGGGGCTCTCTTCCGCTCGCAATTATGGCACGCAACGATGCCGCGGCAACTATCTCATGTATGTCGACGGAGACGACCTCATCGACCCGCGAACCGTTGAGCTTATGGTTGAAGCTGCCCTGAAATACCAGGTGACTCTTGTTGCAGGATCTTTCGCCAAGACGCCCCTTCTTGAGAACTACGAGATGGAGCAGACTGCTGAGTTCAAGGTGGAGTCCGGTGCCGAGCGTTTTAGGAAGCTGCTTTTATTCAACGGGGAGAGTGGTTCTGCGTGCGGCAAGCTCTTCGCCCGGTCCCTGATCCCCTACCTTGCCTTTCCTGAGGGGCAGCTTTTCGAAGACATGGGCGTGATCGCCTCTATCTGTTCGCGTGTCGGGGAGATCACCTTTTCTGACGCTCCTTTCTACGCATATGTAACGAGACCCGACTCCATCACCACGTTTAAGAAGCAGGGGCCTAAGCAAGCGCAAGACATGGATGAGACTATTGAGACCGTGCGACAAATTGCCGGGGGCGGTCTTAAGGACGAGTTTGAGTGCTTTCGAGCGTACTGTACGCTGCGCGTCGCTATGCGCGTCGACCTCGATACCTTTGGCGACAGGGCTGAAGGGCGGTCGTATCTGAGGCGTGCTCGCAAGCTTGCGGGGCGAGCCTCGCGGAGCCGTTTGGCATCTCGCACCTGGAGGCTGCGGTGCATGCTCTTCGCGATTTCCCCAAAGGCGCACAACGCCTTCTACGCCCTCTACGCCGCAGTTTCGGGCAAAGCAATTGGATAAACCCCAAGAAAAAAGGGTTGATAAGGTGAGATTTTCTGCAATCGTTCCCGTATTCAACGTTGAGGACTTCCTTGGCGAGTGCTTGGCTAGCATCGCATGCCAGGACTACTCTGAGTACGAGGTCGTCATTGTCGGCGACGGCTTGACTAACGGTATCTCTGAGGGCTATGTACAACTTGCTGAGCAGGTGTAGTGATGCAGATCTATCTAGTTGCGTTTGTATTCCATATTGCTCTGCTTTACCTCTCAGCACGCATCGGTGATAAGCGTTTTGGACTCGCCCTCGCGTTAATATCGGTTCTACCCCTTTGTGTGGTGGCGGGTGCTAGAGATATATCCGTTGGAACAGATACTTCGGCATATCCTCTAAGCTGTTTTAATGCTTCTCAGATTTATTCGCCTATGGGAGCCCTCAGTGTTTGCTCGGATCAAGAACCGCTTTTTGTGCTTTTGTTCTGGTTTCTAGGGAGACTGACTGGCGATTTCAACGCAGTGCTTTTCTTCTGTGAGGTTTTAATTCTCCTTCCTTATGTTCTGGTTGCAAAAAAGCAATTTCCTCAAGGGTATCCCGTCATCGGATTCTTTCTTTGTTTCATTGTCTTTGGATACACGCTAAACATACTCAGGCAGTGCCTTGCAACAAGCATGCTCGTCTTGATGGTTTATGAACTGATTCACGGGAAAAATCTACCTGCTTTTGTTTTTTTGGCGGTTGCCGTTGGTTTCCATAAGATGTCAATTGTGGGCATTTTTGTTTGGGTTATTTACATAGCTTGTTGCGAGAGCAGGGGTGTTCGCTCATCCAAAACTCTTGCTATGTTGTTTTGCATCGGTGTTGCCGTCTGTGCCGTCAGTGCGGTTTTAATAGGGCCAGATTTGATGCAGCTAGTTTCATCTTTTACGTCGTCATATTCGTTTCAGGTAAAACATGCTGGAATGGGTTCATTGAACAATACGATGTTAATTTACCTGCCTTTTTGTATGATTATGAGGTTTTTGGGTCATAAAAGTTCAATGGGATCTACTAATCGGGAGATGCTTAATTTTTACGTCTGCTGCGGCGTATCCTCAGCTGTATTCGCTCAGTTTGCAAGCATAAGTCCCGAGTTGATTAGGCTCAGTTTCCCATTTCTTTTTATCTCGGGATTCCTCTATCCATTTTTATCCGAGAACCTTGGTAACGAACGTTTGCTATCCGGGGTGCTTGCAATTACTTTTTGCGTGCTCTATTTCGCCATCACATTCGTATTTGGCGGTAGCTGCAATCTTTTCCCGTATTCCTCAGCGCTTTTAGGAGTCTTTTATGCTTGATGAGAAGCCCGATATTTCCATTATCGTGCCTGTCTATAACACCGAATGCTTCCTACCAGCCTGCCTGGAGTCTATTGATGCCCAAGGGCGAGGAGCGTATGAAGTTATCCTTGTTGACGATGGCTCAACTGATGGGTCACCTAAGATTTGTGACGCTTATTGCGAAGGGAACGAGAAGGCCTTTGTAATCCACAAGGAAAACGAAGGCCTATTAGCCGCACGGCGGGACGGTCTTCGTAGGGCGAAGGGGCGTTATGTCCTCGCTCTTGATTCTGACGATTGTCTTCTGGAGGGATGCCTCGAGAAGGTCTGCTCTGCCATCGCATCGTCAAATGCGGATATCATTTCCTTCGATTTCACCATGGGACTAGATCCTGTTCGACCATCGCTGAAGGCCTGTATTTCTCCTGGGATGCATATTGGCGACGATTTTAATGCCGTTAGAAGCATGTTATGCGGCTGCGATTTCAACAGCGTTTGGAATAAGGTTATTCGCACCGATTTGTTTCCTGGATATGATTGGTATACAAACCGGATTGGCCTTATGCACGGAGAGGACCTTTGTCAGTTGCTTCCCGTCTTCGATAAGGCGTATAGCCTCTTTCATATTGAAGAGGCCCTCTATTATTACCGACAGCATGACTCTAACAGTACGAAAGTATTCCGGGAAAAGCAGGTGGCCGATTGGGGCCGAGTGTGCGATGAAATGCTTCAGTACGCGGCAAGATGGTCGAAAAGCGCGCATCTAAATGCAAGGCGCGGCATTTGTCAGCATTATTGCGATCTTGATGAGATCCTGTGGCGTTCCAATCTGGATGATGAGGCTAAAATTTCATTCGATAAAATGATCAAACTTGAGTATCGTAAGCGCGTTAACGGCTTCCCTGATTTAGTTCACAGCATGGTTTTGTCGAATAGCGTCATTGTTTCTTCGACTTCCCGCAAGGCGCTTGGTGTTTTCAAGACTATTCGGCGGAGCCCTGTATAACGCGTCTTACGTCATTATCGTTTTGTTTCTGCGGCGTTATTGCATTTAGGTATTTCATTCCCTCCTTCAAGTACATTGGAATTGCGAAATATGCGGTATTCTATCCGTCGATTCTTTTTTAATAGACTGGCTTACGCCTCCTTCGTCTTGAATGGAGGATGCTGCCGGTGAAGCACAGTGCATTCTACAAGAACACGCTTTGGCAGTATGGCCTTCAGATACTCAAGTATCTCTTTCCGCTGCTGCTTATTCCCTATCTCACTCGCATCCTCGGGACTGAGGGCTATGCCGTTTACGCTTATGTTCTCTCTTTCATGGGCGTGGTCCAAACCATCGCCGATTTCGGCTTTACGCTCTCTGGAACCAAGAAGGTGGTTGATCTCAAGGGGGATACCGCAGCTCTCTCCCGCCTCGTGGGGGCGATTACGGTCGCACGCCTCATGTTGCTCTGTGGTCTTTTCATCTGTGTTATGGTCATAACACGCTTTATTCCCATTTTGGCCGAGAACACGGTCTACGTCATCTGGGCGTTCTTTGCAACAGCGGGTCGCACAGTGCTGCCCGACTTCATCTTTCAGGGAAACGAGCGCATGGGGCCTTTGACGACTCGGTATTTTGCATCCAAGGGGGTGCAGGTCGCGCTTACGATCCTTCTCGTGCGCGGGCCGGGGGATCTTATCCTTGTTGCTGTGGCTGACGTACTGTCGGAGATCGTCGACATCGCATGGAGCTATCGCGCCCAGAAGCGCATGTTTGGCGTCGGCATAGCAAGGCCTACCTTTAAGGAGAGCGTCGAGGAACTACGCGTCTCCGCTATTTATTGCGTTTCGAACGTCAGCTCCTCTCTTTTCTCTGGATTAACAACGGTGATTATCGGGTTGGCGATCACAAGCAAGACGGACATCGCCTTTTGGTCGCTTACGCTCACGACCGTGAACGCCGTGCAGTCGCTCTACACGCCTATTGCCAACAGCCTTTACCCCCATATGATCAAGAACAGAGACTTCGGGTTCGCACGAAAGTTGGCGCTTGTTGCGCTGCCTGCCCTCGTCCTGGGAACCGTTGCGTATTGCGCCCTTTCCGAGCCAATCATGCTCGTCCTCGGAGGACCCGAGTACGTTGGCGGTGCCCATGTCATGCGGATGATTTCGCCAATCTTTATCTTCTCGTTTTACGGAATTCTGATTGGCTGGCCGGTTCTGGGCGCCATGGGGCACGTAAAGGAGCTGACCGTCTCTACGTTGTTCACCGGGATCGTTAACGCGGTCTCTCTTCTGGCACTTTACCTTGCCGGGTTGATAACCCTTGATGTTATCTGCGTTGTCCGTTGGGGTTGCGATGCCTTGTTGCTACTAGCAAGAGTTTTCATGCTCTGGCGCGTGCCCCGGTCAGAGACAAGCTTCCATAAGAGTCCTAAGGAGTAATGATGCAGTACCTCCACACTACGGAAATCCAAAACCTGTTGCTTGCTATGCTCGTCGATTTTGACAGAATGACAAACGAGCATGGGCTTCGCTATTCACTTGATGGCGGCACGCTTCTAGGTGCCGTGAGGCACAAGGGATTCATTCCTTGGGATGACGATATTGACGTCATTATGCCAAGACCTGATTTCGATGAACTTGCAGCACATCCCGAGTGGGTGCCTGCTGGGTTGACGGCCAATATTCCTGGACGCAAGGGGTACATCTATCCCTTCATGAAACTGACCAACCCTTCATGGAGGGCGCAGGAACCGCACTTCGAAGAGGTGATCGAAGAGTTTCTCTGGATTGACATTTTTCCCGCCGATGCCATGCCTGACGAAAATTCAGAGAAAGCGACCCTAATGGCGGCTCAGGAAAAGACATTCTTCAGAGCATCGCGGTCATACGTAAATATCAAAACGTCCACTTCAAATCCGTTGAAAAAGGTCGCGAAGCGTTTCCTTTTTCCGATTCATAGAGCGGTATTTCCTGCGGAAAAGCAGTTTTCCGAGCTAGGGGAGAGGGCCCGTGGCCTGCAGTTCGGCGATACGCATGAAGCAGGGGATGTTGTTTGGGGGCCCTACAAGCCTGATAAGCCCGGTTTTCCCGTCGAGGACTTCGACAACTTGATCGATATGGAGTTCGAGGGTCGCACTTTCAAGGTGTGCCCGCACTGGGACGCGTACCTAAATGGGCTCTATGGCGACTACATGCGGCTTCCGCCCGAAGACCAGCGGGTCACTCATGGGATGAAGGTATGGAAGGCAAATTCCGGGGAAGGAAAGTAATTCATGAACGTGGCAATCATCATAGCAGGCGGCATAGGCTCGCGTATGGGGCAGGAGATTCCCAAACAGTTCATCAATGTAGGCGAGAAGCCTGTCATTGTCTACACGCTCGAGGCTTTCCAGGAGCATCCGCTTGTGGACGCCATCGAGGTCGTGTGCTTGGACGGCTGGGAGCAGGTCTTGCGCGCCTATGCGAGGCAATACAAAATCGACAAGCTAAAGTGGGTCGTCAAAGGCGGCGCCTCTGGTCAGGAGTCTATCCGCAACGGTGTGTATAACTTTGAGGGCGTGCTTGCCGAAGACGACATCTGCATCGTCCACGACGGCGTGCGCCCCATGCTCGACCCCGAGGTCATCACCGACGTCGTTCGCGTTGCCAAGGAGCGTGGCAACGCCGTCACGAGCATGCCTTACAACGAGCAGATCTTCCTTGTGGACGAGAAGGATTCCGCCACCACTACGCAGTACATCCCCCGCGAAACGCTTCGTCGCGTATCCACGCCGCAGGCGTACCGTTTCGGGCTGCTCGACTCCAAGTATCACGAGGCTTTTGAAAAGGGTGTCGGAATCGACGGCTCCAACTACACGAACACAATGATGGTCCAGTTGGGCGTGAAGCTAAACTTCGCCGCTGGGTCGGACCGTAACATTAAGCTCACCACGCCGGAAAACCTCGAGTTCTTCCGCGCATGGGCGGCGGAGAGGGATGCTCGCGATGAATAGGCTCAATTGCCCAGAGTATATCGCCGACCTTGACAAAGTATGTTCGCTTCCGCTGCCATGGGAGAAGCTCGCGAATAAGACGGTCGCCATCTCCGGTGCGACCGGTATGATCGGAACCTTCCTCATCGACGTTCTAATGCATAGGAACGACATTGACGGGTCGCATTGTAGTGTCCTCGCTTTGGGGCGCAGCGCCGAGAAAGCGCGCTCGAGACTGCCGTACTTCGGGCGAGACTATTTCTCGTTTGAGGAGGGCTCCGTCTCTGCGACAGGGTACAGTCCCGGTGCCCCCGCGGACTATGTTCTGCACCTAGCGAGCTCCACTCATCCGCGCCAGTACGCTACCGATCCCATCGGCACCATCCGAGCCAACGTGGACGGCCTACAGAACCTCCTCAGCTACTCCGTCGATTGCGGTGCTAGGCTGCTCTTTGCCTCGTCAGTCGAGATTTATGGCCAGAACCGCGGTGACGTTGAACGTTTTGATGAGAAGTACTGCGGGAATATCGACTGCAACACTCTTCGTGCCTGTTACAACGAATCGAAACGACTGGGCGAGGCTATGTGTCAAGCCTACCGTTCGCAGAAGGGTGTCGAGGCCGTTGTCGCTCGCATTGCGCGCGTCTACGGGCCTACGCTATTGCCCGATGATTCAAAAGCGCTCTCCCAGTTCATACACCGCTCGCTTGTCGGCGAGGACGTTGTCCTCAAGAGCGAGGGGACGCAGAAGTTCTCCTACCTGCACGTCGCGGACGCTGTGTCTGGTCTGCTGCATATATTGCTCCTTGGTAACGACGGGGAAGCCTACAACCTTGCAGATAAAGGATCCGACGTAATGTTGAGGGATCTTGCTGGACTTATAGCCAAAGCCAGCGGTGTTAAAGTTGTATTCGAATTACCTGACGCCCAGGAGGCGGCAGGGTACTCTAAGGCCACGTTTGCGCTGATGGACGGAAACAAGGCACGTGACGAACTTGGTTGGTCTGCACGCATGGGCATCTCCGAAGGCATATCAAGAACGCTATATGTTCTCCGCTCACTCAACAATGCCGGAGGATGCTGATGGGCGCAAAGGCGATTTGGCATGGCTTCAAAAATACGGTTTTCGGTAGGTACGATGACGATAAATTTTGGAGAAGGCGACACGCCCTGCTTACCGGAAGCGCCCGGGGCATCCACAAAATATATTATTCGTTGTATGTTGACCATGAGATGCGCAGGAGTTGCGCGGATATCATGCCTGGTTGGAACGACGAGACTTCATGCGTGTGTGAGAATTTTTTGGCGCCCCCCAATATCACTGCGCACGGCATCAACGGTATAGTCATTGCGGGGGGGGCGACTATCGGGCGAAATGTGACCATCTTTCACCAGGTAACTATAGGACGAAGCAGAGGGAAAGCCCCAGTTATAGGTGACAACGTCTTCATTGGCCCCGGTGCCAAGATTTTCGGAGGAATTCGCGTTGGGAATAACGTCAAGATTGGAGCAAACTGCGTCGTATTCCAAGACGTACCCGATAACTCGACTGTTGTTCTCGGTAAACCGCGAATTATTGAACATGCGCAGCCTTCACCTTATATCATTGCCGAGGAAGACGAATATAAGCCTCGCGAATGGTAAGCATATTGGAGAGATATATACCAATGTCGACTCGCGTTGATGCGACTGTGGGTAAACACGCCTTCCTTGTTATGGCTCATAAGGACGATGAGGTTCTTCATACCCTAATGAGAATCCTCGATGATGAGCGGAACGACATCTTTATCCATATGGATGCAAAAAAGGGTGGATGGGATGAACATCGCTTGTTGGCTTCTGTCAGTAAGGCGGGGATCTTTTTAGTTCCTCGTATCAGAGTCACTTGGGGCGGGTATTCGCAAATCGCCTGTGAAATCAACCTTCTCAACTCCGCAGTTGCAAAGGGACATTATTCCTATTACCACCTTTTAAGCGGCCAAGATCTTCCTATTAAAAGTCAGGACAAGATCCACTCATTCTTTGACTCTTGTGGAAATAAAGAGTTCATTCGCTTTGAAAACCACGACAGGGACTATCGGAGAAGAATCGGTGGGCATGTTATCTGGAATACTTTCGGGATAAGCAAATCACAGGTTTTCTTACGAAAGATGGATGGTCTTCTATCAAGTCTGTTGCAGTGTTTTAGAAAGCCCCCTAGAGAATTAAAACTGATGAAAGGTGATAACTGGTTTTCAATCACCGATGACCTCGCCCGTTACCTTGTCAAGAATGCCTCATCGATACGCTCGGTTTTCTGGGATTCTATGTGCGGCAATGAAATCTTTCTGCAAACCGAGGCTTGGAATGCGGGGAGTAGATTTAGATACTTCCGAACTCCCGGCGATCAAAGCGATGATGCGATAATGCGGCTTATCGATTGGGGCGTTGATGAATCACCCCGTGTGTTGGGAATCGCAGACTTAGATCGCATCAGGAATTCTAGAATGATGTTTGCGCGCAAATTCGATTCAGAAATCGATAGCGACATCGTCAAAGCTATTGAAGCAATGGCTGGATAGATTCTTAGTTTTAATAGTTTAAAAACCACAGATGATGATTCGGGGGCCGCATGGCCCCCGAATGCTATCTACCAGGTCCAAAACATACTGCGCGACACCATTTGGGTAGACGAGACATACATCAACGTCACTGACCTTTTCAGGGGCTACAGGTTGGCCCGCTAACGCAATATACTCCGTCAGAAGCTATACGTCTTCAAGGCGATAAATATGCTCAAAACTCCGTTGCCGTCGCCTACGGCCACGAGAAGTAATGCTCGATGCGCGTGAGGAAGACCGTGGGTGCCAGGATAGCGCGAAGGATGCCGCTCATCCACGACTTGAGAGGACGCACTGGTCGGGGACGGCGGGCTCGAGGCTAAGGCACACGGTGACAACGATAACGAACCGGTTTATCTGTACCGGATGGAGATAATGAACGACCTATGCGCTAGATCAAATGTTAACTGTTGCGCTTCACGGGGGTGATCCCTCGGAACCCGCAAGACCTACCTTGACTGGCATGTCTACCCCCAGGGGGAGGCAACCGGGTGCACGACAGATGGCGGCCGACAGCAAAGATGGTGAGTCATATCCTGATGACCGACGCGACTTGCCTTTGCTTAGTGTGGGTGCCGCATCACTCGTTATCTAAACAGTTGGATTCCTTAAAATTCAAATTTCTGTATAAAGGGCGATTTGCCCTATCTGACATTATCGGTTTAGCTTGCTATAGATACTAGCTTCCAACCCTGCGCGGAGGTTCCGTTTGCCGTGAAGATGCGCACGTTTGTGCCGTCCGAGGTGGAGCCCCACTTCGCATCGAGGGCCAGGCCGGGGTTGCCCGCCGAAGCTATCGTGTATGTGCCGTCCTCGCGTGCCTCTATCAGCCACCTCTGGGCGGCGGTGCCGTTCCTGGAATACTGCTGGACGTTAGCTCCCGAGGAGAAGTCGGCGCTCTTCACGTCGAGCGCCAGTCCGGTCCCGCAGCAGACGATCTCGTAGGCGCCGAGCCCGCTGTCATAGGTGAGTCTGAAGCGCTGGGCTCCGGACCCGTTGCGCTTCCAGAGCTGGGCGTTTGCGCCGTTCTCCGAGGAGCAGCCTGAGATGTCGAGCACCGCCGTGGCCGACCCGGCGTTTGCTATGGCGTACTCGCCGTCGGGGACAATTTGCTTCGGATTTGATGGCTCGCTTTGGTATTCGATTTTGAAATCGTACTTTGCGGTCCACCTGTTGCTTGATGTCGTGGTGACGTTGGAAGTGGCGGTGAGCTTGGCCTTGGCGTCGCCTGCCTTCCACTCGCGTTGATTCATGGTGTAGACGATAATGCCGTTCTGGATGCCGCTGATGCTGGGCGGGAAGGACTGGTTATCAGCATCTATGGAAAAGCTCTCCTCGCGAGCGTCAAGGTGTTTCTGGATCCGTTCGACATACTTGCCGGCCCACTCGTCAGCCTTGCCTTTGCGGACGTAGTAGTTGTTCATAAGACTATTTGAGCGGGTGGCGTAATTGTCGGAGGTATAAATCTTTCCGTGCCCCGGATGCGCAATTGCCATGAGCTCGTCGGTGAGGCAGAAGTACAGATGACGCTGATCTAGATCACCGTAGAAGTTATCTGACGTGTCATCCCAGGTACAGTCGACCTGATACCATTCGCCATCTAGCTTAACCGCATTCCACGTATGCCCATCATAGGTATCGCGGGTTTCGGCGTTTTCTATACCTGCGGCGGAAAGAAGCTTAGCGTACGCCGATTCATAGGCCTGACAAGTGCCAAGCCCCCTCGTGAGAGCGCTTTCCGCCGAAGACCACTTGAGCGAATTGTCGTACTCAAGCTGATCGAGAAGCCAGTCGTGGAGATAGAGGGCTATTTCGTATTCGGAGCCATTTGTGTTTTGCTTGGCCTGGGAAACTGCCGCATCAACAATGCTCGCAACGCTGGGATACACATCATCCGCAACCTGAATATACGTGTTGGTGCGCAAGTAGTAAACGCCCGATGCCTTGTCCATGAGGTAAAAGCGGAAGTTGTATGTTCCGGTAGCCATCGTCGTGAACGTGAAGTCGTGGCTTACGCACGCGTCAGTGTACTTTGTCCACTCTCCGCGGCTTGGATCTGCGACCGGCTCGTAGGCGTATTCATTGGGATTGGAGTACGAGGGCGCATCCATCCGGAAAAGATAGCTGCCACTGCCGCCTGTTGCGCTCACATGGAAGGTCGTTGGCTGTCCAAGTACTGGATCGTTCCATTCGACTGTGAGAGTGACGCTGCCGTTAGTAGCGCTATCGCTGTGCTGATATCCACTTATTGCGGCCTTTGTGGCTTGTTCCGAATCAGGCGACATGTCGGATGCTAGGGAAACCTGAGGTTTCGCCTGATGTGAAATTGGATTCGCGAAATCGGATTCGCCTTGGCTGAGCTCGTTACCGCTCACATTTGTATTGATGTCGGCTGCCGGGCTGTCGCCCGGAGCGTCTGCCGCGCTAGAATCGGCCTGCTCCGCAGTGGCTTCTTGCTGCCGTCCTTCTTCCGCTATAACCCTAACAGGTATTGCTGCACTAAGCATGGAAACACAAAGAACTGCGCAGAGCGAGTAGTAAAAGACTCGTTTCATAGCGGTGCCTCTCGATATGGTGGGCGCCAAGGCCCGGAGGCGGCGCCAGGCCAGCACTCCGTGTATATGTATGTGGGGTTAATTTTACGGTAATACCGGTCAACAACAGCGAACTTTTTAGACAAAGTCGGGGAGGGGAGGGGATGTAGGTGCACCTGGAATCGGCAATGAGCTCGTATCGACGGCTATAGTTGGTTATTCAGGATGTAAAATCACAAACCAAGCTGGTTTACTACGGGTTATTAATTTGATTGGGGGCCAAAGATGGTGGATGAATCTATTCTTGTCTCGATTCTTGATTCAGTTGCATCCATGCTTCCCTCCCTAGTAGGCACCCTAATTGGCGGCGGCGTAACACTGCTCGCTACGCGTATGACTATCAGACACCAAAACGAGCTTGAAGACAAGAAAAGAAGGTTAGCGCTTGAGGACGATTGGCGGCAATACGAAAGGGAGAACCTGACACGTCTTCAAGAGACGATTCAGCGCAGTATGCGCGCAAACGCTAAGTGCTATACCCAAATGCTGAAGTACGCCGCGACCGAAAGAAATTCTATCGAGTGGATTATTGACGACAACGATTCTGAAGCTCAACGGGCTTTTTTAGAGGATATCCTTCTACTCAGCGCACGTTTGCCTGGAGACGACCTGAACGACGCCATGACTTTGTACCGAGATAAAACACGCCGAGTGACGCTCGAGTCGCATAGCGAATCACAGTTGAATGCTGCAATGAACGAACTTATAAAGCAGTACGACGTATGCATGGCGCTTGTGGGTGAAAGACTCCGGCGATGCGTGGGTGGCAGAGAATTAATAATTTCGTTGAACTAAAAGGGATAAATGCGGCGGTGGTCCAATCATGAAAATCGAAGAAGTTCATATTAAGGGTTTCCGTAACTTCGACGACGCTGTTGTCGAGCTTGGGGAAAAGACTCTTATTTTCGGGCCTAACGATTCGGGGAAGACAAACTTCTTGTATGCGTTGAGGATTCTTTTCGATCCCAGCCTCTCCGCCAGGGATTTCGAGCTAACTACGTCCGATTTCAACTGTAAAACTAATCCTGATCGAGTGGAGATAACTGCGACATTATGCGACGTCCGTGAGGATTGCCTGATCAGCGTATTCGGAGGCAATTTGGACGAAGGCAGAACTGTTGTTGGTTATACCTGCAACCGAGAAGGGGACTATAAGTTCCTGGTCGGAAATGAAAAAGCCGGCTTCGAGCCCGTGCAGTCACGGTTCTATATCAAGCATCTGGTGCTCGAGTACGTTAACAGCACCCGCGACGCCGCCCGCTTCCTAAAGCGCAGCCAGAATGCCCTGCTTCAGGCCGCACGCAATTCACGAAACGAAGACGATGCTCATGACGACGACGTTTCGATCGAAGAGATCCAAAACAGCCTCGAATCGCTGAACGACGGAATTAGCGGGCTCCATTACATAACTAATGCTCTTAAATCCGTGAACGATGAGATGGCCAGGATGTCAGCTTTGAACGAGGGTCACGAAGCCCGTCTTGTGGCTGGAAACACGGACGCGGGCAAGCTGCTTGACAACCTTCAGCTTGCTTATCTGTCGGACGATGCTCCTTTGACTTTTGGCGGCGAGGGCCGGAGCAACCAACTGTTCTTCTCCACTTGGCTTTCTCAAAGAAACATTAAGAAACCCGTTGAGAAGGTGAGCATCGTCGCCATAGAGGAGCCTGAGGCGCACCTTCATCCGCAGCAGCAGCGGGCATTGGCTAAGTATCTTTCTAGCTGCATTGACGGGCAGGTTCTGCTAACGACCCATTCACCTCAGATTGTCGAGCGGTTTGCTTCCGACGCGCTCGTAAAGATGGGCAGCGAGGGCAAACCCACGTGCTCCGGCATCGAGCTCGGAAGGGAAGTCGATGCCTTGGGTTATCGTCTTAACCCAATCGTCGCGGAGGTGTTCTTCAGCCGCGGAGTGTTCTTGGTGGAAGGGCCTTCGGAAATCGTCTTCTTCCGCGCCCTTGCAACAGCCGTCGGCATAGACCTTGACAGAGAAAATTTGTCGGTTCTCTCTGTGGATGGGATCGGTTTCAAGCCTTATGTGCTTTGCTGCGAGGCGCTCGGGATTCCTTGGGCATTACGCACCGATAACGATGTATTCAAGGTCCCAAATAAGGAACGATACAGGCTTGCCGGCGTTGCCCGTGCATACAGCATCGTTGAATCGCTCGGACATTCCAAAGCCGAAGCGTTATGGCTGAAATTCAAAGATTTATTAGCCTGGGATGGCGGACCGGCGATCCCTATTGAAGTTGTGACCGCGGCGAATGAGCTGCGCCGTGCTCTTGAATTTGATGGCATTTATCTTTCAGGTCGCGATCTTGAGTACGATCTCATCGCGAGCGATCTCCGCGGAGTTCTGGAAGAGCATTATGACGTGGATGACCCGGAAGAGCTTTACGCCGCGATGACTGTGCGAAAGGCAGAGGGCATGCATGCGTTCATTGCTAATCATTCAAGCGAGTTGGGATGTCTTGCGGAAAGCGCCTTTTGCAAGCCGCTGAGAAGACTCCAGTTACTGGCTTCTGTGGGCCACAGCGATGATTAAGCCTAGCGAGGAGCAGGCCAAGGTTATCGCCTGTGATGAGTCCGCCGTCGTTTCGGCGCGACCGGGCAGCGGCAAGACGTTTACGATGGCAAGGATGATAGTCAAAGCATCTGAACGTCTTTTGAGCTATCAGGGCGTTGTGGCCATTTCGTACACCAGGAAGGCTAGTGCTGAGCTTAGGGACAGGTGCTCCAGGTTAGGGGTGCGTGCTGGCAATTCGTTTTTCGGAACGATCGATGCTTTCTGCCTAGCTATTATTATCCAACAGTTCGTCCCCCATGTCGTTGGTCGAATGGTCAAAATTGATGTAATCGATGATGACCAGCTGGTTCCCGCGTCAAGGATTAAAGACCATTGGGTAAGCCCCAACGAGGACCGCTGGGATCTTATCCGCGAAGCACTTTCCTTGGGAGCGCTGCCGGTCTCGTCTTTGAGCGAGGTCGCCTACTGCATGGTGAAACACGTCCCCGCCGTGAGGAGTTTCCTGCACGCCCGGTATAAGGCGGTGTTCATCGACGAGTACCAAGACTGCGGGCTTGCCCAGCATATGCTGTTCATGGAGCTTGTCGGTCTCGGGATTCGAGGCGTGGCTTTCGGGGATATCGACCAAGCCATCTTCGCATATGACGGAAGATCTTCCGCCTTTCTAAAGGAGCTGATTGCTGATCCGCGCTTCAGGTCTTTCGATATTACTGAAAACCACCGGTGTCATCGAAGCATCGTTGACTATTCGCTAAGCCTTCTGGGGGCGCAAGCGCCTTCTCGCACCTATCAAGATAAGAGGGTTGTACTAGCTAAGGTATCGGGCGACGAAAGCAATATAGCCAATGCCATTCGTGAGCATCTAGATGTGATTGCCGAACGATACGGAATTGACCGCCGCAATGAGTTTGCCCTCTTGTCTACATCAAACAAGATGATCGAGCGGTACGCAGGACTTCTTCGCATTCCTTCAAAGATCGTTGTATCCACGAAGCTTGACGCCGGCTTCAGCCGTTCTCGCTTATTCTTCAGGGAGCTACTGGCGTTTTTGTATTCCGGTGGTTATGTGGGTGAATTTCTCGACAGGTATATCCCTGCGGAGCAAATGTCTCGTGCAAGGTTTACGGCTAACGATCTTCTGCAGGCCTTGAAGGATGCTTCTGATGATTCATGGAATGGTCTTTACGATTCCTTTTGCAAGTTAGAAGAGCTCTGTCTTGGAGATGCAGACGACCCGAGGGCGCACATCGATCTTGGCGAGCTTCTTTCCAATGTAGATGAGCTTAGGGGTGGTTTTCGGCCTGCCCGCGAAGATGAGGTGAACCTGCTTACATATCATAAGGCGAAGGGACTTGAATTCGACGTTGTGTTCTGTCTTGATTGCTATAAGTTCCTCATGCCTCCTTATAAGTACGAGAATCAAGACTATGACGCATATCGACAATCGCTGAATATGCATTATGTCGGGCTTACGCGAGCACGAAAGGTTTGCTATATTCCGCTTGCCGACTGGCGCCATAATGCGAAGGGGAAAACAATGGAGGCAATTCCTTCGGAGTTTTTGCAGAAGCCTGGGCTAATGAACCTTCGGCGTGAAGAGCACTGGGGCACCGAAAATGCAGAAGATGATGCCTAACGTCGAGTTTGCCATAAATGGGTTTGAAATTGACCTGGCTGATTGGGCGGTCCACCTAAAGGGCTAATGCCGCATTCGTTCAAAAGATTGGTTACCGCCCAATGTGCGGAAAGCCATTAAAAAGAACGGAATATAGTTCATTAAGCCCGAGAATTTATAATGAAAATCTGCGTAAATTATTAATTTCTGCTGAGGTGCAGCCATGACGGGACGTATCCCTTGGACTCGATATTCAGGCGAAGATGTAGAGTCGGTTCTTGCGACGTTTATTTCTCTTGAAGAACGTGACGCCATTAAAATTCGGCCTTCTAGGGGCGATGGAGGAATTGACCTTATCGTTTACCTTGATGCCGAGACGGTCGATGTATATCAAATTAAGAAATTTGCTGAAAACCTAAATAGCAGCCAGAAAGCTCAGATTGAAAATTCGTGGCAGGAATTATCGACAACTGTAGCCGATTTGCATCTAAAGATTAATAGCTGGCATCTTGTGATGCCATTAGATCCCACGAACGAGAACTTGAAATGGGCTAAGGAACTAGTTGAGCCCTCTGGCACAAAACTCATCTGGGATGGGCTTTCAAGAGTCGATGGCTGGGCGTCCAAGCATCCAGAAGTGATCGATTATTACTTTTCGAATGGAAAAGAAGAGGTTTCTGAGTATGCTGCCAGGCTGCTCTCCTTGGCCAATCTTCCGGACTGCAGCGATCCAGTCATTCTCGAGAACAGACTGCGTGATCTTTGTTCCCATTTAGATAAACTGGACCCATACTACGCATATTCAGTTCACGTTCTCTCAGAATACGACAAACGCGATGATCTTTGCCCACGTGTCCCTGGTGTTGTTATGTCCCAAATTCTAATAACCCCCGGAGCGGGCAGAATCGCCGTCGACGTAATTGAAAAGACACCAATTGCATCAATGCTGCACCCTTTAACGTTTTCAGTGAAAATCATTGCAGAGACCGACGATGAAAAGGAACAGGCTCAAAATTTTATCGAATATGGCATGCCCTTCGCTTCGTTGCCGGCGGAAGTAATTGATCAATCTTACCAATTGCCTGTAGGGCTTTCCTGCGATGGATTTCGAAGGGGAATCATTAAGAGCCTTGATCTGAACACATCGAATTGCATAAGGTCGGCCTCGTTGTTCTGGGAGGGATGCGGTGAGCTACAGTTAATAGTTGATAAAGCCACCCATGGAACTAAAGGGGCATTCTTTTCTGCCCACGATGTGACGGAAACTTTCAGATTGAACTTTAAATGGAATGAAAGTCAGCCCGGCGGCACCATTAACTACGAGTTTTTATTTAACAATTTAGCCAATAAGCGTTCTAGAGACGTTGTGAGAACTTATCGATTCTTGACCGAAGCTATTAATAAAATAGTTGACCTCCGAATCAATGGTACGAGTGCTCTCTATTTTAATCTCGGCATTAAGGATGATCTGGTTGTTGTAGCTAATGATATATACAGTTTGGCGCTTGCGTTAGAAACCGTTTACAGAGCCGCGGATAGCGAAATGCCATTTCCAGACATTTATAAAACTACTAAAGGAGCAATTGCATATCTTAGAGATGCGGCGAGGCTGCTCGATGACGAATCGGTTGTTTATAGTTGGGAATCGCATCGGTTTAATCTGAACGGGAACGAAGTTCCTAGCCTTGAATGTCCCTCTTTAGCCCGCTGGATAAAGCCTTTAACTGTTAGGCTTGGAGATCAAGAGGCATTCTGTGGTTTTGTACAGACTACTCTAGTAGTTGGTTCTTTCGAATGCTCAACAGACCAAATGAATGATTCTGAGCAGAAGCTAGTCTTAAGTCCGGATGATCAATACGGAAACAAAGCCATACGTGAATTGGTTCCACCAATTAAAGAGGTGCTGAAGGGCCGAGATGCTTTATGGACCATTTGTCCTCCAAAAGTAGAAGATTGGTTAACAATAGTTGAAGCTGCTGAATCGTCAAATCAAATGCGGCTACCAGAGTAGAATCGCGTACTGTCAAAATCGACAACGCCTTGAATCCCAAATTGGATCTAAAGGACCACCATTCGATATCATCCGTCCTTCCTTTCACCGATTGGCAAAACGATTTACGCCTAATAATTGGCACTACTCAGGGGCATTCCCTTTGTATAAACCTTGATCTCGCTAAACTAATAACTGCTGCTACCAGGGCATTTTCTGGTGCACATTCTATTGGCTCCTCGAAGATCGGAGCGGGTATGTTTGCTGCAGAGTCCTACACCAGCCGTCATTACATTGCGATTGTTGCCATGGCCTGCCTATGCGTTTTGCTGGGCGGGCCTTCTTATGCCGCGGGCGTGGAGAGCCTCATCATCGAGGGCGCGACGTACTGCGAGCCGGGCGTGTCGGGCCCCGGCTGGGCCTGGACCGATGCCGACCACCTTGAGCTTAACGGCTACGCGGGCGAGGCCATCGGCGCCGAAGGCGACCTGGTGCTGACGCTTGCCGGGCAGAACTCCGTGACGGAGTCGCATGCGCCCGATGCGGACATCACGCTGTGCGGCATGGAGGTGTGGGGCAACCTGACGCTTCGCGGTACCGGGACCCTGACGGCGACGGGCTCGCAGTGCGGGATCCACGTTTCGCAGGCGCTCGTGGTTGACGGATGCACCGTCGACGCCCGGGCGGACGGGGCCGATATTACGGACGAGGCGGTTGCCGGAGTGATCGCAGGCGACATGGCCGTGCGCGGCGGCGGACGCGTCGTTGCCGCGGGCGCCGGGTCCGGAGCGGGCGTGCGCACTTACGGTG
>JBKTBE010000119.1:0-2583 GCA_046883645.1 Collinsella sp. | reverse complement strand
GAGCGCCGGCCTGTCACGTCGGAGGTCGCGGGTTCGAGCCCCGTACTTCCCGCCAACGCATTTAAAGCCACGTCTTCGGACGTGGCTTTTTGCGTTTGATGCACTTTGTTTCGATAGAACGATCGCCCTGGTGCATCTTCGCCCAGAATCCCCGCGCCTTCGGGAACGCAAGTAAAATCTAATAAGTATATCTGTCTGAACAACAGCTTTGTTGCGCAACACCTGTTCTACGAGACAGGGGGTTAGGTTATACTAAATTGCACTGTGCGCCGCATCTGATGCATTTCGCTCCAAGCGCGGCACTCAGTGGATATCCGATTTACCATTTGGATGTCCTGGCGGTCATTTAGCGTCTCGACACAAGCTCGGCCCCGGAGCTCGTTCGAGCTGTTCGTATTCCTTGAAAGGGGAAAAATGGACATATCGAGGAAGACTGATTACGCCCTTCGCATGCTGGCGATGCTTGCCGAGGATCCGGAGCGTTTGCTTTCTGTTCGCACCGCTGCCGAAGAGGTCAATGTCCCGTATTCGTTTGCCCGCTCGATTCAGCACGGTTTGGTCCAGGCCGGTATTGTGGAGAGCCTGCGTGGCGTCCACGGTGGCATGCGTCTCAAGGTCAGTCCGGACGACGTCACTATCCGCCAGGTCGTCGAGGCCGTTCAGGGTCCTATGGTTATGAACGATTGCACCGCGCCCGATGGTGACTGTGCGCGCATGGGCGCGTGCTGCTATCATCCCCTGTGGGCCGGAGCCCAGGCGTTGATGCGCGACTACCTCGATTCCGTTTCGCTCGGCGACATCGTCGCTCACCGCCAGTTCCCGGCCGTCGATCCCAAGTTCGCCGACCGCGAAGCGTTTCCCGAGTACGCCACCTGCGAGTGCGCTTACCGGGAGGAATAACGCCGCATAAGGAGCATAGCCATGATTCAGGACCCCTTTCGTTCGATGATTCGTTCGGAAGGGGTCCTGCGTTATCGTGACCTTCCGTGGCGCCGCACACGCGATCCGTACATCATTTGGCTTTCTGAGGTCATGCTGCAGCAAACGCAGGTGCCGCGTGTGGAGGCGCGCATGCCGGTGTGGCTCGATCGTTTTCCGACTGTGCAGGCGCTTGCCCAGGCCGCGCCTTCCGATGTTTTGGACGCTTGGCAGGGCATGGGCTACAACCGACGCGCTCTGGCGCTTCATGGGGCCGCTCAGCGCGTTGTAGAGGACTGGGACGGGGAGTTTCCGCGTGAGACGCGTGACTTGGTCGCTCTGCCTGGTATTGGCCCGGCAACGGCGCAGGGTATCCGGTCGTTTGCGTTTGATCTTCCGGGCGTGTATCTTGAGACCAATGTTCGCACACTCTTTCTGCATCACTTCTTTCCCGATGTACCGGCTGTTCCCGATCGCGAGCTGGTGCCGCTGATCCAAGCCGCCTGTCCGGCGGCTCCCGGTGCAGCGACCGACGAGATCGCTCCCTTTGCCGTGCCGCTCGATGATGCCGACACGCCGCGCGCGTGGTATTACGCGTTGCTAGATTACGGCGCATATCTAAAAAAGACGTTGCCCAATCCGTCCAGGCGCTCGGCGGGCTATAGTCGTCAGTCCAAGTTTGAGGGCTCGCGTCGCCAAAAGCGCGCCCACATTGTGCGCATGCTGCTGGCGGCGCGCGATGGACAACCGGCAGGTATTACGCTCGATGAAGCCGTTGCAGGCGTTAACGAGATGGAGACGGCAGCCGGCCGAGAGCCGGTCGAGCGCGAGCTGGTCGCAAGCATTCTTGCCGATCTGGAGCGCGAGGGCTTTTGCGGCTCCGAGGGCGATCGTTGGCTGAGTGTGTAGCTCACTCGAATCTGAAGAACGGGATTGTAAGGTTTAAATTCTCGGCATGAGGGCATCCTTAAAGCAAGGCCGCTCAAAGTCTGTGGGCGGCATGCGTTGAAGGGAAGTACACCTATGGATTTTGAGAATTCCCAAACCAAGAAGAACCTCGAGACCGCTTTTGCCGGTGAGTCCCAGGCACACACCAAGTATCGCTACTATGCATCCAAGGCCAAAAAGGACGGCTACGTTCAGATCTCGAATATTTTTGCCGAGACGGCGGGCAACGAGTCCGAGCACGCCAAGCTGTGGTTTAAGTATCTGCACGACGGCGCCGTTCCGGGCACTCTGGACAACCTGCGCGACGCCGCTGCGGGCGAGAACTACGAGTGGACCACGATGTACGACGAGTTCGCCAAGACCGCCGAGGAGGAGGGCTTTGTCGAGATCGCCGAGAAGTTCCGTGGCGTCGCCGCCGTCGAGAAGGCCCACGAGGAGCGCTACAACAAACTCGTCGAGCGCATCGAGTCGGGCGAGGTGTTTGAGCGTGAGGGCGTGAAGGTGTGGAAGTGCCTGAACTGCGGGCACCTGCACGTTGGTGCCGAGGCGCCTGAGGTGTGCCCGGTGTGTAACCACCCGAAGGCGTACTTTGAGGAGCAGGTGGTGAACTACTAGCGCTTGGCGCTGGCGTGAGCTGGGCCGGGAGGGCCGGACTACCTTCCCTCCTCGCTCACGGCTTCGCAGGGTCGCGTTGAGGGAAGGTAGTCCGGCCCTCCC
>JBKTBE010000118.1:0-2593 GCA_046883645.1 Collinsella sp. | reverse complement strand
CTGATGCACGTGATGGCCGCCGCACTTGGGGCACACGTCGGTGTCCTCGGTAAGGGCGTCCTCCCAGCCGCAGTCCTCGCAGTAGAACACGGGGATGCGGTGGCCCCACCACAGCTGGCGGCTGATGCACCAGTCCTTGAGGTTCTCCATCCAGGTGGTGTAGGTCTGCGTCCAGCGCGCAGGGTGGAAGGTGACCTTGCCGGAGTTGACGGCGTCGAGCGCCGGCCCCTTGAGCTTGTCGACGGCGACAAACCACTGCTCGGACAGCCACGGCTCCAGGGAGGCGTCGCAACGGTAACAGTGCATGACGGAGTGATCGTGCTCCTCGACGTGGTCGAGCAGGCCATGCTCGTCGAACCACTTGATGACGGCCTCGCGGCACTCGTCGCGGTTCATGCCGGTGAACTCGCCATAGCCCTCGACGACCACCGCATGCTCGTCGAAGATGTTGATCTGCGGCAGGTCGTGGGCCTGACCCATGGCGTAGTCGTTGGGGTCGTGGGCCGGGGTGACCTTAACAAAGCCGGAGCCGAAGTTGGCGTCGACATGCCAATCCTCGAAGATGGGGATCTCGCGGTCGACGATGGGGAGCTTGACGGTCTTGCCCACGAAGGCGGCCTTCTCGGGGTCCTTCGGGGAGACGGCAACGCCCGTGTCGCCGAGCATGGTCTCGGGGCGTGTAGTGGCGACGACGATGTAGTCTTGGCCGTTGACCGGCTCGGTCAGCGGGTAGCGCAGGTGCCACAGGTGGCCCTTCTCGTCCTTGTACTCGGCCTCGTCATCCGAGATAGCGGTAGTGCAGTTGGGGCACCAGTTGACGATGCGCTTGCCGCGGTAAATCAGGCCGTCGTGGTACCAGTCGCAGAAGACCTTGCGCACGGCCTGCGCGTAATCCTCGTCCATGGTGAAGCGCTCGTTGTCGAAGTCGACGGAGCAGCCCATGCGCTTGATCTGCTCGACGATGATGCCGCCGTACTCGTGGGTCCAATCCCAGCAGGCGTCGACAAACTTGTCGCGGCCAATCTCCAGGCGGCTGATGCCCTCCTCTTTAAGCTTCTTGTCGACCTTGGTCTGCGTGGCGATACCGGCGTGGTCGGTGCCGAGCACCCAGCGCGTGGACTTACCGCGCATGCGAGCCATACGAATGATGGCGTCCTGGATGGAGTCGTCGGTAGCGTGGCCCATGTGGAGCTTGCCGGTAACGTTGGGAGGCGGAATGGTGACGGTGCAGTCGCCCACGCCCTCACGGCGCTTGTAATAGCCGCCGTCGAGCCACTTCTGCAGGATCACCGGCTCGTTGGTCGACGGATCGTAGTTCTTGGGCATCTCTTCCATATATCTCTCCCTGTCCCGCCGGCGTGTCCGCCTGCTTGGTTTTCGCTCGGTCAGGTCCTGGCTCGCACGAAGAGCACATTTAGTGCTCTTCGGCTCGTGCGGAATCTACGAAAACCAAGCAGGCGGACACGCCTTAGGTATCGATTACTTCAGTCTGAAGGTACTAACTTGACAATCTCACAGAATAGCACAGGCATACCTGCCGAAAAGGGACAGGTTTATTTTGGTAGGTTTTATCAGGGGAAACGACAGTTGCCCATATAAAAACCGACCAAAATAAACCTGTCCCTAAATGGCAGGCCCCGCGGTGGTTGCCGCGGGGCCTGGATTCAAGCTATTTAGCCGTAGATGCGTTGGGGCTGCTCTTCGCCCTTTACGGAGGCTTCGGTCACGACGACCTTGGTAACGCCTTCCTCGCTGGGGAGGTCGAACATCGTCTGCTGAAGCACGTCCTCGCAGATGGCACGCAGGCCGCGTGCGCCGGTCTTGCGGGCGAGCGCCATGCGGGCGATCTCGTGCAGGGCGGCGTCCTCAAACTCAAGCTCAACGTCCTCGAGCTGGAACATCTTGCGGTACTGACGCACCACGGCGTTCTTGGGCTCGGTCAGGATCGACACCAAGTCGTCCTCGTCAAGCGCCTGCGTCTGGGTGACGACGGGCGTACGTCCCACAAACTCGGGGATCATGCCAAAAGCGTTGAGATCCTGCGGGAGCACCTGACGCAGCAGATCGTTCTCGTCGACCGAGGTGGGGCCGGCGATCTCGGAGTTAAAGCCCACGCCCTTGTTGCCCACGCGGTCGGCGATGATCTTGTCCAGACCAACGAAGGCACCGCCGCAGATGAACAGGATGTTAGTCGTGTCGATCTGCAGCAGCTCCTGCTGGGGATGCTTGCGGCCGCCGGTGGGCGGAACGCTCGCCACCGTGCCCTCAAGAATCTTAAGCAGTGCCTGCTGAACGCCCTCGCCCGAAACATCGCGGGTAATGGAGAGGTTCTCAGCCTTGCGGGCGATCTTGTCGATCTCGTCCACGTAGATGATGCCCACCTGAGCGCGTTCAATGTCACCATCGGCAGCATTGATGAGCTTGAGCAGAATGTTCTCCACGTCCTCGCCCACATAGCCGGCCTCGGTGAGTGCGGTGGCATCGGCGATGGCAAACGGCACCTCGAGGATGCGCGCGAGCGTCTGGGCCAGCAGGGTCTTGCCGGTACCGGTGGGACCGAGCAGCAGGATGTTGGACTTGGCGAGCTCTACCT
>JBKTBE010000117.1:0-2597 GCA_046883645.1 Collinsella sp. | reverse complement strand
AAACCTGCCAAAAAGGGACAGGTTTATTTTGGCAGGTTTTATCTGGGCAAACGTCGAAGCCGCCACAAAGGCGCCCTGTGTGGCGGCTTCGACTCGACGTTGGCTTCACAGCGCCGCAGCGATCGCTTCAGTCACAAACTTATTGAGTGACTCACCCTTCTTTGCCGCTGCCAGCGCTGCTTGCTTGTGGAGCTCAGAGCCCGTTCTTACGTTGAACGAGCCCTTAAAAGCCCGCTCGGGTTCCTTGCCCTTCTCGGCGCAAAACTCAAGGTAATCGTCGACGGCGTCGTGGAAGCATTGCTCCACTTCTTCAGCCGTGGAGCCTTCAAATACGATTGCGTCCCTAATGCCGGCGACCATACCTGTTAGCACATGCTGTTCGGCATTGAACTCGACCGGGGCGAAATAACCTTTGTATGCCAAAACGTTACTCATGACTACCTCCGACATCTTGCAGAAAGCGAACGATGTTTCGAATGGTCCCCGCTGTCAATTCGTCAGATGGATGAGGCGCGTGCATTACGAACATCCTGCCATCTGATGGCCTGTAGAAGCGAACGCGCGATCCGGATGTCTTGCCTTTGCTGTCCATTTCAAAGCCATATGAAGCCATGACTTTTAAAAAATCCGCATACCGATAAGTTGAAGGGCAGCTAAACAGTTGGGCGATGAGTTTATCGGATCGAGTCATCCCGCCTCACATTCTGCAACTATATTCTAGTTGCAATTTCAGGTCGTTGCAAGCACCTCTACTATAGAACATGTGTGCGTATAGAACAAGTGTTCGAATCACCACTGAGAATGGGGACAGGCATCTTTGTGGTGGTCTGTGCTGTGGAGTGGGCGTCTGCGGCAGTTCGTCTCGATCTGTAACAGTAACTCGGCAAAATTGGACCTAGATGTTACAGATTGAGACAAAGGGCCGGCGTCATCCGGAAACGTCTCGATTTGTAACATCTGGAGCCAATATTGCCGCCTTAGCGTTACAGATCGAGATAAATCGGCAGACTGCGGCAAAAGAAAAAGGTAGATTTTCGGTCATGTCCCAAAAATCTACCTTTGTGCGTTAGCCCAACAGGTCGACTACGGTGAAGCCGGCGTTGCTCTTGGCGATGACGTCTCGGCCGCCAAAGACGCAGGTGGGCGACTCGGCTGCGATGCGCGTCACGTCGGCGCCGAGCGAGCGCAGCTTACCGGGCGTGGCGGCGAGCATCTGGGCGCGGCGCTCCTCGCGTGCATGTGGATCGAGCCCGGCCAGGTAGGTCGTGTTGCGGCGCTTGGTGAGCGCGTACGGCTTCACCGGCGCGTCCATGCCGCTCACGCAGCTCACGATAAAGCCCTCAAAGGCGGCCTCGTCGGGCTCAAAGCTGCCGAGCCATTCACCTGCGCGCGCCACGCGCTCAATCGAGGGGTCGATTGCCGGGTCGCGGTAGGTGTAGAACGCCGCCTGGCGCTCGCCGGCTGCGCGGAATCCGCAGCCGTACGCGCCGCCCTTCACGCGAATCTCGTTCCACAGGTAATCGTAGGAGAGCGCGTTGGCAGCCACGGCCCAAGCGCCTGTCACGTCAATGCCCAGGCGACGCGGATCGCACGCACGCGCGGCAAAGCAGATGTCGCTGGGGATCACGAAAGCCTCGTGGCGGTCGCACGGCGCCGGCACCGCGAGCGCGTCGCGGCCGGCACCATCGCCCGCATCCAGCCCCAGGTCGCCCGCGGCATCCCAGTACGCGTCAAAGTCCTCGTCGCTGCCGGTAAAGCTCGCCATGCAGCCATCGGCCACAAAGATGCGCTCCGCCAGCTCGGCAAGCTTGGTACGCAGCCCGTCCACGCGCTCGTCAAAGTGCTCGAGCAAATCGCGCAGGAACAGATAGAAATCAACGCCCGAAAGCTGCTCGCGCACCACGGCCGAAGGCGAGCTGTAGCTCATCGCGCGACCGAGTGCCGCCGAGTGGCCGTTGTTGATAAAGCCCTGCTCAAGCCCAATGCGAATCTGCGTGAGCACGTCGCGCATGCGGTCGGCGTCGGCGTCTGCCAAAAGCGTGCTCGACCATACCTCGCGCGGCAGACTCGCCAGTGCATCGATCTTCTCGGACAGGGCGCCGGCGCTCACCAGCAGGTAGGGGCGCACGCCGTCTACTTCGGGCTGCGTCATGACTTCGGTCGTAAAGCTCAAAAAGCCGAGCTTGCCGGCGAGTAAGTTATCGAGTTCCTCGGCCGAGTGCTCGCGCGTGGGCAGCTGCTTAAGCAGGCGGCAGAGCAGTGTCACATAGGGCAGGTCCTCAAACGCGACGCAGCTCAGGTCGAAATACTGCATGGCGTAGGCCAGACGGTTGGTGGGGATGCCGTGGCGCAGGCAGGGGATGGGCGCGGTCGTGTCCACGACCAGTGGCGGCTCGGGGCGCGCCTCGCCAATGTCGGACACGCGCAGGCGCGGCAGCGTGGCCTTGGCCTCGGGTGTGTCTTCCGCCTCCTGCGCGGCACGCAGCGCGGCCGTGCGCTCGACCACGTCGGCCAGCTCGGCATCGGTCATGGCATCGCGCTTGGCTGCCAGCTCGGCGGCCTCGGCACCCTCCGAACCCTCGGCGGCGTCCACCGGC
>JBKTBE010000116.1:0-2751 GCA_046883645.1 Collinsella sp. | reverse complement strand
AGCGGGATGAGCATGTTCTTGCCCAGGAACGGACCGACGACGGTGATGACACCCAGGACGACGCAGGCGAGCTTGGGGGCGCCGGACTTGGGGTCGACCTCGGCGAACTGCTCGGGCAGCTGGCCCTTGCGGCCCATGGCGAGCATGATGCGGCTCGTGGCGCCGTAGAAGGAGTTCATCGGGCCCATGGGTCCAAGCGTGGCGATGACGAGCATGGCCAGGTACAGAAGCATGTTGATGCCCTTGAGGCAGGCAAGCGCGGGAACCGGACTCTTAACGAACTCATGCCAGTCGAGGATGGTGCCAAACGAGTAGATACAGACCATGTAGAAGCCGCCGGCGGCCAGCAGAGCCAGGGAGATGATCTTGCCGAACTTGTTCCAGTTGAGGCCCTCGGCTGCTTCCTCAGCCTGCTGAGGAATGGTGTCGAAGCCGGCGTAGAAGAACGGGGTCAGAACCAGGACCGACACGATGCCGGCGAACAGGCTGGTGCTCTCGGTAGCGGCCTTGCCGCCGCCAGCGCCGGCGACCTGGGAGAACACGGGCATGGCGTTGTCCGGCGAGCCGGTGAACAGCGAGACGCCCATGGCAAGCAGCATGCCGCAGAGCAGAGCCTTGGTCAGGAAGGCCTGGAGCTTGGCGGCCGAGCTGGCGCCGCGGAAGTTGAGGAAGATGACGTAGACTGCAAAGCCGAGCGCGATCAGCGTCGGGAACAGGTAAACGTCGGCCCCCAGGATGGTGTAGAGCTTGACGGCGCGCAGCCACTCAAGACCGGGCAGGCTGCCGAACATCTCGGACACGAGGGTCGAGATGGCGATGGCCTCCCACGGACACAGGATACCGTTGCCCAGGGCCAAAAGCCATCCGGTGATGTAGCTCAGCGTACGGCCAAAGCTACGATCGACATACTCGACGATGCCGCCCGAGATGGGGATAGCAGCCGTGAGCTCACCGAAAACAGCTCCGACGGGCACGAGGAAGATTGCACCCAAGAGGAATGCGATCATAGCGGGAACGGGACCGCCGCCCACGACCATCCAGTCGCCGACCTGCAGGACCCAACCGGTACCGATGATGGCACCGAAGCCGATGGTGAAGAAGTTCCAGAGCGAGAGCGTTTTCTTCATGCCGCCGTTATCCTCGACTGCAACTTCTGCGTTCTTGTCCGCCATTGTTCCCCTCCTTTCCTATTTGACGCCCTTGGCGTCACCCCTTGCGCGGTCCGTTTTGCCGCGCGCTTTTATTCCATGGCTTTAAGATACGGCCTTGGCGCAGCAGCGCCGCTCGCAGCTCGACCGAAGGCAGAACTGCAAAACGAGCGGCACCGTTTTTGGGACGAACGGCGGGAGACGTCATTCGTCTTGGACGCTTTCATCTTGTCTGCTTTTGAAGACCTGTTGCCGTGACGCTTGGCGCGCGGCGCGGCAACGTTCATACCATTTGTCAGGCTTTTGGCGCACATACCCATGTGCCGTGTCTCTTTTTATGTAGGATAGACAAGTTACACATGAGGCAAGGTGATTCGAATGGCATACGGATACAATGACGGCGACCAACGGCCACAAAGCGTGCGCCTTGCCGGCCGCACCACGCCAACGCCCAGAAGCACCTCCGACAACGACAACCCGCAGCGCCCCCAAGAGCAGCCCGGGGCTTCTTCGCGGCAGCAAAGCCGTACCGTGCAGCAGTCAGACCGCGTGAGTACGAGCACATGCCAACGCCAGACCGACACATCGCAGCCACGCCGCTACGATCGCCGTACGACCGACTACTACGTTAAGCGCTCCTTTTCGCGACCTCAACGCGATCGCGGCAATTCCGCCCCTCACCCCGCGTCGCACGCCACAAGCCACGCGCTTCCGGCCCGCCGCCTACGCCTTACGCTTTGCTCCATCGCCGCCTGCCTCGTCTTTGTGTTTTTGGGATCCTGTATCTCCCACGGATCAGCCGGTCTTGAGCCCACTGCCGAAGACAAGCTGCTTAAAGCTCCCGTCGCGCCCGGTTACTCCTTTGCGTTCTCGACCCCACGCTCGCAATGGCAGGCCGGCGCCATGCCCCACATCTACCAAATTGACCCCGCATGGTCGGAGCTGCCCTATGCCGGCGGCACTATTCGCGAAAACGCTTGCGGTCCCACTTGCCTCACCATGGTCTATATCTTTAAGACCGGCCACACCGATAAGACGCCGGTCGATATATGCGCACTGGCCGAAGCCGGCAACTACGCCCCCACCGGTGCCACCGAGTGGTCGTTTATGACAGGCGGTGCGTGGCAGCTGGGGCTCAACGGAACACAGCTCTATAACGATCGCGAATCGATTACCCAAGCACTTCGCTCGGGTGCGCCCGTCATCGCCGCAGTGCGCCCCGGTACGTTTACCAACGTAGGCCACTACATCGTGCTCTACGGCATCGACGACGCCGACCAGATTGGCGTCTACGACCCCAACTCGGCCAACCGCAGCGCCCGCCGCTGGGGCGTCGTAGAGGTCCTCAACGAAGTCGAAGCCATGTGGGCCTACTACTAGTCATTGGGCACTCATTGGGGACAGACTTAAATGAGTACCTGGGAAACTGTGCCCCGCTTTGGACACTCATTGTGGGATGCGCTTTCCGCAGTTGATCGGTGCCACGCATTTAAGTCTGTCCCCAATGACCAGCCCTAGGCTGCCGGCAGGAAAGGAACGTCCCTAAGTGCCGGGTTGAAACAAAAGCCCCGCAGTCGGAGCGGACTGCGGGGCTCATGAAGAG
>JBKTBE010000115.1:0-2789 GCA_046883645.1 Collinsella sp. | reverse complement strand
CCTTACGGGCGGGGTGGTGCGCGGAACGGGTTGGCGCCAGTGTTTCGTCACGGGCGCGTGCACTTCGGCACTCCATGCTACATCTGAGTGGCATATGGCGACTTCTCGACACTCGCGCTCGACACAGCGAGCGGAAATGGCGCTGCCTGCCGAGCGCCTCGCGGGCGCATCCCGACCGCAGAAGTGAGCGCGAAGGCTCGTCGAAGTGCTGGGTGGGGGACCGGCGGTCTGGATACGCGGTTTCGTTCGGCGAAGGCGGCGAGGCGAATGGCATGGCGAACGTACGGGTTTGACGTGAATGGGTTGCCCGTGGCGGCGTGGTATCGGGAGGAGACGGTCGAGCAGGTGCTCGCGCCGCTGCTCGCCCGTCTCGCGCGCTCGCATCAGGAGAAGGGGTCGCAGGCCCATCTCGGCAACCCGGTGCGCATACGCTATTGCGACCGGGACGGCCACGTGTCGCGAACGGATATCGTCCGCCAGGTGGACGTCGCGCCGCGAAATGCAGACTCGCCTCAATCGTCGGTAAGGGGTGCCGCGGGCGATACGATGGAATCCACGGACCGCACCGCGCCGCCGAGATTGCGACGCGAACGCAGGCGATGCGCCCGAAAAACTCCTCCGCGCATGTAGGGCGAAACGCCAGATTGGAGCTCCATGAACGATTTCTCCTTCTACTCCCCCACCCGCTTTGTCTTTGGGCGAAAAGCGACCGACAAGGTTGGGGGACTCTGTCCGCCTCCGGCTACCGCTGAGCGCTCATTGTCTACGGCAGGGGTTCCGCAGTTCGCTGCGGAACGCTCGTCCGCGTGAGGGCATCGCTCGATGCCGCGGGCGTGGAGCACATCGGGCTTGGAGGGGTGCGTCCAAACCCCGAAATAGGCTTGGCACGAGAAGGCGTCGAGCTCGCACGGGCAAACGACGCCGACATCATCCTGCCCGTGGGCGGCGGCTCCGTCATGGACTGCGCGAAGGCCATCGCACTGGGGCGGTATACGACGGCGACGTATGGGACTTCTTCCGCAAGCGCGCCGTTCCCGCCGACCGCATCGACGTCGCCTGCGTGGTGACCATCCCCGCATCCGGTTCCGAGGCCTCTAACTCCTGCGTTATCAGCAACGACGAGGAGCACCTCAAATGCAGCATTAACACGGACCTCAACCGCCCGGCCATCGCCTTCCTCGACCCGGAGCTGACCTTCAGCCTGCCCGCCTGCCAGACCGCCGCGGGAGTGACCGACATGATCGCCCATATCATGGAGCGACTCTTCTCCGGCGAGCCCGCCGTGGGCGTAACCGACAACATCGCCTGCGGGCTAGTGCGCGCCGCGAGGGAGGCGGCGCCCAAGGTGATGGAGAACCCCGATGACTACGACGCCCGCGCCGAGATCATGTGGGTGGGTACGCTCGCCCATAACGCCCTGCGCGACGGCGATTGGACCTGCCGCGGCCTTGAGCACGAGCTATCCGCACTGGACACCAAGATCACGCACGGCGCCGGCCTCGCCGTCATCTTCCCCGCCTGGATGCGCTACGTATGGCGAGAGCACCCTGAGCGCTTCCTGGAGTTCAGCGCCCAGGCCCTTGGCATCGAACCCATCGATTCGGACGCGGACGAGCTCGATGTGGAGGTAACCCCCGAGCAGGCAATCGAGTACGCGGTCGAAGCGACCATCGACGAGCTGCAGGATTTCTTCGTCTCGCTGGGAATGCCGCGCGCGCTATCGGAGTTCGGAGTCACCGAGGACGATATCGAAAAGATGATTCCGGGCCTCAAGATCAACCGCGGAGAGCTCTTCGGCAGCTTCAGGAAGCTCACGCTGGACAACGCGAGAAAGATTTACCGCAGCGCACTCTAGGAAACAGATGCCAGTCCCCCACGGGCGAGCAGCACGGCGGCCCCCGCAAACCAGAAACGGCGCCGCTCCCGCGACGCCGTCATATTCCCTGGTGCCCCCGGGCGGATTCGAACCGTCGACACCCGCTTTAGGAGATATGATTTAATGCTACCCCCTACCATTCATCAAGCATCATTGAACATCATATAACCGCAGATAAACATAGCAGTTTGTGTCTTTTGCCTCCGGTAGCTGCGCCTACGCTTTTACAAACATATTACTAACAGCTTTAGCTAAACTGCACTCAATGAATTGTTGAAAACTATTCAAAGAAACGGAGCGCAAAGATGTCAGAACAGCCACTAATTAGCGGAAGAGGCACGTGTTGGAAAGACAAGAGATCACCTAACACCTATCGCTATTATTTTTCCCTTGGAGTCAAGGACCCTAAGACGGGGCGCTACAAACGATCCCCAACTTATACAGTTCGTTGCAAGACTAAAACAGAAGCTAAGGCTGCAATGCAGGCCAAGCTGGCTGAAATCAACTCCTCTGGCACGATCACTAAAACTAAAAAGCCCACTTTGCTTGCGTCCTACTGCTGGGCCTTTCATGAAAATAGGGACACCGAGCTTGCGCCAACGAGCTATGAAAGAGAAGCGTACGATTGCAGGCATATCGAAGACCTATTCGGTGCGTTTCAGACAATTGAGGGACTAACTCCCGATCTAATCGAAGAAACATATGCCGAAGCTCGTCGTACGGGAAAATACAAACCATCAGAGCTTGTACGAATCAATGCGAAACTGCGTCAGATTTTGTCGAATGCGGTCGCAAAGAGAATAATTGACCGAAACCCCTGCGCTACCGTTCATGTTCGCAGACCACGCAACAAAAGAGAAGGCTCTGTTAGACCAGGATTGACATGCCGACCTGCCGGCTAACTCGCCGTCTC
>JBKTBE010000022.1:0-31014 GCA_046883645.1 Collinsella sp. | reverse complement strand
GCTTCGACGTTTGCCCAGATAAAACCCGCCAAATAAACCTGTCCCTTTTTGGCAGGTTTGCTAGAGGAGGCTGGGATGGACAAGGCTGAGTTGCGGCGGGCAATGATTGCTCGGCGCGACGATCTCGATTTGGATGTACGGGCGGCGAAGTCTGCTGATATCTGTGCGCGGCTGGTTGAGCTGCTGGGCCGCTTGGATGCCGCGGCGCCGCGCACCGTTGCCGTCTATGCCGCGATGGGTTCCGAGGCAGACCCTGCCGCGTTTGCCGCTGCGGCCGCCGTGCGCGGCTGGCGCGTAGCCTATCCGTGCATGCTCTCGGCAATTGATGCCGCAGCTTGTGGCCAGCGCATGTGTATGCGGGCAGTTGCCGCCGACGATGCGTCCGCGGCTCCGTTTATCGCCCACCCTACGCGGGCCTTTGCGGCCACGGACATCGACAGCAACCACTTCCCTATCGTGCCTGCCGAAGCTCTCGACATGATCGTCGTGCCGCTCGTGGCCTTCGACCAAACCGGCGCGCGCCTGGGCTACGGCGGCGGTTGCTACGACCGCTACCTGCCCATGCTCTCGCCCGCATGCCAAATCATCGGCATCGCCTTTGACGAGCAGCGTGTCGACCGCGTTCCCACCGACGCTCACGACCTGCCACTACCCCACATCATCAGCGCCTAATCGCTGCCATATCAGCCACGGCTACAGCAGTACCATCGCAGCCTAGTGCTCCTCGCCGGCGCGGGCCAGGTCGTAGGGCGTGGTCTGGTAGACGTAGTAGTTGAGCCAGTTGGTGTAGAACAGCTGAGCTTGGCTGCGCCAGACGTTGCGCGGATCGGCGGAGGGGTCGTCGCCCGGGAAGTAATGCGCCGGCACCTGAGGGTTGAGGCCGCGCTTCACATCGCGCTCGTACTCCAGGCGCAGCGTATCGGTGTCGTACTCGGGATGGCCAAAAACAAAGAAGCGACGGCTGTCGGTCGACTTGACGATATACAGGCCCACCTCGTCGGACACGGCCACAACCTCAAGCTGCGGCTCGGCCTCCACGTCCTCGCGGCGCACATCGGTGTTGCGCGAATGCACGGCATAGAAACGGTCGTCGAAGCCGCGGACCAGCGGGCTTTGCGGCTTCACCAGATAATGCTCGAACACGCCACTCGCCTTTGCCGGCAGGTCATGCTTCTGGATACCGTAGTGGTGATACAGGCCCGCCTGCGCGCCCCAGCAAATGTGCAGCGTGGAGTGCACGTGCGTGGTAGACCAGTCCATGATCTGGCAGAGCTCGGGCCAGTAGTCGACCTCTTCGAACGGCATCTGTTCCACCGGCGCGCCCGTGATAATCAGGCCGTCGTAGTGGATGTCGCGGATGTCGTCGAACGTGCGGTAGAACGTCTCCAGATGGCCAGCGCTCACGTGCGTGGCCTCGTGCGTCTTGGTGCGCAGCAGGTCCACCTCCACCTGCAGCGGCGTGTTGGAGAGCTTGCGCATGATCTGCGTCTCGGTGGCGATCTTGGTGGGCATGAGGTTGAGGATGAGCACGCGCAGAGGACGGATGTCCTGGTGCAGCGCGCGGTACTCGGTCATGACGAAGATGTTCTCGCTCTCGAGCTGCGCGGCGGCAGGGAGGGCGTCGGGGATGCGAATGGGCATGAATGCTCCTTACGAGTCAGTTGCAGTTATGGTACAACGACCGGCCCCATCCGCGCGAGTACATCGCCCGGCGATGCCGTCAGCGGCCCAAATCACTCCAAAAGTAGAGATTAAGGCATGCCCAAAAATCTATGGCGCTTTAGCCTAGCAAAGTGGCAGCAGGACGCTACAATGGTTCGACGCGAAAAACTCGGCCGAAAGGATACATATATGTACCAAACGCGTAAGATCGGTGTGGTCGGCCAGGGCCACGTAGGAGCACATGTTGCCAACAGTCTGCTCATGCAGGGCATTGCCGATGAGCTGTACCTGTGCGATATCAACGAGGCCAAGGTGACGTCCGAGGTCCAGGACCTGCGCGACTCCCTTTCGTTTGTCCCGTACAACACCAAGATCGTCAACTGCTACGACCACTACGAGGAGCTTGCCTGCTGCGACGTCATCGTCAACGCCGCCGGCAAGGTCGCGCTGGCCGCCGGCAACCGCGACGGCGAGCTGTTCTTTACCACCGACGCCGCCCGCACCTTTGCCGAGTGCATCGTCGACGCCGGCTTTGACGGCATCTTCGTGAGCATCTCCAACCCCTGCGACGTCGTGTGCACCGAGCTGTGGCACCTGACCGGCTACGATCCCAAGAAGATCATCGGCTCGGGCTGCGGCCTGGACTCCGCCCGCCTGCGCACCGAGATCTCCAAGAAGGTCGGCGTGAGCCCCAAGTCCATCGACGCCTACATGATCGGCGAGCACGGCTTTAGCCAGTTGGCCGCCTTTAAGGCCGCAACCATCGCCGGCAAGAGCCTTAACGAGCTTCAGGCCGAGAACCCCGACAAGTACGCCTTTGACCACATGGAGGTCGAGGAGCTCGCGCGCAAGGGCGGCTACGTAACCTACCAGGGCAAACAGTGCACCGAGTACGCCGTCGCCAACTCCGCCGCGCGCGTTTGCGCCGCCGTGCTGCATAACGAGCACGCCGTGCTTTCCGCCTCCACGCTCATGACCGGCCAGTATGGCGAGGAGGGCATCTTCACCTCCCTGCCGTGCGCGATCGGTGCCGAGGGCGTCGAGGAGGTCTACACGCTGGACCTGTCCGAGCACGAGCTCGAGGGCTTCCACAAGAGCTGCCAGCACATCCGCGACAACATCGCCCAGCTCGACTGGTGGGACGCCGAGGCCTACGACGCAAAGTAGGCCGCTGGCTACCGCAACCTTGCGAATCTATGCGCGATACTAAGCGGGCCGCGCCGGAAACCCACCGGCGCGGCCCGCTTTTTTGACTCACGCAGTGCCCCTGCGAATCGAAGGTGAATACTTTTCCCGTTACTTAGTACTGCTCGATGCCCATGTAGCGACGAATCTCAGGGCTGTGGTCGAACACCTTTCCGCGGGCGGCGCGCAGCTCGCAGCTCATGTTGTAGAAGAAGATCGGCTCCAGGTACGAACGCACGCTGGCGGGCACCTCGCCCACGCCGTACTCGAGTGCATCGAGCACCATTACCGTATCGGTATGCGTGTTGAGGAACGCCAGCGCGCGCTCCTCCATGGGGCGGCACTCGCCCGATCCGAGCTGCACAAAGTAGAACACGCCGGGCTCGGTGGCCTCGAAGGGGCCGTGGAAGTACTCGCCGGAGTGGATGTAGCAGCAGTGCTGCCACTGCATCTCCATGAGCGAGCAGATGGCCATGGCATAGGTCTGGCTAAAGTTGGGGCCGGAACCAAGGATATAGAAGAACTTGTGCTGCTGGCAGAGCTCGGCAAAGCGATCGCCCAGCTCGGCGTTGACCTTCTCGCGGGCGGCGGGCAGCAGCGCATCCATCTGCTTGAGGCCCTCGTACATGTCAGCGAGTGCCTCGTAGCCTTCCTGCTGGTCGAGCAGCTCGGCGGCGATCAGAGCGCCGATGCCCTGCGGCACCTCGACCTGTGACACGCCCTCGCCCCACGGATAGACCCAGGTGGTCCACTTGCCGTTATCGATCTTGGAGCCCTCGCAGTCGGTGAGGGCAACGACCTCGGCGCCGGCAGCCAGCGCCATCTCGCAGCCGTCGACGACCTCCTGCGTGTTGCCGCTGTGGCTGCAGGCAATAACGAGCGACTTCTCGCCAAGGCTCTTGGGGGCCATCAGGCAAAACTCGCGTGCAGTGTAGACCGTCGAGGTAAACGTGGTGGCCTCGCGCTTGAGCAGCTCGTTAGCCGGCATCAGGTCGATCATCGAACCGCCGCAAGCGATCCAAAAGACGTTCTCAATCTTGCCCTTGCGCTCGATGATTTCCTGAACCAGATCATGTGCGTTCATCCTGGTTTTCCTCCTTGTGTGGCGGTTTTGAACGACGACAGCTCGTACCTGCGGTCGTTCTATGTTGTCCTATTTATAGCACGCACGACGACGCTCGTGAAGTCATTTCACCAAACTTGTTCTATGTTGTTCTATCTATGGACGTTAGATGTCGAACACGTAGCGCGAGCCCACGATCTTTTGGCGTCCGAGCAGCAAGGGCCGCTCGTCCGCATCGGTAAAGTACGCCTCCATATAGAAGAGCGGCTCGCCGACCGGCACCTCCAGCAGCGGGGCTGCCTGAGCATCGGCAAGCGCAATCTCCACGGTGCAGGGGTCGGATTTGAGCGGCGCGCGGCCCGAATGCTCGGCAACGAGCGCAAAGATGGAATTGTCCGTGAGGTCCTTGTCGGCAAGCGTCTGCAGATAGGGATGGTCGGCCAGCACGAAGGCGTTGTTCTCGAGCATGACGGGCACGCCGTCTGCCGTGCGCACGCGCTCGACAACGATGAGCTCGCAGCCGGGTTCCACCCCAAAAAACGCCGCGTCCTCGCGCGTCGCCGCAACCACCGTGCGTGACACCAGACGTGCTCCGGCCACCATGTCGTTGGCAGCGCAACCCTCGGAAAAGCTCTGAACGTCACCCTTCTGGACAATCTTGCGCTTGAGCTTGGGCGCGCACACAAACGTGCCCCTCCCCTGCTGGCGGTTGAGATACCCCGCGCGCGACAGCTCCTCGATGGCGCAGCGCACGGTGATGCGTCCCACGCCGTAGTACTTCACGAGCTCCATCTCGGAAGGAATGCGCGAGCCGGCGGGGTACACACCGCGCGCGATCTCGCCCTTTAGGTCATCCATGACCTGCTGGTATAGCGGCACGGCGGGCACGTCAGTACGGTCGGTCTTGTTATCGGTCGCCATCGTTACGCTCCATCCCGTGCATGCTCGGATTCAAACTCTTCTATCGCCGCCATAAACTGCTCGCCAAAGGCGTCGGCCTTTTTCTCGCCGATGCCGTTGACCTGGATAAGCTCGTCGCGCGTCTGAGGACGTAGACGGCACAGGCCGCGCAGGGCCTTGTCAGAGAAGACCATGTACGGTGCCATCTCCAGCTCGGTCGAGATCTCCTTGCGGAGTGCCCGTAGGCGCTCAAACAGCTCGGCGTCGTCGCCCACGCGCGGTCGCTGATCCAGCTCGGCCTCCTCGCGCAGCAAATCCACCGCACGGCGGGCACGGGCCGAGGCCTTGCGCTTGGACGCGCGACGCTTAACGGTAAAGGCGAACGTCTCGTCCTCGACCTCGCCGGCACGCGGGCCCAGACCCACGACCGGATACTGGCCCTGCGAGGTGGCCAGGTAGCCCCGCCCGCACAGCTGGCCGATGATGTCCTTGATGCGCCCGACCGATTCGCTCGACAGCTCACCGTAGCCGCGATCCTCGTCCAGATGCATCTGGCGAATGCGCTCGGTGTTGCCGCCGTGAAGCACGTCGGCGATTAGCGACTTGCCAAAGCGCATGGGGCGCGTGGCCACATATTGCACGGCGGCGCGGGCCATGTCGGTGACGTCCTCGACCTCGAACTGTGTGAGGCAGTTGCTGCAGTTGCCGCAACCCTCGGCGTCATCCGTGGCGGTGGCGCCCGCACCAGCCGCGGCAGCATGCTCGGCCGCGGCCTCGTCGCCAAAGTAGCGCAGCATGTATTCGCGCAGACAGCCGGTGGTATTGCAGTAGCCCTCCATCTGGCTGAGCAGGCGATAGCGGTTCTGGAGCGCCCATGCGCGCTGCTCGTCGTCGAGCGCCTCGTCGGCAGCATCGCCGCGGTCGATCAAAAAGCGGCGCATGCGAAAATCGTTGCCGTTCCACAGCAAGTGGCAGCTGGCCGGGTCGCCGTCGCGGCCGGCGCGGCCTGCCTCCTGGTAGTAGGCCTCGATGCTCTCGGGCACGTTGTTGTGAATCACGTAGCGCACGTTGGGCTTGTCGATACCCATGCCAAAGGCGTTGGTGGCAACCATCACCTGAATGTCGTCGTCGATAAAGGCACGCTGACTCTGGCGGCGGGCATCGTTGCCCATGCCGGCATGGTAGCGGCCCACGCGAATGCCGCTGGGGCCCAGTGCCTCGGCAAGCTCGCCTGCCAGCGCGTCGACCGTCTTGCGGGTCGAGCAATACACGATGCCGCTCTCGCTCGAATGCGCGATCACATAGTCGCGCACCCACGCGGTCTTGGCCTTGTCGCCCATCTCTTCGCAACCGAAGTAGAGGTTCTTGCGGTCGAAGCCCGTCACCACGGTCGCCGGGTTTTGCAGGCCGAGCATTTGCTGGATATCGGCGCGTACACGCTCGGTCGCCGTGGCGGTAAAGGCCGCCACGATGGGGCGCCGCGGCAGCGAATCGATAAACTCACGAATCTGCAGGTAAGCGGGACGGAAATCCTGGCCCCACTGGCTCACGCAGTGAGCCTCGTCAATGGCCACGAGTGGCACGCCTATGCCGCCGTCGGCCGCGGCCTCCTGCGCAAAGGCTAAAAAGCGCGGTTCGAGCAGGCGCTCGGGCGCCACATACATAAGCTGATAACGGCCCTCGCGCGCCCGCTTGAGCACGGTATTTTGCTGAGCCGGGGTAAGACTGGAGTTGAGATAACTGGGGCGCGCACCCGCCGCGAGCAGCGCGCGGGTCTGATCCTCCATAAGCGACAGCAACGGGCTCACCACAAAGGTGATGCCGGGCAGCATAAGCGCAGGCACCTGGTAGCAAATGGACTTGCCGGCGCCTGTGGGCATAACGCCGAGCGCATCGCGGCCGGCAAGGATCGCATCCACCATGCGATCCTGTCCCGGGCGAAACGAGGTGTAGCCAAAATAGGCGCCGAGCGTGTCGAGCGCCATCTGCTGCATGCTATCGGTCATGGTTTCCTAACGTCAGAATCATCTGCCGCCGATTATACGCCGCCACGCGGACCGGCGTCGCCCGGCTGTCAGCCACGCTCATTCTGCGGGTAGTCATTGGGGACGTTCTTGAATGACTAGCCATTTAAGAACGTCCCCAACGACTAAGGAGTGTCCCCAGGTGCCGGCAGAAGAGGAACGTCTCCAAGTGCCGGCCCGGCAACGTCGATGTTTTGGCAATGTCAGCGAAAGCCCGCCAGAGCGAGCAAGGTGCCTTGAAACGAGGCGGCATTGACCTTCTGGTCATGCCGCCGAAGCTGAAAGGCAGATTGCCGCTCTGGCGGGCTTGCAGCGCCTCTGGTTCCGCCGTTCGTTAGGACGGCGGAACCAGAGGCGCAGCGTCGAGCCGTTACGCGGTTTGGTAAAACCGCGTAACTTACATCACCATAACGTAGCGCGATCCCACGTAGTACTGCTTACCCATCAGGACCGGCTCGCCATTGGGGCCGATAAAGCCGGCACGCAGGTTGAGCAGTGGATCGTGCGGAGCGATGCCCAGCTCGGCCGCCTGCTCGGTATTGGCACGAACGGCCTCGACCGTGCGGTAGCCAACCGAGACAATCGGCGTTCCGCCAACACGCTCGACCTCGGAAAAAATTGACTTGTCCTCAAGATCGGCCGTCAACAGCTCACGGTAGGCGTCAAACGGCACAAAGATGTTCTCCTCAAAAATGGGCTCGCCGTCGGCCGTACGCACGCGCTTGATGTGCAGCAGCAGCGCGTCCTTCTGCAGGCCAAAGAACTCCATCTCGTTTTGACGTGCCGGCACAATCTGGCGATCGACCACATGCGCGCCCGCCTTCATGTCATTATCGGCACACAGCGCGGTAAACGTCTGCAGCGTCGAAGCGTGGAACTGGCGGTTGATGTGCGGCGTGGAGACAAAGGTGCCACGGCCCTGCTGCTTAACCAGGTAGCCATCGGAGCACAGCTCCTCGACGGCGCGGCGCACCGTAATGCGGCTCACGTCGTACTGCTCGGCTAGCTCAAGCTCGGACGGAATACGCTCCTTGGGTGCATAAACACCTTTCTCGATCGCGTCCTTGATTTCGTCATAAATCTGCTGGTAAAGCGGTGCATTTTTGGGCGTAGGCATATCTAATCACTCTTATGGAAATATTGAAATAACTAATACGTATATAACGTCTAGTTTCATGTTACCTCATATTGATAAAACGATACACCCTCCCTACCAAAAAGCGACAGCTTCATTTTGGCAGGTTTTATCTGGGCAAACGAAAGTCCCTCGAAAGCAACGGGGCTTTCGTGGGGCTCATACGGAAGGGTTGCGCCGGGCCGGTAAAATGCCAAAACCCTACTTGCCGTCGTCCTGCTGCAGGCTGTCCTGCTCGCTGAGGCGCGCCTGCCTGCTGGCCATGCGTGCGGGCTTGTCGGGATCGGGAACGGCCGTGGGCATGGGCTCGTCGACATGACCTCCCCACCAGCCGCCCACAAAGTTGAGCGTGTGGAACACGTTGATCACGGCGCCGGGATCAATGTCGCACACCAGCTTGATAATGTCCTGGCTCTCGTAGGTCGATACAACGGCGTGCAGCAGGTACATCTTCTCGCGGCTGTATCCGCCAATGACCTCGGCGCAGCTAATGCCATGCTGAAAATGGTCAACATAGGCGGTCATGACCTCGTCCGCCTTGCGCGTCGTGATCTGCAGCGTCACGCGGTCGTAGCGACGATAGAAACTGTCGATGGTCTTGGTCGAAATAAACTGGAACACGATGGAGTACGCCGCCTTGTCCCAGCCAAACATAAAACCAAAGATCGCCAAGATAAAGCAGTTGAAACCAAAGATGACGCCCCAGATGGTCTTGCCCGTGTGGCTGGAGACCCACAGCGCGATAAAGTCGGTGCCGCCGGTGGATGCGCCGGACTTAAGCGCGATGGCAGCGCCCAGACCCGAGACCACGCCGCCAAAAATGATGAGCATGATCTTGTCGCCCAAAAACGGGGCAAAGTGAAAGATGTTGAGGAACAGCGACGAGAGCACGACCTGCATCATCGAGAAGATGACGAAACGCTTGCTAATGCCGCTCCAGCATAGGAGCGCCACGGGGATGTTGAGTGCGAGCATGCCGAGCGAGATGTCGATGTGAACGCCGCCGAGCGAGGTAACGCGATCGAGCAGGACCGCGACGCCGGTGAGGCCGCTCGGGAGCAGGTCGGCGGGCTGAACGAACGCCTGGATCAGAAACGTTTGAAGAATGGCAGATATGGTGACCGCCACGGCAGTGATGGCGCGACGGACGATGGCAAGGCGGCCGAGCACGAGCACGCGGTCCGTGAGCTGATCGATGGCGTTCGCCACGGAGGCTCCTTTCGAAGGCAGATCTAGTTGTGAGGCATGCCCGCGATTGTAGCATGGAGCGTGCGGGGGCGCTTCAATTCACCCTCCCTCGACAACCAAAGCGGGACCAGCAACCCCCACGACCAAAGGCCCAAATTACAAGTGAGTAGACTTTTTACGATCTGTCGAGCACACCCAAAACCGCCACCCCTGTGACCTGCGGTTTTACTAGAGCAGATGCACTTTGTGCTCGGCCTGCGCCAAAAAGTCTACTCACTTAGCCCGAATCGAAGCCAAACGGATCAAAATCGAAACCAAATTGAGCCAGTCCACCACAAAAAACGTTTGAACCCGTGCTTCTCGCGGCGGATTGACACTACAAAGCGGCCAAAATGTCGGACAGGTTGTCGATGACAACGTCGGCGGCGGACTGGTCCAGGTTGACGCCCTCGTGCGGACGCAGTGCCAGGACGCGGGCGCCGGAACGCTTGCCGGCCTCGATGCCCAAAGGCGAGTCCTCGATAACCAGGCACTCGGCAGGCTCCGCCCCCAACGCCTCCATGGCACGCAGGTAAATCTCGGGGTCGGGCTTAAACGCACTGCACTCGTGACCGCTGATGGTGTAGTCCAGCACGTCGGCGATACCGGCAATCTCCACCAGCTCGTCGATCAACTCACGATAGGACGAGCTCGCGATGGCACACTTCACGCCACGCTCGTGCAGCTCACGCATCACCGGCTCCGTCTGCTCGTTGAGCAGCTCGGCATACGGAACGGGATGGTCTGGGCTGTAGACCTGCTTGTACTCCACGCGCAGGCGCTCGCGCAGCTCAACATCGTCAGGTACCAGCGACTTCCAAATGGCGGGCTCGTTAGACCCCGAAAGATCGGGGATCTCGTCAAAGTGAAAGCCCTTCTCCTCCATAAACGCCACGCGACGACGGTTGTAGAACCACTCGGTATCGACCAGCACGCCGTCCATGTCAAACAGCACTGCCTTGATCATACGCATCTCCTCCCACCTGCCAAAAAGGGACAGGTTTATTTTGGTAGGTTTTATCTGGGATTTGCGACGCGACAGACACGCCCTCCCCAGAGCAAAAAAGGGGATGGGGCGCAAACCCCATCCCCTCTCAATCAACCCGTAAGGTCTACTTACTTGTGATTAGTAGGAAAGCTTCCACATGTAGCGACGCATGGTCAGCGGATGCTGACGGGCCTCGGCGATCTGGTTGCCGTACTCGCGCATAACGGCGAGGTGCAGCAGCGGGTTGAAGTAGGTGACGACGCTCGCGGGCACGGCGTCAGCCAGGCCGTAGTCCTTGGAGTCGATCAGAGCGACCTTGGCGCCCATGCGCTCAAGGAAGGTGAGGGCGCGGGCGTCCATCGGACGGGTAGCGCCATCGGACATGAAGAAGACGTAGGGCTTACCCTCGGTGGAAACCTCGAACGGGCCGTGGAAGTACTCGCCGGTGTTGTAGGCGGCGGCGTCGATCCACTGCATCTCGGTGAACAGGAAGGCGGCGTGAGAGTAAGCCATCTTCTCGGAGGCACCAGAGGCCATGAAGTAAATCATCTTGTCGTCCTTGAAGTCCTCAGCGAACTTCTTGGCGAGCTTCTTGCAGGACTGAGCAGCGTTCTCGCAGAGATCGAAGACGTTGGTGAGGCCGGTGATCATGTCGTCGTACTTGTCATAGCCCTCGGTCTGCTGAAGGATCTCGAGAGCAAGAGCGATGGCATAGCCGGGCTTCTCGCACTTGGCAGCGAAGTTGGCGTGGAAGCCGTGAACGATGACGTAGTCAGCGTCGACGGTCAGAGCGGAGCCAGCCTTGTTGGTGAGGGAGACGACCGGGCAGTTGTGCTTCTTGGCGGTCTTGTTGGCCTCGACGGTCTCGGGCGTGGAGCCACCGAGGGAGCAGGTGATCACGAAGGTGTGCTCGTTGACCCAGGAAGGCGTGTCGTAGTTGAACTCGTTAGCGGTGAAGATCTGAACGTTCAGCTTGTCCGTGTTGTTGGCCAGGAAGTACTTGGCGGGGTACAGGTCGGACATGGAAGCACCGCAGCCGACGAAGGCGACACTGTGGATCTCGTGGTTGGACAGGACGTCAGCGACGATCTGCTTAGGGAGGTTAAGGTCGATCTCGTACATCTGACACATTCCTTTCGATTTTTGCGGCGCCACATTGCCGGGCGCTCGCAGGGTTACCGTGGTTTGGACCGAGTCGCCGGTCCGTTGAGGATGCGACAAGGGGACTGTCCCATTGTCGCATTTTGGGGATGGAAGCCTGCCTGGGGTATGGGATGCCAGGCAGGCCCCCGGGGGAAAGCGGTTAGGCGCTTGGTCGCGACTAGGCCAGAATGCCGGCCGCGGAGAGGGCGATGCCGCCCACGATGGCGATCACGAGAAGCCAACCGGTGTTGACGTTCTTCTTGATGAGCCAGTACATAAGGCCGGTGAGGCCAAGGGAGATCATCTGGGGCATCATGCCGTCCAGGATGTCCTGGATAACGACGGTGCCCTCAGCGAACTGCAGCGGGGTGGTGGCGCCGATCAGCGTGGCGATCATGCCGCCCACGGACATAAGACCCACGATGCCGCAGACATACATGAGCTTCTCCATGAGGTCGCCGCCCTGAAGCTTGCTCAGGTACTCGTGGCCGCCCTGATAGCCCATCTTGGCGGCGAACCAGGTGATCAGCACAGAGGGGACGATGGAGATGAGCATGGCCAGGATCGGGCCCATGATGGAGCCCTGCTGAGCCAGCTGAACGCCCAGGCCAAAGGCGATAACGCGGATGGTGCCCTGGAAGAAGGAGTCACCGATGCCGGAAAGCGGACCCATGAGGGAGGTCTTGACCGCGTTGATCGAATCGGGATCGAAGTTCTCGGGATCCTTGGCGTACTCCTCCTCCATGGAGGCGGTGAGGCCCAGGATAAAGGCGCTCGTCTGCGGGGTGCAGTTGTAGAACGCCATGTGACGGTGGTAAGCCTCTTTCTTAGCAGCGAGCTGCTTGGGGTCGGACTCGTCCGGATAGAGGCGATCGAGCGTGGGAACCATGCCGTAGAGGAAGCCCATGTTCATCTGACGCTCGTAGTTCCAAGAGGCCTGGATGGCCCAGGAGCGCCAGAAGAACTGGCTGACCTTCTTGTTCAGGGACACGTCCTTGGTTGCGGTTGCCATAGTGTGTTCCTCCTTAGTCTTCGTCGTCTTCGAGCGGATCGTAGTCGGAATCGACACCGGCGGCTGCATGGGAACCGTTGAACTTGAAGCCCATGAAGACGACAGCCAGGCACACACCGATCAGAGCGACCGCGATGACGGACAGGTTGAGGTAAGCGGCGAGCAGGAAACCGATGAACAGGAACGGAGTCATACCCTTCTTGATCATCATGGTGAGCAGCAGGGCCAAGCCGTAGGCGGTCATGATCTTGGTCGAAACGTTAAGACCAGTGGACAGCCACTCGGGAACCATGTTGACGATGGCCTGAACCAGGTCGGTGCCAACAAAAACGGCGAGGAAGATCGGCAGGAAGTACATGACGGCGTACAGACCGGAGCCGGCGCAGATGTGCATACGGTAGGCGGTCTTGAACTTTCCGTTATCGATCGCGCTATCTGCCACATGGGTGAGGGCGGCGATGATGGAACGGAACACGATGCCGAGAAGCTGACCCAGGACGGCGACCGGGATGGCGATCGTCATGGCGGTCTCGGCGGAAGCATCGGTCAGGCACGCAAAGGCAGCGGCCACGATGCCGCCCAGGACCATATCGGGCGGAACGGCGGCGCCGACCTGCACCAGGCCCATGGACACGAGCTCGACGGCGGCACCGACGGCAAGGCCGGTGGGCACATCGCCCAGCAGCAGACCGACGAGCGTAGCGCCAACGAGGGGCTGCTCGAAGTTAAGACGACCGAGCAGGCGGGAGTCCCACATGCAGAACACGCCGACGAGGCCGACGAGCACCGCACTGATGAACGTATTCATACCCTTCTCCTTTCAGTCAGGCAAAAGCCTGGTTGATTACAGCTTGGCGTCGATGTCGACGCTCTGATACGTAGGGGTCTGCTGGACGTAGAGCTTGATGCCCATGTCGAGCAGCTGGTTGACGTCGGCCTTCTGGTTGGCGTCGAGGAAGACGGAGCTGTCCTTGCCGCCGACCTGATCGGCACCGCCGTGGTTGGCGGTGGCGCCCAGGTTGATGGCGTCGAGCTTGTAGCCCTGGCAGAACTGCAGCATCTCGGCCGTGTTGCCAAAGACGAACATGACGCGCTCGCCGAGGGTGTTGAGCTTGTCCATCTTGGCGAGGGCACGCTCGACGGTGAAGACGTTCAGGCGCACGCCCTGGGGCTTGGCCAGCTTAAGAGCGCCCTTCTTGATGTCATCGTTGGCGGCAGCGTTGTCGACGACGATGATGCGCTCGGCCTGAACCTTGGTGGTCCAGGTAAAGACGACCTGGCCGTGCAGCAGACGGTAGTCAAGACGTGCGAGGACGATCTTGGCGGGACCGGAGCTGTGACGGGACGCCTTGGCCTTCTTGGCGGGAGCCGCGGCGGCCTCGACCGGTGCGTTGGGATTGGTCAGACCGGTGCGGGCCTCGTTGATGAGGGCCGCGAGCTCGGCGCCCTTGACGGGGGCGGGGCTCATAGCAAGCGTGAGCGCCAACGGGATGTTGAAACCGCTGACAACCGTGAACTTCGTGCCGTTCTTGGAAAGCTCGACCATGTTGTTGTTGACCGAGCTGCCGAGCATATCGGTCAGCACATAGACGGTGTCGTCCGCGTTGAACGTGGCGATCATAGCCTCAACCTTATTGGTGATGGGCTCCTTGTCGTCACGAGCAAGCGACACGACGTGGACGTTCGACACGTCGCCGAGAACCATCTCGAGCGTGTCTTTGGCGCCTGCGGCCAGGCCGCCATGAGATGCGAGAATGATCTGATTCATCTTGCCTCCTCCTTTTCGTTATGGTCATTATAACGTCTTATACGTTGCTTATATTGCTAATTAGTATAAAGACCGTTCGCGGGTGAAAATCGACCGTTGACGGGTTTAACGTACTCGAAACGTTGGGCTGGGTAGGCCGGCGCTAGCTGGATAACCCCAGGTCAGACCCTGCGCGCAATCCCCTATCGCACGAAGTACCAAGGGCTTTCCTGTACGGTGGGTTCCAGCGCAATGCCGGTGCGTTCTTTAAACAGATCCATGTCCTGAGATTTTTCGGTCCACCACGCGTTGGGCTTAAAGGTCATGCTCTCAATGACATGACCGACAAACACACTGTTGCGCAGCTTGGAGAAGTCGGTGTTCATAATCAGGATGGACGCGAGCACCAACACGATGCCCAGGACTTTAATCGCGCCGGCGGGCTCGGCGTAGACACCAATGCCCACCAGTACGGTGACGACCGTCTCGAAAGACATTACGACGGGAACTTTCGATGTCTCGAGCCCCATGGACAGACCCTGCATATATAAGATGTAAGCAACGGCTGTGGGGATGAGTCCAAAGCCAAGGAACAGCAGCAGCAGCTGTGGCGACATTGCCGCGGCGACATCCGGCCACGGAGCCGCGATAGCTGCCATAACCGCACCGCCAAAAACAAAGCCCCAAAACGTGACAGCCAGCGGGTGGACCGTCTTGGTTGCTATTCGGCTAAACACCGCGAGCGACGCACCACAAAGGCCTGCAATCACGCCCGACGTGACGCCCCAAACCGAAAAATGAAAACCGGAAAGGTCGCCATTGGTCACTGCAAGCACGCAGCCTACGATGTTAAAGACAATGGCAACGAGCTTGTTGGGGGTCACGTCCTCGCGATAAAGCACGCGGCCGAGCATGACGCCAAACACCGGCGAGGTGTAGAGCAGCACCGAGGCCGTGGACATGCCCACCTCGCCCATGCACTCGTAATAGCAGGTGTTAGCGGCGGCCAAACCGACGATGCCAACAAGCGCACAAGGAACAAGCTCTTTAGGGCTTGCCTTGAACAGGGCCAGCGGACCCTGAGCCACGGTAGACCCCTCACCCGGACGGCAGCCCATAAACATCAGGACCGGCGCCAAGATAAGCGCTCCGACCAACAAGCGAAAGGCAGCCATGCTCTGGGACGAAACGCCCATGGCCGAGATGCCGTTTACAAAGATTCCGATGCTGCCCCACATAAGCGCGGCGATCAGCACCAGCACATAGCCCAGATTGCTCTTCTTCAACGCAGCCTCCTCGGTATTGTTTCCAATATGTTTCGTACTACGTTATAGTCGTTATATACATTTTTCAAGACACAAATCGGCGAGCGGATAAGTGATCCGTTTTCCTCCGCCCCCAGCGGATTACTGGGCGGTTGCGGTGAAATAGTTCCTAAATAGAGGCTTCAAGCCCCCAAGCAGGAACTATTCCACCGCAACTTATGAGGACATCGAGCTGTTAGGCCGCTCTATCCCCTAGTAGTCCAGCTTCCACATGTAGCGGCGCGTCATGTAGTCCTTGTGGGTGACGGCAGAGAGCGCGCGCATGTACACGTTGTTGAGGATCGGCGCAAAGATCAGGTGGTTGAAGTACTCGCTCACGCTGTCCTTGATGTCGTTGAGGCCGAGCTCCTTGGCGTCGAGCTGATAGACGCGCTCGCCACCGTACTGGTTGACGAAGCGGATGCCGCGCTCGTCGTTGCAGCGGCTGCGACCGACGCTGATGAGCTGGAACAGCGAGGTGCGCTTGTCCAGGATCTCGAAAGGACCGTGGAAGAAGTCGCAGGTGTTGATGGTGCAGGAGTCGATCTGCAGCATCTCCTGCACGTTGCAGATGCTAAAGACGTAGGCGGCACCAAAGAGCGGACCCTGAGCCATGACGTTGATGCAGGGCTTGTCGGCGTTCTGCTCGGCCCACTTAGCAGCGAGCGGACGGGTGTACTCGACGGCCTTGCGATAGATGGGGTCGACCAAGTCGAACGCGGTCATAGCGGTCTCGTACTCGGCATAGCCCTCGGTCTGCTGCGTAAGCTCCATGGCGATCATGGTCACGACGGCGGAGTTGGTGCGGCCCATGCAGGACTCGTCGACGGCCAGGCTGTCGTACTGGATCTTGTAGTCGCAGACCTCGGTGAGGCCGGACTCGTCAACATAGATTGCGATGGTGCTGGCGCCGTGGTCCTTGGCGACCTGGGCGGCGACGATGGTCTCCTTGGTGCCGCGCATGGACACGACGACGGCCAGGGTGTTCTCGTTGACATAGGCAGGGGTGGCGTGCACGAACTCGTTGCTGGTGTAGCTGGAGCTCACGACCTGCGTGGCCTCGTGCTCCATAAAGTACTGGGCAGGATAGTTGCCGCCGTTGGATCCGCCGGCGCCAATCCACACGACGCGCTTGATGCCGCCCTTGTCTGCCTTGTCGGCCAAAACCTGGGAGACGACGTCCTTAACCTGTTCCTGAGTAGTCATCGTGCATCAGCCTTTCTTCTCGTTTGATGCTCTCGATGGCATACAAGTTACATACATGTTTTGGTTATGTCGACTAGTTGTATGCTATATTTGTCTTAAAAAATATGCTGATACGGTTTTCGATAACTTGATACCAGCGGTTTTGTTGTTGTATTGAATACATGCTTGATTAGATATGCATACAGGTTAGATACAGGTTGATCGCATGAACGCTTCATCTAAAAAGAGACTGACCCAATACGAGCGCTTGGCGGGCATGCTGCGCGACCGCATCGCCTCCGGCACCTACGCGCGCGGAGACAAGCTGCCGTCCGAGATGGAACTCATGGACGAATCGGGGCTGTCGCGTAGCACCGTACGCCACGCCCTTAAGGTGCTCGTTGACGAGGGCCTGGTGCGCACCGAGCGCGGGCGTGGCGCCTTTGTGGCCGACACGCCGGCGCTCCACGAGAACAACCTGGTGTTTTCGAGCTACACGACACAGGTCCAGGGTCAGGGTATGAAGCCCACCACGCGCACGGTGGACTCGGGCTTTGCCAAGGCCGCGGGCAATGCGGCCAAGTTCTTCGATGTCGCCGTGGGCAGCAAGCTCGTCAAACTTGTCCGCCTGCGTTATCTGGACGATGCGCCGCTGTGCCTGGAGACCACCTATCTACCACCGAGCTTTGAAGCACTCATCGATCGCGATATCAACGGTTCGCTCTACGCCACGCTGCGCCAGGAATTCCATCGCGCGCCGGCACAGGGACATAAGACCTTTGAGGTGTGCTATGCCTCGCAAAACGAGGCGTTTTTGCTCAACGTTGGGCGCGGGCAGGCGCTGATCCTGATCACCGACTACGTGTACGACACCGACGGCCGACCGCTCCATGTCTCCAAGCGCATCCAGCGCACCGACCGTGCCAAATACACCGAGCCCATCGGCTAACCTGCCAAAATAAACCTGTCCCTAAATGGTAGGTTTGGGGAGGTCGGGGAACCAGGTTGGTTTGGGTTGGTTGGGGACGCGCTCGGCTAGGACCAACTCCATCCAGCACATGTCGTACCAGCGGCCGAACTTTTGGGCGCAGCGGTCAAAGGCGCCCACCAGGCGATACCCCATATGGGCATGGAAGTCCTGGCTGTTGTGCGTCAGGTACTCATCGTCCTTGTCGTGCGGCACGGCGATGAGGGCGCACATGTTGGTGATACCCATCGCGATCAGGCATTGCTTAAGCGCGTCATGCAGCTTGCGGCCCAGCCCGCCGTGGCGCACATCACGCGCCAGGTAGATCGATGTCTCGACCGACCAGTCGTATGCCTCGCGGCTGTTGAGCGGACTCACATAGGCATAGCCTACCGGACGCCCGTCCAGTTCCATCACCAGATACGGATAGCGCTTGAGCGTGCGCTCGATGCGCCCGGCGAACTCCTCAACGCTCGGCACCTCATATTCGCAGGTAATCGCCGTCTGGCGCACATACGGCTCATAGATGGCAAGCAACGCCGACGCGTCATCGGGCGTCGCCAGGCGAATCGTCGGCTCGGACATCTCGGTCATACAACCCTTCTCCCCCAAAAGCAAAGGCCGCCCTGCGCCAAGCTCAGGCGCAGGGCGGCCCCTTGTCATTACATCAGGCTACAGGACAGCCGCCAACGCGTCGATGTCCTCCCGCGTCGTGGCCCAGCTGGTGCAAAAGCGCACCACCGTGTGGGTCTCGTCGTACTTTTCCCAGTACTCGATCGCCGCATGCTCGCGAATGCGGGCCATGTCCTCGTTGGGCAGAATCACAAACTGCTGGTTTGTGGGCGTCTCCAAAAAGAACTGGTAACCGCGCTCGTGCAGCACACGACGTAGCGCCTGGGCCGTCTCAATCGCCTGTCGACCAATCTCAAAATACAGGCCATCGGTAAAGAGCGCCTCAAACTGCACACCCGTCAGGCGGCCCTTGGCGAGCAGTGCGCCATGCTGCTTAATTCGCGGAATGGGGTGCGCCGGGGCGTGCATGCCACAGAACACCACAGCCTCGCCGCAGAGCGCACCACACTTGGTGCCGCCGATATAGAACACGTCACACAGCTGCGCCAGCTCGGGCAGGGTAATATCGCACTCATCGGACGCCAACGCATAGGCCAGGCGGGCGCCGTCCACAAACAGCGGAATCTCACGCTTCTGGCATACCGCATGAATCGCCGCGAGCTCGGCCTTGGAGTACAGCGTGCCGTACTCGGTCGATAGGCTCACATACACGGCACCCGGGAACACCGTGTGCTCGTAGCTCTCGTTTTCGTAGAACACCTGGATATAGTTCTCGAGGTCCTCGGCGTGCATCTTGCCCTCGTAGCCGGGGATGGTGAGCACCTTGTGGCCGCCAAACTCGATAGCGCCCGCCTCGTGACAGGCGACGTGGCCAGTCTCAGCAGCAACGACGCCCTCGTAGGGCGCAAGCAGCATGTCGATCACCGTCGCGTTGGCCTGCGTGCCGCCCACCAGAAAAAACACGTCGGCATCAGGGGCCTGGCAGGCCTCGCGAATAAGTTGCTTGGCGCGCTCGGTGTGCGCATCGGTACCGTAGCCGGGCTGCGGCTCCATATTGGTGTCGACGAGCGCCTGCAGCACTGCCGGATGTGCGCCGTGGGAATAATCGTTGTTAAACGCGAGCATGGCAATCCTCTCTTACCGGGTATCGGCCAGATGATTCAAACGGAGCTATTGTACGCCGTTGGGATAGGCAATGCGCGCGGCAAGGCACTCAAGTGCCAGTACCAGGGCAAAACCGCAGCTCACGTCACTCAAAAAGTGCGCACCTATCACGATGCGCCCAAAGGCGACGAGCGCCGCGATCACAGCCGCCGCCCAAAAAATCACGCGGCGACGCGACGGTTTTTCCTTAAAGGCTGCCGCGGGAAGCCCGGCGAGCATAAGGCCGATCGCCGCATGCGCCGTGTGTCCGCTCGCAAACGACTTGAACCGTCCTTGATCACGCCGGCGGCGATATAGGTCCACTTGTCGGGATTGCCGATCACCCACCACGGCTGAAAATTGAGCCCCGGCGTGACCTCGATCACGCGCATGCGCGGGCGCGACCACAGTGGCTTGACGATCACGTTGAGGATGATGGCCTGAGCGATCCACACGGCAAGCACCATCAACGCCCAGCGCGTGAGTTCGTCGGGCTCGGTCGTGCGCGTGAGGCGATAGACGATAAGGTTGGCAGCGATGACCAGCACAAACGTCAGCACCAACTGAGCCGCAATGAGTTTACCGCCAACCCTCAGGGACGAAACGATCTCGTAGCCGGTCAGGCCAACGTTGACGAGGATGCCGAGCGCGGCAAGCCATTTGCTGCCCCTGGAGTCGGGACGCACCGCGCGCACGAGCATAACGCCCGCGATGCTCGCCGTCAGCTCAAACGGCAACTCGCCAGCGGCCTCGATAAAGCGGCCGTACATGCTGCCGATGTTGAACAGCGCGCTCGAGATCTGATAATCGAAGAAACTGCCCACGCCCAGACAAAGACACAGGACAACCGCGATAGCGGCGGCGTCTTTCTTGTAGATGTATCCGAACATGCTTTCCTTTCGATGGGGCTGGAATCAACCTGCGAGGTGGCGGGGCAAAGAACAACTGGTAGCTCTGCCCCGCCACGCCCCCTACTTGTTAGTCATCGTCGCTCGCGCCTAATTGCTGCAGCAGCATGAGTGCCGCGGCCACGGGGCCGGTGCCGTCGTTGGCGTCGAGACCGCGACCCAGGCCGCTGCCCGCGCCGGCGCCCGCCTTGTAGGGCACCGACAACTTGCGGCTCTTGGGGAAGTTCACCGCGCCATAGCGGGTCTTAAGCTCAAAGGCCACCTTCTTGGGCACGTCGACGCCCAAAAACGTGATGCGACCGCCGCTGAGCGTGACGCTCTCGAGCCCCAGGCGCTCGCCGCGAATGCGGATGCGCGCGCGATTGAACAGGTTGAGTCCCGCCAACGGCAGCTCACCATGCGCGGCCTCGGTCTCTTCCTGCACCTCGTCAATGCTCTCCAGGTCCTCGGCCGCTGCGAGCTTACGGTACACGAGCACGCGCTGGTCCACCGCCGGCAGGTACTCCTCGGACAAGAAGTAGTCGGCCGGCAGGTTAATACCCACGCTCGCCGCCTCCACGCCGGCGTCGTCATCGCCGCGCGCCTCGGCCACGGCCTGGCCCAGCATCTGCGTAAACAGATCAAAGCCCACGCTCGACAGGTTGCCGTGCTGCTCGGCTCCCATAAGCGAACCGGCGCCACGGATCTCTAGGTCGCGCATGGCGATGCGCATGCCGCTGCCCAGGTCCTGGAACTCGGAAAGTGCGGTCAGGCGCGCCGTTGCCTCCTCGGTGAGCGGCAGCTCGCCGGGGAACATAAAGTACGCGTAGGCCTGCGTGGCAGAGCGGCCCACACGGCCCTTGAGCTGGTAGAGCTGCGCCAGGCCAAGGCGCTGCGAGTCCTCGATGATCAGCGTGTTGGCCGTTGCGTTGTCGATGCCGCTCTCCACGATGGTCGTGGCGATGAGCACATCGATCTTTTTGGTCGCGAACTCAATCATCACGTCCTCGACCTCGCGCGGGCTCATCTTGCCGTGTGCCACGCCCACGCGCGCCTCGGGCGCGGCCTCATGCACGCGCGCCACGGCGTCATCGATGGTCTTAACGCGGTTGGACACGTAGTACACCTGGCCGCCGCGGCCCACCTCCAGGCGAATCGCCGCGCTCACCACATCGGGGTCGTACTCCCCCACGTGCACGATCACGGGACGACGCCCGGTCGGCGGTGTGGTGATCAGGCTCATGTCGCGCACGCCGCTCGTGGCCATCTGCATGGTTCGCGGAATAGGCGTTGCCGAAAGCGTGAGCACGTCGATTTGCTCGCGCAGGTTCTTGAGCTGCTCCTTGTGCTGCACACCAAAGCGCTGCTCCTCGTCGATGATCACCATGCCCAGGTTCTTGGGGTTCACGTCGGCAGAAAGCAAGCGGTGCGTGCCGATGAGCACGTCGATCGTGCCCTCGGCAAACGCCTTAAGCGCGCGCTTTTGCTGCGCCGGGGTGCGGAAGCGGCTGAGCACTTCGACCTCGAGGCCAAACGGGGCAAAGCGCTCAAAGAACGTCTCATAGTGCTGCTGGGCCAGAATGGTCGTGGGGCAGAGCACCATGACCTGGCGGCCGGAGTCCACGCACTTAAACGCCGCGCGCAGGGCAACCTCGGTCTTGCCAAAGCCCACGTCGCCGCACAGCAGGCGGTCCATGGGCTTGGGCGCTTCCATGTCGGCCTTGATGTCGGCAATAGCCTCCAGCTGGTCGCGCGTCTCGTCGTAGGGAAAGCTCTCCTCCATCTCGATCTGCTCGGGCGTGTCGGGCGGGCAGGCGATACCGGTAATCGACGAGCGGCGTGTATACAGGTCGACCAGGTCAAACGCCAGCTTTTTGGCATTCTTGCGCGCCTTGTTGGTAGCCCGCGTCCAGTCGGCGGTGTTGAGCCTGGTCAGGCGCGGCTTGTCGCCGTCGGGGCCAACATAGCGCGTGATGCGGTCGACCTGCTCGAGCGGCACGTAGAGCTTGTCGCCGTCGGCATATTCCAGCAAAAAGTAGTCGCGCTCCTTGCCGCCCACTTCCTGGCGCGCGATCTCGCTAAAGAGCGCGATGCCGTGAGTGGCGTGCACCACGTAGTCGCCCGGCTTAAACGGAAACGTGATCTGCGTAATGTCCACCTTGCGGCGGCTGCGCGCGCGGTTGGCATCCATACGGGCGTTGAGGTCGGCGATCGAGAACACGGCCAGGTTGGCATCGGGCACCACCACGCCCTGCGGCAGGGCGGCATCGACAAAGGTCACGCGCCCGCGCGAGATAGTGGGCACGGCAGCACCGGCGGCAGCCTGGGCGGCACCCGCCTCGAGCGAGCGGGCGTTGAGCGCGTCGGCGCGGCGCTCGCGAATTGCAGCATGAGCATCCTGACGGGCAGCACGATCGGTAGAATCCGCCGCTGCCACGCGCACGCGCTCGCCAATGACGCCGGCGTTTTCGGGCGCGGCCGTCAGCGATTCCTCAAAGGTAATGCCCTCGTCGCCAAAGGTGAGCTCCATCGACTCGCGCGCGCCGCGGTCGGGAATGGCAAACACGCAGGCATAGCGCTTGCCCACGACTTCCTGAACGCGCGTCATAAAACGGTTGTCCGAGCCTGCGATAGCAGGCTGCTCAATCTTGAGCTCGGCCGTCACCGCACCGCCGGCACGGATGAGGCTTACGTAGTTCAAGCGCTGCTGGGCACCAAAATCGAGCTGTTGAGCGCGCACGTACAGACCATCCAGGCGGTCAATCCCTGCCTCGCCGGCACGCGCCTCGATATCCTCGTAGGCGCGCAGGCAGTCGTCGAACAGCGAGCGCGGCTCGGACAGAACCACGAGCGCCTTGCCGCTCACGTGCGCCAACGGGCTTACGGTCTGGCCGTACATCACCGGCAAAAAGCGGTCGAGCTCGGGCGTGACGATGCGCGCATCCACCATCTCGAGCAGCGCCGCCAGTTTGCTGTCGTCCTGGCTGGCGCGGTAGAGCGCCACATGCATGTTGTGGACGGCCTCGTCGGTGAGTGCCAGTTCGCGGCAGGGAAAGATTTCGATGCTGTCCTCGTTGCCGATGGTCTGCCCCGTGGAGCTCACCATGCGGCGGATGCGGTCAATCTCGTCGCCGAAGAACTCGATGCGCACGGGTGCCTTTTCCTGTGCGGGGAACACCTCGACGGTGTCGCCGTGAACGCGAAACAAGCCGGGCGCATCGGCGGCGCCGGCATTGGTGTAGCCCATGCCCACCAAGCGCTGCGGCACCTCGTCAAAGGGAATCTCCTCGCCCACCGCAAAAGTAGTGGACTCCCAGTAGCGGCTCTCGACCGGCGGCACGCAGCGCAGCAGCGCGCGAGCCGAGGCGACCATGATGCAGTTGTCCCCGCGCACGATGCGCCCCAGAGCCTCGCAGCGCTGCGCCACCACGGCGTCGTCCGGCGCCTGCTCGCGCCACGGATAGTCCTTGCGCTCAGGAAAACGACACACGTGCGCCAGGCCCACGTAGGCGGCAAGGCTACGCGCGGCGCGATCGGCCGCATCCTCGCCGCTCACGATATAGACCGTCGGGCGCGGACGGCGCGCAAACTGGGCGGCCGCCATAAGCGTGCGGCCCGACTGCGACACAGCCAGCGTCACGTCCTCGCCAGCATCGAGCCCGGCCTCGACGGCCTGCAAGGCCTCGGCAGTGTAGAGCTGCGCGGCTATACGGTGAATGAGCATGCTGTTCCTCCGGCATTGCAACGCCAAAAGCCCGCCGGGGCAAGCTCGGCGGGTATGCGGCGGATTTCATTGCCTGTCATGGTAGCGCATGGAGAGGACTCCGGCTCAAGAGCAAACCCAGCCCCGCAAAAAACGCCAGACGAAGATGCGTTCCGCCCTACCCCGCTACGCGCACGCTGGGGCACAAATCTGCCAGCGGACACTCGTCACACTTGGGTTTGCGGGCGTCGCAGATTTCGCGGCCAAAGGTGATCCACTGGTGATTGACCGACTCCCAATACTCGTGCGGCAAGATCTTGAGCAGATCCTGCTCGGTCTTGAGCGGCTCTTTGGCGTGCGTCTTGGGACTCAGCATCAGGCGATGCGCGATACGGTTGACGTGCGTATCCACCGCGATGCCTTCCACGATGCCATACCCCACGTTGAGCACGATGTTCGCCGTCTTGCGCCCCACACCCGGCAGTTTGACGAGCTCCTTCATATCCGCCGGCACTACACCGCCGTAATCGGCAACGATCATCTGCGCCGCTTCCACGGCGTGTTTGGCCTTGCTCTTGTAGAAGCCAAGCGACTTGATCGTGTCCGCCACGTCGGCAACACTCGCCCCGGCCATGGCCTCGGGCGTGGGCCACTGGGCAAACAGCCGCGGCGTCACCTTGTTGACCTGCGCGTCGGTCGTTTGCGCCGAGAGCAGCACCGCGATGAGCAGCCTAAAGGGATTCTCGTGGTCCAAGAAGCACTCGACCGGGCCATAGCGACGGTTAAGGCGCTCGCACACCTCGATGGCGCGCTCGCGTTTGGCGGCATTGGTCTCGCGTGGCATAACGACTCCTCGGCTCGGCAGAAACATAACTTCACGGAAACGATTGTCCCACGTATGGGGGCCTTAAGCCTCCAAAAATGCGCCGGTCTGGCGGCTCCACAGGCTTGCGTATTCGCCGCCTGCCTCGACGAGCTGTGCATGCGTGCCGTCCTCGACAATCTCGCCGTCGGCCAACACCACGATGCGGTCGAGCGCTGCCACGGTGGACAGGCGATGTGCCACCACAATGGAGGTGCGGCCGCGCATCAGGTTCTCGAGCGCCTCCTGCACCAGCGCCTCGGACTCGCTGTCCAAGGCAGACGTCGCCTCGTCGAGCACCAGGATCGGCGCATCGGTCAAAATAGCGCGGGCAATGGCAACGCGCTGGCGCTGGCCACCCGAAAGCTTAACGCCGCGCTCGCCCACCATGGTGTCAAAGCCATGGGGCAGGCGGTCGATAAACTCAGTCGCGTTGGCCAGGCGCGCAGCCTCGCGAATCTGCTCGTCAGTGGCGTCGGGGCGGCCGTAGGCGATATTCTCGCAAATGGAGCGGTGGAACAGCAGCGCCTCCTGCGGCACGTAGGCAACCTGGCGGCGCAGGCTCTGCTGTGTGCAGCGCGAGACATCCTGGCCGTCCACGAGCACGCGGCCGCCCTGTACGTCGTCCAGGCGCAGCAACAGCTTGGTGAGCGTCGTCTTGCCCGAGCCCGATTTGCCCACCAGGCCCACGCGCTGGCCCGCCGCCACATGGAGCGTCAGGTCGTCGAACACGCTCTCGCCCGCCGCGGCATCACGGTATGCAAAGCTCAAGTGCTCAAAATCAATCGCGCCCTCGCTCACCTTGAGCTCGGGGGCGTTCTCGTCGTCTGCCACCAGACACGGCTCGTCCAGCACGCGCGTCATCTCGGCCGCATCGCCCAGCGCGCGGTTGATGCGCTGCATCATGGAGCTCACGTAGTTCAGACGCATGGTGAGGTTATAGGTGTAGGTAAAGATCATGACGAGCGAGCCGGCCGAGATGCCAAACCACGCGTTGCCGCCCGCCACGAATACGCTCACCACGGCCATGGTGATGACGATAAGACCCGAGGTCGTAAAGTTGCGCTGCATCATGGCGTGCATCGAGACCGTCTCGGCATCGCGCGCGGCACGATCAGCGGCGTCGAACAGATCACGTTCAAAGTCCTCGCGCCCGCAGGTCTTGACGGCCAAGATGTTCGTGACCGCGTCGGAGAGCACGCCCGAGAGCTTGTTCTGCGCGGCGGACGTCGCGGCCGAAAGCGGCATGATGCGCTTGTACATAAGCCAGACAAACGCGATGTAGACGGCCATGATGCACACCAGGATCACGGTAAACGTCGGCACCACCGGGGCGAGCGCCGCCACCGTGCAGATGACCGAGGTGATGGTGGGGATGAGCGAATACACCGTCACGTCGACCAGCCCCGTATAGCCGCTCATAAAACGGCTCGTCTGGCTCACGAGCGATCCGCCAAAGCGGCTGGTGTGAAATGTCATGGATTGATTGGAGAGCGTGTCGAAGCACAGGCGCGCCAGGTGATAGTTGCCCGCAATCTCGAGCTTGTAGACGGTGTAGTCCTGCAGCTTGGAGAGGATTTGGCCCACCAGGTTAACGAGTACGAGCGCCAGGATATAGGGGCCGAAGACCTCAAACACCTGATCACCCGCCACGGGACCGGCTTGAACGCGGTCGACAATGAGGGCCATCACATAGGTATTGGCAAACGTCAGCAAAAAGATGTAGCCCGCCGACGAGAACACCGAGAGAAAGACAATCAGCGGCTGCGCGCGCGTGACACCCCAAAACCGCTGCAGCGTGCGGCGCACGGTGGAGCGTTTCAGCGGACTGGTGTTTCTCTGAGACATGGGCTTCCTTTCGCGTCTGATAGGGCGAAACGCCATTGTTGCACACTAAAGCGCACTTCAGGCAAGCGCGATGTGAAAGGCAGCGGGGTGCCCGCGTTTGCGCCGGTGCCCCGCTGCCTTGTTGCAATTAGTCCTCGTCTTCTTGGTCTGTGGAAAGGCCCGCGGGCGTGAGTCCCAAGATCTCATCGGCTTGGTCGGCGTCTTCCAGCGCGTCGATATCCTTGAGTTTGCGCTCCATGACGTTGGTGCGCGTGGTGATAATGCCCTCGACCGTTTTACCCGCGGTCTCGATCTGCTGCTGGGCGCGGCGCAGCGCCTTTTGATAGCGCGGCAGCTCGGCCTTGACGGCGGAGAGCACTCGCAGTACATCGTCGGTGCGTTTTTGCAGCCTAAACGTCTGGTAGCTCATCTGCAGGCTGTTGAGAATGGCCGCCATGGTGCTGGGGCCGGCAACGTTGACGTGATAGTCGCGGCCCAGGGTCTCGATAAGCCCGGGGCGGCTGACGACCTCGGCGTACAGTCCTTCAAACGGCACGAACATGATGCCAAAGTTGGTCGTTGCCGGCACACTCAGGTACTTTTCGCAGATATCCTTGGCCTCGCGCTTGACCATGGTGTCGAGCGTCTTGCGCGCAGCCGCCACGGCCTCCGCATCGCCCGACTCCTGCGCGTCGAGCAAATGCTCGTACGCGTCGCCCGGAAACTTGGAGTCAATCGGCAGCAGCACGGGATCGCCCTCGTCCACCGGCAGCTTGACGGCAAACTCAACGCGCTCCGAGGCGCCGGGCTTGGTGGCGACGTTTTCCAGATACTGGTCGGGTGTAAGAATGTCCGCCAGAATTGCACCCAGCTGCACCTCGCCCAAAATACCACGCGCCTTCACGTTGCCCAGCACGCGCTTAAGGTCGCCCACGCCGGTGGCGATGGATTGCATGTCGCCCAGGCCCTTGTACACGGCCTCGAGCTGGTCGCTCACCTGCTTAAACGATGCCGACAGGCGATCGTTGAGCGTGCGGGAGAGTTTCTCGTCCACCGTCGCGCGCATCTGATCGAGTTGCACGTTGTTGTCTTTGCGGATAGCACCCAGCTGGGCATCGACCGTCTCGCGCACCTTGTCCAGGCGGTGCTCGATGCCCTCGCGGTTGGCACCGAGCTGTTGGGCCGTCTCGCGGCGAAGGTCATCCATCCGGTCACCAGCTTGCGAAAACTCACGTGCAATGGTCAGGTAACGTTGCTGCCCCACGGCCGCATCTGTCGTCTGCTGCTGCGCGATGGCGTTGGCCGTGCGGCGAGTTTCGGCCAGCGCGACGTTCAGGGCATCGAGCGCGTTGTTGGCCTGCTCGAGTGCTGCCAGCGTTTCCGCGCTACTGTCGCCACGCTCCCGCAACTCGGCACGCAGGCTCTTGAGCTGGAGGGCGCAAGCCACAGCAACCCCCACCGCCACCAAGGCGATCACAACAAGCACAATATCAATAGCAGACATAAACTCCGCCCAACAAACCCAATCGAGCACCAATCAAAATCGCGATCAATCTTACCCCGCCATACGCACCGGGCGCCCGGCCCCTTCTTGGGCGCCCCTCTCCTCCGCATATTCCATAATGCGGCGCGCCGTCTCCCTGCTCACCTTTGAGTCATCACCGGCTAAATATGCGTACACGTTTCCCTTATTCAGATTCAAATCGCGGCAGAGACCGTAGCGCGTTACACCCGATTCCTCTAGCGCTCCCAACGTTCTTTTTCGCATCAGGGCGTTGATTCTTCTGTCCGCCACTGGCTTTTCCTTCACCGCTCTATACGCACGCCAAACGTTGGCATAACGATTAGGAAGTTTGTCCTCGGCGCATAGAGATGCCAGGCTACCCGTTTGGGCGTACAAGGACAAAACGCCTCGGTAACCCTCTTCCATCCACGAACCCTCGGATAAGCCCAGAACGTATTCGGCTTTACCCTGTGCCAAAGCGAGCAAAAACAGGGGCTCCGCCACGCGCGGCGCAACCGTCGTCGCTTGCTTAACCAGTTTTCTAAAACTGAGCGACTGCTGTCCGGATAGCTCTCGGCAATAGCCTTTTAAGAATCCCTCAAAGGTCAGATTCAACCGAGCACCTCCTTTTTGTATTGGCTGTATGCGCAGACCATCTCTTGATAACTCCGCTCCGAAGGCGACGACGCCAGCGCCTCGCCCTCGTCGAATATAAGCCGTTCGAGCAGTCCCCAATCAAGTCGGTCGACGAATGCCTGGCTATGAAGATCGATGATGTCGTTCGGACGACAGGCATAGAGCTTCATTACCGCCAGGTCCTCCAAGGATGGCGTAAAGTACCTGATAAAGCGCGCCCCAATATCCAAGGGAATCAAACGATCTTCGTAATTGAACGGCATCTGATTACAATATGCCACCGCCATACCATTCACCTCGGGGTATCGAGCTATGATCTCGCGGAGGCACCTATCTGCCTCAAACACATCAATGTCATGTGTAACCGAACGATTCGTCACATCGTTTAGCATGAAGGCGCTTCCTCCCACCAGTACAACGTTCGGCCTGTCGTCTCTTGGACCTATTTCCAGCTCCGCCTCTTCGTCAATGCCCAAAAGAGTCTGCTCTAAATCCTGCTTATACATAGCAAATCCTATTATTATTTATCTTCAATAATACTATTCAGTCGCACGACAGGACCCACAGGATGCAAGAATTCTGCTCGTGGCGATAATTCGTACACCCTGGAAGTCCTAATGTGACAAACGCTAACTCTCCCAGCCGGCGCGGATGGTTGTTGCGACATCGCCTAGGCGCTGGCCCAGGGCCGCTAGATGCTGGAGCACCTCATTGGGCGAGGCACCGTTGAGAATGCACGTGAGGGCATATGAGGCCAAGAAGATTGCCGCAAGTCCTAGCGGAATGAGCACGATCATCGCCAATGTGCGCAGGCGCTGGCCCACGCGGCGACGACGCGCACGACGCTTGTCGAACGCGAGCTCCTGCGCATATGAATCTTGCTGTACGGAATAGGCCTCTGGTGCCGATTCGCACCCGGGCACGGCTGCAGGTACAGCAGCGGGCACGACGTTTTGCACGGGCGCCTGGTTGGCAACCCCTTGCATTTGCATCTCTATAAGCCGCCGCTGCTGCCGCAGCATGCGCTCGGCTTGTTGCTGTGGGGTCTCAAGAAACAGGTCCATGTTGGCCTCCAAAATCGGAGCGTTCGACGCTTACGACCAGCATCCCGCACCGCCATGACCGCGACAACGCAATCGCCGGCAATAGCCACAAAGTTTCTTTTGCTCAAAAGCTGTCGAAAAGCTCAACAACTCCCCTACCAGCACTTTCTCTGAGCTTTTTTCGCCAGCAATCTTTTGGCCTTCCACCCTTACGCCAACTGACCAAAATCTAACCAAAAGCTTGACGAAAATTGTGGAGACCGGGACCCCACAAAAACGTGCCGCCCCAAAAAGGGGCGGCACACAATCTTTAATATCAGCTTTTCTGTAGCGAGCATGCGACGACTCAACGCCGGAGCGCAGGGCGGGGAAACCTTTGCCTCATGCGACCCTGCGAAGCCGTGAGCGAGAGGGAAAGGTGTCCCCGCCCTGCGCTCCGTGGTCGGTGAGGACAGACTACATGCCCGCGAGACCGCGGGCGGCGGTGGCGCATATAAACGCCAAGGCTAGAATCACGAGCGAGCCCGCGATGTCTGCCAGCACGCCCATTGCACGGCGCTCAAACAACCAGCTCTCAAAGTGCGGAGCGACGTTGCGCCAAACACGCCACAGCAAGATGCCCATACCGATGACGCCTGGGATATTGAGCAGTAGGATCTCGGAGCACAAAAGACCGATCAGGTTGCCGGCGGCAAAACCAGCGTCGCCCTCGCAGTATTTGCGATAAATCATGTACAACATGTACGCCACAAACGGCTGCAGGCACGCAGAGATAAACGTAACCACCATCGAGGGGTCCTGAGAAAAGACATCGGTGAGTTTATCGACACTCGTGGCATCTTTCGAAGCCAAGAACAAGCCAATGACCACCACGGGCACCACGCCCAAGATAACCTCGACCAGAGTAAACAACTTAGCAGTCAGATCCTCGCTAGCCGTATTGAGGTGAGGCGCCCACTCAGGATGAGCATGCGCGCCAACCTTCTTGTCCTTCTCGACACGATCGACCTTTTTACCCTCGGCAACCCGACGACCAGGATCCTTGCGAGTTCCCGCCGCAGCAACCCGAGCCCGAGACTTCTTACCCATACAAAAACACCCCATCAGGTAGTAGATAAACTAAAAGTCGCCACCCAGTGTACCCCACCCATGAACGGTGCCGTCCCAACCAGTCCCCATACAAAAACGTGCCGCCCCGATAGGGGCGGCACACAAACTTAGTTATCAGCTTTTCTGTAGCGAGCACGCAACGAACCAAAGCGAGCCGGGAGGGCCGGACTACCTTCCCTCAACG
>JBKTBE010000114.1:0-2852 GCA_046883645.1 Collinsella sp. | reverse complement strand
TTCTACCAGCGCATGAACGCCAACCCGCTGCGCGGCCTGTACTCGCTGTCCGTCGAGGCCACCGACGCTATCGCCAAGGTCCGCCAGCAGATCGCCGACCTCATCGGCGCCTCCCAGGCCAACGAGGTCGTCTTCACCCGCAACACGAGCGAGTCGCTCAACCTGGTCGCCAAGAGCTTTGCGCCCACAGTGCTCGAACCGGGCGACGAGGTCGTCATCACCATCATGGAGCACCACTCCAACCTGATTCCGTGGCAGCAGGTCTGCCGCGAGACCGGCGCCAAGCTCGTCTACCTCTACCCCACCAAGACCGGCCAGCTCACCACCGAGGAGGTTCTTGCCAAGGTGGGTCCCAAGACCAAGATCCTGGCCGTGGGACAGGTCTCCAACGTGCTGGGCGTCGAGAACCCGGTCAAGAACCTCGGCAAGCTCGTGCACAAGTGCGGCGGCTATCTGGTCGTCGACGGCGCGCAGTCGCTGCCGCACATGCCGGTCGATGTGGCCGACCTGGGCGCCGACTTCTTTGCCTTTAGCGCGCACAAGGCCATGGGCCCCATGGGCATCGGCGTGCTGTGGGGCAAGATGGACCTGCTCAACGCCATGCCGCCCATGCTCACCGGCGGCGAAATGATCGATTCGGTCACCGAGCAGGACGCCGTCTGGGCGCCCGTCCCCGAGAAATTCGAGGCCGGCACGCAGGACGCCGCCGGCATCTTCGCCACGGGTGCCGCCCTTGATTACCTGGTCAACACGGTGGGTTACGAGAACATCCAGACCCGCGAGCAGGCACTCGTCCACTATCTGATGGGCGAACTCATGCAGCTCGACTTTGTCCAAATCATCGGCTCCATCTACTGGGACAACCACCACGGCGTTGTGAGCTTTAACGTCAAGGGAATTCACCCGCACGACGTCGCGAGCATCATGGACATGGACGGCGTCTGCATCCGCGCCGGCCACCACTGCGCGCAGCCGCTGCTCACCTGGCTGGGCGTCGAGAACCTTGCCTGCTGCCGCGCCAGCGTGGCCTTCTACAACGACAAGGCCGACATCGACAAGTTCATCGCCGGCATGCATCACGTTTGGAGCACGTTCAATGGGTAATCTGTACACCTCCACCACGTTTATGGAGCACAACTCGCACCCCGACTATAAGTACGAGATGGATGCTCCCACGCACGAGCACGACGGTATCAACCCCAGCTGCGGAGACGAGCTCACCTTGCAGCTGCGTGTCGAGAACGGCGTGATCGAGGAGGCCTCCTTTACCGGCCACGGCTGCGCCATCAGTCAGGCCAGCGCCGATATTATGGCCGACCTCATCACCGGCGAGACCGTCGAGGAAGCTCGCCGCCTAGCAGAGCTCTTCCTCGCCATGATCCGCGGCGAGAAGCTCTCCGAGGAGGACCTGGAAGACCTGGACGAAGCCGCCCAGCTCCAGGACATCTCGCACATGCCCGCCCGCGTCAAATGCGCCGAGCTCGCCTGGCGCACCCTCGACGGCATGCTCGAGGGGCAAAATAATCAGTAGTACTTGTCCCAAATCTTAAGATTTTTGTTGGCCGAATCGCTTGACTAAGAGTGATTCGGCCATTTTCTATTCCGAGAGCTCAGCCTGAGCCTTCACCCGCGCATAAGCGCGCGCGATACGAGATACGGTACTCTTACTGATTCCCGTATACCGTTCGATCTCGCGCACCGTGTAGCCGCCATCGTGCAGAGCGAAAATGATTCCGTCTCGCCGCGAGGGCGCAACGGCCTTGAGTTCGTTGAGCGGCACGCCTAGGCGTTTCGCCATCTTGTCGGCAAAGGCGTGGCGTTCCCACTCCGTCTCTTTCATATCGCACAGCGCTGACTCACTGCCGGCGGGCGTCGAAAGCGAATAGGCAATAAAGCCCTCGACAGAGCCAAAAAGCTCAAGCACGCAAGAAGGATCAGAAAATCCCCTCGCGGCATCGGCCGCATCACCGTCGTAAGCGCGTAGATGTTCCGGAAAGCTGCTCCAGGGATAACGCTCGATTAGGCTAACGCCCACCTCCTGCGGATCGGCGTGTACAGAGCGAATAGCCTCCATCACCTGCCAGTCGGTATCGAGCGAGCGCCGGTCAAAACGGTTTTGGAACAGATGGCCTGTGCGCCCCGTGCGCTTATTGAACCGCCGCGCGTACGTCAAAAGCAGCCGGTGCATTGCCGCGCTCATCCTGTCCTCGTAATCTGCAAGCACCAAATGCACGTGATTGCCCATAAGGCACCAGGCGATAACCGTCACGCCCTCCTCGCGACAGCACTCGCGCATCAGCTCCAAAAACTCCCACCGGTCGTCATCGCCCTCAAAGATGAGCCGCTTGCCCGTACCGCGGGCACAGACATGGTATAAGCCGGTAACCGTTCTCCAAACGCGCTGCATGGCGCTCCCTTCACCGGGATCTGCTTGCCATCCAATACAGCACGATTGAAGCGTGCCATCAAAACATTCACGCAAAACAATACACTCGCGCGGCCAAAGGCAGTAATCAGGCGGCGAACGGCACCGTTGCAACAGGTCAACCCCTGCAACGCTTACAAGAGCTGACCAAAAGCTTGCCAAAGACGGACCCCCTCTACGGAAGTTCGCGACCACAGAACATAGCGTTAAACCGTTTCAATTAAAACTTCCGGACTTCTCGCTACGAAAACTGAGCCGTTCGCCGAATATTCCGTGCATTTCGCGGTATTATAGGGGCTGCATGTCATGTCCCTTTCGAAGGGTCGCCCGGCAATCGCCAGCCACGACCCCCAGACGGGACGCCAACACGATAGAGAGGAGAGGCATGCAGTACTCACAGGAAGTGGAGAACATGTGCCCCGTCGCC
>JBKTBE010000113.1:0-2866 GCA_046883645.1 Collinsella sp. | reverse complement strand
AGCAAAACACCGGAATGCGACGTTTGCGCGCCTCGTCCATCAGGCCCTCGCGACGCAGCTTTTCGGCCAGTTGTGCCACCTGCTGACGCAGCAGGCCCTCCCCCGCCAGCGAGAACGAACGGGCGACAAAGCTCATACGGCCCGTGGGCTTATAGAGATTGAAGCTGCCCTTAAAGCTCACCTGCATACCGTCGCGCAAGTCGAAGGTGCGCTTAAGATAGGCACCCTTCCAGATGATGCAATCGACGGCAGCCGAGTCGTCCTTGATCTGGAAGTAGCAGTGGCCGCTTCGGGCATTGGGGCCACGAAAGCCCGTGACCTCGCCCAGGACGCTCAGCTGCGGAATGGCATCGAGCGCGCCAGCGGCGATCTCCACCGCCTGGCTCACGCTGAGCTCCTTGCGCTCCTGCTCGTCCGAGCCGTCAAACTCGGCGGAAACGCTGTTGCCGGTTAGATTCCAGCCTGCCACGCAGCCTCCTTTCGTCATCGTGCACACGGGCTCCAGCCCTGTGCAAATTCAAGTCCCACACATAGTACAGCGCCGCGGGGACACAAATCCCCGCGGCGCCTGTCAGTCTAAGCTCTTATCGGTTGGAGTTTCTGTTGTAACGAGCCATAAGGTAGAGCAGCTGAATAATCGAGGTGAGCGCCGCCGCCACGTAGGTGAGCGCAGCTGCCGTCAGTACCTTCTTGGCACCGTTGACCTGCTTGGAGCTCATACCCGACTGCTCGATATACGCCACGGCGCGGCGGCTGGCATCGATCTCGACCGGCAGCGTAACCAGCTGGAACAGCACGCTAAACGAAAAGAAGATCAGCGCGAGGGTCGTGAGTCCCGCGATGTTCATGAACAGGCCCATAAGCAGCACGATCGTCCAGGTGTTCTGGGTAAAGTTGACAACCGGCACGAGGGCGCTGCGCACCTTCATCATGGCATAGCCGCTTTGGCGCTGGGCGGCATGGCCCGCCTCGTGGCAGGCGACGGCAACGCTTGCCACCGAGCCGCCCGAGCGGTTGGCGTCCGACAGATACAGGTTGTTGTCCTGCGGGTTGTAATGGTCGGTGAGCTCGCCGGCAACGCCCTTGATACCCACGGCGTTGCAACCGTTGGCGTCGAGCATGCGGCGAGCAACCGCAGCGCCCGTGTCGCCGTCCGAGCGTACCTTGGACCACGTCTTGTACGTCGAGTTGATATAGCTCTGCGCGGCAAGACCAAGCACCGTACAGACAAGAACAACCAGCAGGTACAGCGGGTCGATGCCAAAGCCGTATCCATAGTAATAAGGCATGCGAATTCCTCCGAATCGAGTTACACGTTGGAGGCATTTTACCCACTCAAACGGCTAGGCTTCCTTACAGCAATTCGATTTTTCCGTCCTTCACCGTCAGCCCCATATTGCCGGAGAGCAGATCGTCCAGGCGCGAACCCACAAGCTCAAAGCGCCAGCCTTCGCGCAGGGGGCTCTGCTCGGGATGCTCAATGTAGTCAGCCAGATCATCGCGCGAGGCGATGACTGAGGTTGCCACGCCCGAGCGCTCGGCAACCAGGCGAATGAGCGCATACATCAGGTCCGTCACGCTCTCCAGCTCCGGCGAGATCTGACGGTGTCCGCGCACCATGAGCGGCAGACGATCGTGCGGGCAGCTCGCGCCGCGCTTGATGGCCATGAGCGCGCCGTCCACGTCGCGCTCTCCCAGCTGATCGGTACCGCGGATACTGCGGAACTCCTCAACGCGCACGGGATTGCGCTTGACGAGCGCCAGCAGCGTATCGTCGGACATGACCCACTTGCGCGGGATGTTGCGGCGCTCGGCACGGTCCTCGCGCCAAGCGGCAAGCTCGCGCGCGATGCCCAGCTGATGGCGGCTGCAGGAGTTGATGCGCTTGACCTTGCGGAACGCCTCGTGACGGTCGGCGCGATAGTGCGACTCATCGGCCAGCGGGCGCAGCTCGTCGAGCACCCAATCCACGCGGCCCAGCTCGCGCAGGCGACTCATCATCTCGGTATAGGCGACGATCAAGTACTTGACGTCATCAATCGCGTACTCAATCTGCTTATCGGTCAGCGGGCGACGCGACCAGTCGGTCAGCGACTCGGTCTTGGGCAGCGAGACGCCGCAAAACGTCTGAACAAGCGCGCCATACGAAATCTGCTGGCGCTCGCCCAAAAAGGCAGCGGCGACCTGCGTATCGAAAATCGGTCGTGGCAGCACGCCCACGGTATGGAGCATAACCTCCATATCCTGCGAGCAGGCGTGGAAGACCTTAGTCACGCTCTCGTCTGCCATAAGCTCGGCCAGCGGCGATAGGTCGTCGATTACCAGGGGATCGACCGCTACACTCTCGGCAGGGGTGGCAATCTGAACCAAACACAGACGCGGATGGAACGTGCGCTCGCGCAAAAACTCGGTATCGACGGCAATCGCGTCGAACTCACGGGCGCGCTGGCAAAAGTCGAGTAGAGCCTGATGTGTGGAAATGTACATATCAACCCATCGAATAAGGTTAGGCCCGAAAAACACGGGTAGGATATCGGCATTGCCTTACAACTATACTCGGTTAGTCACAGAACGGGAACGTAAGTATGCGCTGCCTTATCATCCACAACCCGGCATCGGGCCCCAGCTCAGATGAAATCTACGCATTCACGCACGCCCTTGCACAGGGCGGCGACGAAGTCGTGATGCGCTTTATCGGCGATGGCATGGAGCCCGAGGACGCCGTGGCAGACGTTCGCGAGTTCGACCGCGTGGTCGTCTCGGGCGGCGACGGCACCGTCTCCAACGTGCTCGACCAGATGCGCGGCTGCGGCGTCCCCACGCTCGTTTTCCCCTCCGGCACGGCCTGTCTGTTCTTTAACAACAT
>JBKTBE010000021.1:0-31228 GCA_046883645.1 Collinsella sp. | reverse complement strand
GTGCCGCCATATCGCGCGGAGCATCGACGCCTAACAAGTCGTAAAGGTTTCCAATCATCAGGTCCAGGTCGAGCACGGCGGCACGCAAGCCCAACAGCGACGATGTGTGTGCCATGGTGGCAACGATCGTCGACTTGCCGCAACCGCCCGAACCCGAAATGGCGCAGATGACCGGAGCTCGATGCTGCGGAGCGGCAGCGTCTGCCGGCGGCATCGGAGGCGGCGGGGCGGGCGTCGGCGATAGCGTCCCCGTCTCCCCCGCCGCAACCACACGCTGCGTCCAAGCCGGCATGGCAGCTTGTTCGGTCTGCAAGGCAGGCTCGTTCTGTGCAATCTGCTCATGCTGCATCAGCGACAACTCGCCGCACCCGGCAAAGCCCTCAACTTCGTCGAGTTCATCCGCCAGATTCACGCCGTGCACGTATCCCATATCTACAGCCGGGGAGTCGCCAGCATGCTGTGCCGGCCCTCCAGCGTCATCGTATACAAGGGGGTTCCGGGGGCGCCGACCATGCTCGGCTTCCGCTTTTCCATAATCATCAACACGCGGGCCTCTTGTAGCGCGAGGCGCCCCGGGTTCCCTATCAACAAAAGCATCGGGCTCAATCGTCATGCGCCGATCGGAATCAACCGCTCCCTCGCCCGCGCGCCCGTTGCCGCATATACTGTGCGCAGCGATGACCTCGGTCGCCCCTGCGCGAAACAGCCCCTCGATATCCGACGGATCGAGTGCTTCTATCAACACGACCACGCGACTCACGCGGCCTTCGGCCGTCAGGCGCACAACAGTCTTGCGCACATCTTCGGTATCAAACAGAGACGCCGCGATGATGGCAGCCCCGCGGCGCGACGGAAACGCCCGAGCCATGGAAACCAGCCCGTCCAGGTCACCCACGCGAAGCACCTGTGCACCCGCATCACGGCCCTCGACTTCCCGCTGCAACAGCCCGTAATCGCCGCATGCGCAGCACGCAAGCCAGATCGCCTTCATCACTCGTCGCCTCCGCTCTTTTTGCCGCGCGCCGTGGCGGGAATCGTCAAGCTGACCGCTCCCTTGCCCGATGCCCCCAGCAGTTCCTTGACATCTTCGGGGTCAGCCGCCAGCGTCACCCATTCGATCTTGCCCTCGCGCGTGGTGCCGGAATCCTCACTGGTATCGATCACGCGCGCGCCGCACAGTCGATCGGTTACACCGTCTTTTTGCACATACACATCCACGTAGCTGCCCACGCCCGCAGCACCGCCGACCGAGTGCTCGGCATCGACCGCCACCGAAACGGCGACCTTGCCCTTAGGCACCTCGAGCTTGTGGCTCTCAGCCTTGGTGTAGACATTGCAGATCACAGCGTTTTTGGGAATACGCGAAGTCGTCACGTCGCCGCGCACCTGGCGCAGCTCGGTCGCCGCGTCACGCGGCAGCAGGCTCGTCAGCCATTCCTGGGTTATGACATTGGTCTCATCGAGGGTCTCGCCCACATCGATATCGCGCGCCGCGACGCATACCTCGACGCGATCGCCACCGTACTTGGCCAAGGTCTCAGCCTGGACCTGTTCGGCTTGCGAGCGGATCGACGAGCCGTAAACCATGCAGAGCAGAGCAGCGAGCACGCCCGCGACCAGACTGATGGCGATGCGTTTGCTCTTGTTCACGGCCGCTCCTCTCATGGCAGTGCCGGGCGAATGCCCGTACCACCATTGTCTGGGCGGTCAGAGTGCAAAACGGCGCAATCGCGATCTTGATTTTCGATGTCAAACCAATCGCCGACCAAAAGCTGACCAGTCCGTCAAGCTTGTGGCAAGGTTTTGGTCAGCACGTCAGCAAACTGCATGTTTCGAGGCTTTTCCGCAGCAAAAAAGCCATCTCCCAAACAGTTGGGAAACGGCTGTCATAGGAAAAATCAATTACAGATGAACATCGGGATCGAGCATTTGAGCGCTCACGCGCATGGATGACGCCAGGTTTTGGAACGTTTCCAAACGCAGGCTGTCGATCTGCCCGGCGTCCTCGGCCTCGCGAACGGCGCAGCCCGGCTCATGGGTATGCGTGCAATCGCCAAACCGGCACGCGTGCGATGCCTCGACAATCTCGGGGAAAGCGCGCGCCAGACCCCGCTCGTGACCCACGAGCGGTAGGCTGCGCAGGCCCGGGGCATCGGCGATCACGCCGGCGTCGCCCGGCAGCGCCACCATCACGCGCGCGACCGTAGTGTGGCGGCCCTGGTCATCGCGCTCACGCACACCGCCGGTCGCCAACGTATCGTGGCCCAGCAGTGCATTGAGCAGCGTCGATTTGCCGGCACCCGACTCACCCAGGATCATGGCGCAGCTCCCGGCGGGCACGCAGGCACGGACCTCGTCCAGGCCGCGGCCCTCGGCAGAGGACGTCACAATCACGCGCACGTTCGGACCCACCAGGCGGCGCGCGCGGTCCAGATCGCGCTCGAGCTCCTCGGCATCGCAGCGGTCAGCTTTGGTGAGCACCACCACCGGCTCGGCATCGCAGTCGAGCGCCAACACCAGCGAGCGTGCCACGCGGTCGAGCAGCACCTCACCGGCACCGAGCGCCTGCACGATTAGCGCGCTATCCACGTTGGAGCAGAGCACCTGGCGCTCCCCACGGGCACGGCCGCGCCAACGCTCAAAGCTCGTACGGCGCGGCAGCACGCACTCAATCACGCCCTTATCGTGCCCGGGAGCGCGGCGCACCGCCACACGGTCGCCCACGGCAGGCAGCAGGACCTCGTCCGCGCCGCGCGACTTGGCAAACCCCACGGCATGCTCGGCGCGAAAGGTGTCGTCGGCAGTGGCCACCAGCGGAAACCCGCGATCTAAGCGCACCACGGCGCCAAGCTGCATCTGCTCGGGCTCCTCAGCATGTGCGCAGAAATCATCAAAGGCAGTCTGCTGGGTTTCATCGACCGGCAGGTCATCAAACGCCGGAACGTCCTGCAGCGCATCGAGCCCCGGTACGCTCGCCAACAACTCCTCGGCAGACACGGGCGCTTCGGTCGCGAGTTTCCGACGACGGTCACGCTTAGCCCGTGCCCCCGTCGTCTTCTTCTTCGCTTTAGCCTTAGCCTTGCCCACAAACGCCTCCCAGCACCATAAATCACAACTGAGCAGGTATTTTAAATCAAAAAGAGCTGGCCGGGCAAAGCCCGACCAGCTCACAAACTTTTCCTCAGCTTACGGTCCCGAGAGGTCATCCGAAGGCCCGCCCGCCGGGAGGGGTTTCTTCTGAGCGATCCCGCAGCGCGAAGCGCGAGGACCAGCGAAGAAGAACCCCGCAGGCGGTCGGGCCGGTGGGAAGGATGGCCTTTCGACCTACTCCTTCTCGACTGCGCGCATGATCGCCTTGTAGATCTCCATCAGCGGAATGATTAGGAAGGCCAGACCCAGCGCGGCAAGAACGCCCTTGAGTTCAAGCGTCACAGGGCCGAAGAACATCTCGGCAAGCGTCGGCTGCACGGTCACGATCACCGTCAGCACCAGTGCCAGCGCGGCAGAAGCCCACAGCCACTTGTTCTGCTTCTTCATGGTGAACAGCGACGCACGACGGCTGCGCATATTGAAGCAGTGGAAGATCTCGACCATGTTGAGCGTGATGAAGGCCATCATCACGCCTTCCTCGTCGGCATTACCGGCGATCATATCGGCGATGTGGATGTAGCCCATGTCAAAGTACACGCCCACAAAGAAGCTCGCCAGCACCAGCACGGTGATGATTAGGCCCTGGACCACGCAGTCCAGACCCATATGTCCGGCAAAGACACCGTCCTTGGCGTTGCGCGGCTTGCGCTTCATGATGTCGCCCTCGGCATCCTCCATGCCCAGCGCGAGCGCGGGGAAGCAGTCGGTGACCAGGTTCACCCACAGCAGCTGCACCGGCTGGAAGATGGTAAAGCCGATGAGCGTGGCGATGAATACCGAGAAGACCTCGGCAAGGTTGGCCGAAAGCAGGAACTGGATGACCTTGCGGATGTTGTCGTAGATGCGACGGCCCTCTTCGCAGGCACCGATGATGGTGGCGAAGTTGTCATCGGCAAGCACCATGTCGGCGACGTTCTTGGTGACGTCGGTACCGGTGATGCCCATGCCAACGCCGATGTCGGCGCGCTTGATGGACGGGGCGTCGTTGACGCCGTCGCCCGTCATGGCCACGATCTGGTCGCGCGACTTCCAAGCCTCGACGATGCGGGTCTTGTGCTCGGGCTGAACGCGGGCGTACACGCCGTAGTCCTCGATGTGCGCGTCGAGTTCCTCGTCGCTCATGCGGTCGAGGTCGGCACCGGTAATGGCCTGGCTGCGGTCGGCGACGATGCCCAGCTGCTTGGCGATGGCCACGGCGGTGTCAATGTGGTCGCCCGTGATCATGACGGTGCGGATACCGGCGTCGTGTGCCTCGCGGATGGCGTCGGCGACCTCGGGGCGGACCGGGTCGATCATGCCGGACAGGCCGCAGAAGACCAGGTCGTGCTCGAGCGCGGCGGGGCTGCAGTCGGCCGGGACCTCGGTGTAGGCGCGGCTTGCCAGCGCCAGTACGCGCAGGGCCTCGTCGGCCATGGCCTTGTTGGCGGCCACGAGCTCGGCGCGACGCTCCTCGGTCAGGGGGACGACCTTATCGCCGTCGTAGATATGGGTGCACAGGCCGATCACCACGTCGGGCGCGCCCTTGGTGTACTGCTCGTACTCGCCGTCCAGGGTCTCGACGACCACAGACATCATCTTACGGCCCGAGTCGAACGGGGCCTCGCCCACGCGCGGATGCTCGGCAGTCAGGCCGGTGAGCCCCGCCTTGCCGGCGTCGTTGACGAGCGCGCACTCGGTCGGCTCGCCCACGGCCTCGCCCAGCTCCTCGTCCCACTGGGCATCGGAGCACAGCGCCATGCCGGCCAAGAACTTCTCCTTGGGCGCAGCGAGCTCGTGCTTGACGACGGTCATCTTGTTCTGGGTAAGGGTACCGGTCTTGTCGGAGCAGATGGTCTGCGTGCAGCCGAGCGTCTCGACAGCAGAAAGCTTGCGGATAATCGCCTGGCGCTTGGCCATCTTGGTCACGCCGAGCGAAAGAACGATGGTCACGACGGCGACCAGGCCCTCGGGGATGGCGGCGACGGCGAGCGAGACGGCAACCATAAAGGTGTCGAGCAGGGCAGTCGGGTCAGTAAGAACGTTGCCCACGCCGTGGCGGATGATATCGACGCCAAAGATAACGACGCAGATGACGATAACCATGATGGTGAGGATGCGGCTGAGCTCGGCAAGCTTCACCTGCAGCGGCGTGAGCTCTTCCTTGGCCTCGGCCAGGGCGCCGGCGATCTTACCCATCTCGGTGTTCATGCCGGTGCCGACCACGACGGCGCGGCCGCGGCCGTATACCACGGTGGAACCCATGTAGCACATGTTCTTGCGGTCGCCGAGCGGCACGTCGTCGGTGCCGGCGGCGAGCTCAATCACGTTGGCATGCTTCTCGACGGGCACGGACTCGCCGGTAAGGGCGGCCTCCTCGATCTTCATCGTGGCGCTCTCGAGCACGCGGCAGTCGGCCGGGACGGAGTCGCCCGCCTCGAGCATGATCACGTCACCGGGCACGAGCTCGGCGCTCGGCAGGTGCACGAGCTTGCCGTCGCGCAGAACCTTGGACTGCGCGGCGCTCATCTCCTGCAATGCCTCGAGAGCCTCCTCGCTCTTGGCCTCCTGAACCACGCCCAGCACCGAGTTGACGATAACGACGAACATGATGATGGCGACATCGGCAAAGTCCGCCTCGCCCTTGACCATGCCCGTGAGTGCACTGATGACGGCGGCAACGATCAGCATGATGACCATGGGGTCGGCCATCTGCTCAAAGAAGCGCTTCCACAACGGCGTCTTCTCGGCTTCCTCAAGCTTGTTAGGGCCTGTCTTGGCGAGGCGCGACGACGCCTCGTCGCTGCTCAGGCCGAGGTTCTCATCGACACCTTGGTCGCTGAGTACCTCCGCCGCGGCGGACAGGTATTCCTTTTGCATATAGAGTCCCCTCCTGGGATTCGGGCCACTCAGCAGATTGATGCCCGATCATAATTCCCAGGAGAAGGGCAAGGGCTCATCAAGGCTGCCGTGCTGAGCGGCAGTTGATAGTGGGGCTATGGTACCCCAAAGCGGCGCGTCTAGCCAAAACATTCCAATTGGAAACACGGCTCGAGTGCAACGATGCAGACCGTGTGATGCTCAACATTGATAAAACGTTTTTTCTTCGGTGCATCATCAAACTGAAATATCGCCCAGATAGCAGCGGTTAGAACGGTTGGTAAAGTTTTTGCATATACCGTTTTTACCGCAAAAAATGAACTTCTAATTCGGCATACGGTCGATTTTTTGGGGTATTCGGTCGGCATTTCGTTATAATCATCTCAGTTTTATTTCTTATGGTTTATCTATCAGCGCAAGACGATGTCAGATGGAGGTCTGAATGTACAAGCGCACCAAGATTGTATGCACCATGGGTCCCGCCTGCGATAGCGACGAGACCATCCGCGAGATGATCAAGGCGGGCATGAACGTCGCCCGTTTTAACTTCTCGCACGGATCCTACGACGAGCACCACGGTCGCATCGAGCGCGTCCGTCGTATTTCCAAGGAGCTCGGTCTGCCCGTCGGCATCCTGCTCGACACCAAGGGCCCCGAGGTCCGCACCGGCCTTCTGGTCGACGGCAAGAAGGTTGCCGTCAAGACCGGCGATAAGATCGTCGTCACCGCTCAGCCCACGTCCGAGGATTTCCACGGCACCGCTGAGCACATCTCCCTCGACTACCTGGCTCTGCCCTCCGAGGTCGAGAAGGGCTCCCTTATCCTGATCGATGACGGTCTGGTTGCCCTCGAGGTCGAGTCCGTCAGCGGCCAGGACATGACCTGCGTCGTTAAGAACGACGGCCTGATCGGCGAGCGCAAGGGCGTCAACATGCCCAACGTCAACATCTCGCTGCCCGCCATCACCGAGCGCGATCGTCAGGACATCCTCTTTGGCCTGACCGAGAACATCGACTACATCGCCGCTTCCTTCATCCGTGACGGCGAGTCCGTCCGCGGCATCCGCGAGCTTTGCCGCGAGAACGGCGGCGAGCACGTGACGATCTTCCCGAAGATCGAGTGCCCTGGGCGTCGAGAACTTCGACGAGATTCTCGAGGCTTCCGACGGCATCATGGTCGCCCGTGGCGACCTGGGCATCGAGATTAAGCCCGAGCTCGTTCCGCACATCCAGAAGGAGATCATCGCCAAGTGCAACGCGGCCTACAAGCCCGTTATCACCGCTACGCAGATGCTCGACTCCATGCAGCAGAACCCGCGCCCGACGCGCGCCGAGGTTGCCGACGTTGCTAACGCCATCTACGACGGCACCGACGCCGTTATGCTCTCTGGCGAGTCCGCTGCCGGTAAGTACCCGGTCGAGGCCGTCAAGATGCAGGCCAGCATTGCTCTCGAGACTGAGAAGTACCTCCCGGCTCACGCTCCGCTCGAGGTTCCGGCTGACGCTCACGGCACCCGCGTCGTCAACAACGTTGTGGGTATGTCCGCTGTGAACATGGCCACCACCGTTGGCGCCAAGTGCATCACCGTGCCGACGACCACCGGTCGTACCGCTCGCCTGATCTCGCACTTCCGTCCCAACATGCCGATCTGCGCGTTCTCCCGCCACGAGTGGGCCGTCCAGCAGATGATTATGTACTGGGGCGTTATCCCGCACCAGGCCGAGATTACCCAGGGCACCGTCAACGGCACGATCGTCAAGGCGATCGAGACCGCTAAGGAGCTCGGCTACGTCAAGGCCGGCGATCTGACCGTCGCTACCGCTGGCGATCCCCGCATGAGCGTCCAGCTCGAGGATAAGGTCTCCTCGACCAACGTCGCTTACGTCGCTCAGGTGCGCTAAATCGTACTTGCAAGCACACTTGCATTGCAAAGGGCCCGGAAGGCATTGCCTTCCGGGCCCTTTTTCTATGCCAATGCCGGCACACGGCAAAACACACACTCATTTCTTTACCAAAAGCGCGAAACCCACCCTTCGAGGCCCAATAAATATAGTCCCAAGCGATAAAAGTGTTCGCCCGGTGGCAAACCCGCACCTTGACCGACGCTGCTAAATCGTTTTAGCAAGAGTCAGATCGACCTGGTTTTCGGAAGTGCGGGGAAAAATTGCTTACCCCCGAGCACAAGCCCTTTTATTTCAACAAAACCCCTGATAAAGTTGGCTCAAATACCGCTTGTGCTTTGCCTGTTTGTCTTTTTCCCCGCACTTCCGAAACCGATAGCCTTTCTAGCCCAAACAACGCTCGAACGATCGGATTGCCATGTCATTTCTCGCTTGCGGACCCACAGCTTTTCAGTACTATCGCATCCCGCCCCAGATACTAGGACTCTATCCGGCAATCCTGCCGCCCGACCATGACCATCGCTTGGTGCATTACTCAAAACAACCAGTATTTAAAGACTTGCTCGGCACACCAGTTTGGAGATTCGTGGGCGAAAGAAAACAGCGCGCGAACGGAAAGCTATTTCATAGCCGTCTGCTAACCCAAGAGCCGCCTCCTGGGTCGTTTAGGCAGACTGAGCATGGGTTTAATGTCACGTCCCCGGAGTTCACACTGCTCAACCTTGCTACGCAGGTCTCGCGCAACCAGTTACTCATGGCTTGCTACGAGATGTGCGGCTCCTTTGCAGTGTTCACGCCTTGTAAACGGGCGCAGCAGCAGCTCGATGAAGCAATTTCGCTTAAGCTCATTCCGCCCGACTGTGGTTGGAAACGCGTTGTCGACACCAAGGGCAATGACACCAACCTGTGGAAGCGCCCACCGCTCCTCAGCGCAGCGGATATCGCCGCGTTCGCCAAGCAGGCCGCAGGCCTGCGCGGCGTTAAACAACTGCGCTGGGCAGCCGAGCACATGACGGGGCAGACCGCCTCACCCTTCGAAGTACAGACCTCCATGCTTGTCTCGCTCCCCCGCGACGAGGGCGGCATGGGCATCAACATCGCAAACAACGTGCGCATCCCACTCAGCGACGCCGCACGCTCACTGTATGACAAAACCTGCTGCTACGCCGATATCCTCATAGAGAGCAACATCGACAGCATGGGCGTCATTTTGGAATGCCAAGGCCGCTCCGCCCATGACAGCGAAGCCGCAAGTCTCTCCGATGCCGAGCGCACCACCGCCCTCACAAGCATGGGCTATGACGTTATCCAGATAACCTATGAGCAAATCAAGGACACGAAGAGCTTTAACAACATCGCCGAGCTCATTCATAAAAAGGCGGGGCTCCCCTACATCCCAAAGACCGATCAGGAACGCACCGCCGCAGAAACCCTGCGACGGGAGCTGTTGGTCAATTGGGATGAACTGTTCTCCGTTAAGCCGGCCGGCTAGCAGCTAGCGATCAGAGGGACTGCGGGAACGTCAGAAGCGGCAACGCGAGCCGCAAAGCCCGCTTCGGTCAACTCGATGACCTCGGTAAACGTTGCGTCGAAGAACTCCTCGGTCAGCAGGCGGTATGGCGGATGGTCGGGCTCGCCGGGGTTTTCGCGCACGATCTCGTGCATAACGCCGATGGTCTTGAGCACATACTCCTTATGGATGGGATACTGCCCAAAACGCGTCGCCGCAGTATACAGGCGATCGGTCGCGCGCGGAATCGAAACGATGCCGAGCGTCTTGCCAAACCAGTCAAAGTCGCCTTGCTTTTTAATGCGGAACTCCTCGCACGGCTTGCCGCCGTGCGCCTCCAGGTACTGATTCACGCGCGTATTCCATACGGTATCGGCCACCAGATGCGACCAGACACCCAGTGTCAAATCGAGCAACGACTGCGCCACATCTTCGGATGCAAGCGAGAACTCACGAGCGCCGGGACCGACAACCGGCTCGGCATCCCTGTAGCGCTGGGGATAGTGCACGCGATTCAGTCGCTCGCGCTCCTCGATAATCGAGGTCGCCGCGGCTGGCGCACCGGTGGGCGAACTTTTAAGCAACGGTGCCACATAGGTATCCCAGAACTCATGCTCACGAGGCTTAGGGATAGGCTCGGGCTTTGCAAAGTGCGTAATGCGGTACGGGATGGGATCGGCGATGCCAGGGACCATATAGCCCACGAAGATATCCGGAACCACGCAGCCAAACAAAAAGGCATTGCGGTCGCGCACGCTATTGGCAAGCGCACCGGTGCGCTCCAGCAAACGCTCCGTCTGAGCGATATGAATGTTCCAGCTTGGCATAGCCACCCCCATAAAAAACCTGGATAACTATACCATCACGGCAAAGCCGCGCGGACGGCTACGCACGCTCTACGCAGCAACTAGTCCGTAGCACCGCTTTCGGTTCCATACGACGACGAAGACGCCTCGACCACATGGTGATATCGATCGATATAGATTGCACGGGCACCCAGGCGTCGCACCAAATCCTGGTGATGCGTGCTCATCAAGACCGTCTTACCCGCCGCGACGTAGGCCAGCAAGAAGTTGACCACGATGTCGCATGAATCCTCGTCGAGCCCATTGGTAGGCTCGTCGAGGACCAAGATATCCGGGTTCATCGACACCACCGCAGCCAGCGCAACACGCTTCTTTTGCCCGCCCGAGAGCTGATAGGGAGAGGCGTCGGCAAGGTCGGCAACCTGGAACAGCCCCATGGCATCGCGCACGCGGCGCTCGAGCTCGTCTGCCGGCAGACCCATCTGCGCGGGACCAAAAGCAACTTCCTCGCCCACCGTGGCGCAGAACAGCTGGGCATCGGCGTTTTGGAATACGAAGCCCACGCGCTGATGAAAACGCTGAGCGGCCGCGGAATCCTTTAGAAACGCCGCATCAATCACATGCCCGTCAAACAGGTATGCCCCTGTGTCCGCGAGTTCAAGGCCGTTAATAAGGCGCATAATCGTCGTCTTACCGCAGCCGTTGGGACCGAGCAGGGCAACGAGTTCACCACAATCGACCTGCAGCGACACACCATCGACAACCGTATGCCCCGCATAGGAAAACACCACGTCGCGAAACTCGATGAGCGGCGTGGTCTCGGCGCCAGCAGAACCGCTCGCGCCCATCGCGCCATTTGTATCGTTTGCCAAAACGTCGCCCTTCCCCATTTGCATCCCCAGCCGGAACCAGCAGCGCCTGGCGGCGCACAACCGCCAGCAGCGCCACGCCGGCCGCATAGACCGCATCGCGCCAGCCAAGCCCGGCGCGCGCGGGCGCCGGATACACACCGGCAAACCCACGGCAGAGCATGGCCTCGTCCATCGCATGGCTGCATTCCATCGCCTTGATAAACGTCATGCCCATGATACCCGCGACCGAGTCGGTGCGCGAAAACCCCTCAGGCGCGCGACCCACACTGCGCAGCATGACCGATTCGGTCAGATCGTGCGCCGTTCGGCCCAGCACCTCGATGTGCTTGAGCGCCATGTCAAAGGTAAAGATGACCTCGTCGGGCAGATGTAGCGTCTTGAGCGCCGCCGACATGCGGCTCCAGGTAAGCGTCCACGAAACGCCCAGCACGAGCGACACGTTAATGAACGTCTTAAGCGCAATTTTGAGCATGGCGCCCGTAGCGGAAGCGCCCAGCAGCAGGGCAGGCAGCGCCAGAACCACTGCGAGCCCCGCAGCGCCAAGCGCCGGCGCAAAGGTTGCCCGCAGCCCGCGTACGGGGCGCACGGCAACGAGCACCAGCGCGATCGCCGCCATCAGCATCAGGTACAGCGGGCTTTGCGCCAGACACACGCACAGGGCACAGACGAACATGCCAAGCAGGCGCACCGGCGCCGAAACGGAAGAAAGGGCGCGGTCGATGATCGACCCGCCCTCGTGTGCGCCGCCGCCCAGGCGAACCCGCTCAAGCAGGCTCGCCAGGTGCAGGACGTTCTTTTGCATGACGCGATGCCTTGCGCCCGTGGGCTCGTATCGCTCTTGGGCCGCGAGCCAGTTAGGCAGCTCGACCGTCTGCATGGGACCCGCTTTCCTTTGCCGTCAGCGAAACAAGACGGAATACGATAGTGAGCACCGCCACGCCAATCAAGCCGGAGAGGATATACATGGCAGCCTGGCCGGCAAAGCCAAGACCCTGCTCCTCGGAATAGGCCTGCAGGTAATCGCCCGTGGGCAACGCATCGGCAAAGGTCGGGGTATCCAGGCCGACCGAAGCCTGCAAGCTGTCGTCGCCAGCCTCCTGAACGGCGGTCGCGGCGCCCTCGGCGTCCCACTCGCCCCAGGCGTCACCGGTGGCCAGCAGGCCAAGCGGCGTGGCAACGACAAGCACGGCGACCAGAATGAGCGTGGGAACCAGCGAGGTCTTCTTGGCAGCAGCGCCCTCGGCGTCCAGCAGGCCGTCGGAAGCCTCGGGGCCGACGATAACGCTCGGCGCCGTCTTCTTAATGAAACCGTAGATGGCGGCCGTCGCCACGCCCTCAATGACACCGGCGACCAGCATATGCGGGATCAACATGGCCGGAATAGCCACAGACAACGGGAAGGGGCAGTACAGCGGAGCGCCCGAAGCATTCATGAAGAGCATCGGCTGAATACCAAACTCGATTGCCGCGCACAGGGCCGCCAGGCACAGGCCGACCCAGCCGCTTACGATGGCCGAAATCGAGGTACCCCAGCTCTTGTCGTGCAAACGGCTGTTGAGCGCACGGAACACGATAGCAGCGGCAAACGGCAGCACAAAGGCCATGTTAAAGCAGTTGGCGCCAAAGGACAGGATGCCGCCGTCGCCAAACAGCAGCGCCTGCAGCGCCAGCGCGACCGAGACAGCGATAGCCGCGGCCTCGGGGCCCAGCAGCAGCGCGATAAGTGCGCCGCCGACGGCGTGGCCTGTGGTGCCGCCGGGCAGCGGAACGTTAAACATCATGAGCAAAAAGGAGAACGCGGCGCAGATGCCCAGAAAAGCCATGTGCTCGCGATCGAGCGTAGCGCGCACCCTTTTGATGCAATGGACCCAAACGGGCACCATTGCCACCGCCATGACGGCATCGGTCTGCGGGGACAGATAATTATCTGGAATGTGCATGTACGCCTCCCGGTTATCGGCGCACGAAATTGCAACGCCGCTTAAATCACCTTGTCAGTGTTACGCATTGTCAGATTCGTAACACGCCGCGGGCTATCATAGCAAAACGGCGCACTGCCGACAAAGCAGCACGCCGTTATGTAATGCGCGTGTCATATATGAAGGCTCAACGGTGCCTCATACCGAGCATAGCGGTCACGTAGGACTCGGCGGCAGCCACCGCCGACCCATACCCCAGCGCAAGCCCTATCCGCGGACCTCGCCGTTCACGCCCTTGCACACCTTGGTGACGATCTTCTGATGCGCCTTCTCGACCTCTTCGCTGGTGAGCGTGTGGTCGTCAGAGCGATACGTAAGTGCAAAGGCCATGGACTTCTTGCCCGCTCCGATGCGGACCGGATCGCGGTAGACATCGAACAGGCGCACGCCCTCGAGCAGCTTGCCGCCGGCGCTGGTAATGCGGCGCTCAAGATCCTCGCAGGTCACGGAGTTGTCGACCACGATAGCAAGGTCGTGCTCAACGGCAGGGTACTGCGAGAACTCGCGGTAGTTCTCCTGATTGCGGGCACCCTTGATCAGCTTGTCCAGATCGAGCTCAAAGGCAACGACGACCTCGTCGATACCACAAGCCTCGCGCGCCTTGGGGTGAATCTCGCCGACCCAGCCCAGCACGGTGCCGCCGGACAGAACCTCGGCCGCACGACCCGGCTGCAAGAAAGCGTAGCCCTCGCCCTCGACGGGACGGAAGCGGACCTTCTCGATGCGCAGCTGGGCGAGCAGCTCCTCGACAATGCCCTTGCCAAAGAAGAAGCGCAGCTTGCGGTACTTCATGTTCCAGGACCGCTCGCTCCACTGGCCCGAGAGCACACCCGCCACGGACTTGGTCTCCTTGGGCAGGCTGGCGTTCTCGCGACCGTGGAACAGGCTGCCGACCTCGTACAGGTGCACGTTGGGCGTGCCGTGGGCCTCGTTGTAGGCCACGGACTGCAGCAGGCCCGGCAGCAGCGAACGACGCATCTCGGTCTGCTCGGCTACCAGCGGGTTCATGAGCACCACGGGACAGCCGCGGCCTTCGGTGGACATACCGATCTTCTCCAGGTCGCCCGGGGCGGCAAAGCCAAAAGTCGTAGTCTCGTTGAGGCCGCAGGCGCGCAGGATCTCGCCGACCTTACGGGTGAGCTTCTGCTCGCGGGTCAGGCCGCCGATGTGGTTCTTGGCAGCCGGAATGGTCGCCGTCACGCGGCCCATGCCCCACAGGCGCAGGACCTCCTCGATCAGGTCGATCTCGCGCGGCAGGTCGGGACGGAAGCTCGGCGGGGTGACCATAAAGTCCTCGCCGTCGCGCTCGACGGTGCAGCCCAGGCGGGTGAGCGAGCGCTCGATAAAGTCAGGCTCGATGTCGGCGCCGCAGATGGCATGCACGCGGGCCAGGCGCAGCTTAATGCTGTCGATGGTCTTGGGCGCGGGGAACACATCCACGTAGCCGGGAGCGACCTCGCCGCCGGCGATCTCCTCGATGAGCGCGCAGGTAACGTTGGCGACGTCCACGCAGCCGGTCTCGTCGACCTGGCGCTCAAAGCGAATGGAGGCGTCGGAGATCAGCGACAGATCGCGGCTGGTGTGCGAGGTGCGACCGGCGTTGAAGCAGGCGCTCTCGACCATCACGTCGACGGTGTCGTCCTCGATCTCGGAATCCATGCCGCCCATAACGCCGGCCAATGCCACGGGACGCTCGCCGTCGGTGATAAGGCCCATGCCGGCGTCGAGCGTGCGCTCCTCGCCGTCGAGCGTCGTGAACTTCTCGTCTTGCTGGGCGGCGCGAACCGCCACGCGACGCCTGCCATCGCGCTCGGCAAAGGTGTCCAGGTCAAAGGCGTGCAGCGGCTGACCGGTGAGCATCATCACGTAGTTGGTGATATCGACAATGTTGTTGTGCGGGCGCACGCCCAGGGCGTTGAGGCGCTTGACCATCCAGTCGGGCGAGGGGCCGACCTTCACGTTGCGCACGATGCGGGCGACGTAGCGGTCGCACAGGCCCTCGTCGGCAATCTCGACCGAAAGCTCGTCGTCGGTCGCGCGGCCGGTCTCGGCCTTGATGGCGGGCAGCTCAACGTGGAAATCGCGGTCGAAGATGGCGCCGGTCTCGCGGGCCATGCCGATCATGGACAGACAATCGGGACGGTTGGGCGTGATCTCGCAGTCGAGCACGGTATCACTCGAGCCCACGTACTCGGCAAACGGCATGCCGCAGGGCGTGTCCTCGGGCAGGATCATGATGCCGGAGTGGTCGCCGCCCAGGCCGAGCTCGCGCGCAGAGCAGTTCATGCCCATGGACACGACGCCGCGAAGCTTGCTCTTCTTGATCTTGACGTCGCCGGGCAGGACAGCGCCAATCATGGCCGTGACGATGTGGTCGCCGGCCTCGAAGTTCTGCGCGCCGCAGACGATCTGCAGCGGGGCGGGGTTGCCGTCGGCCTCGAGGTTCTTGTCGCCCACGTCGACCGAGCACACATACATGTGGTCGCTATCGGGATGCGGGGTCTTGGTGAGCACCTTGGCAGTCACCACGTGGTCGAAGGACTCGCCCACGGTGTCGATCGCCTCGACCTCGGTGCCGGTACGGATATATTCGTCCGAAAGGGTCTTGGGATCCTCCGGAATATCGATCATGGTCTTGAGCCAGTCGTAAGAAACGCGCATATAACTGGTCTCCTTTCATAAATGCGGCTTTGAGCCGGAAACTGCAACTAAGAAGAAAGCGTTCTAGAACTGGTTCAAGAACCTCATGTCACCAGTCATCAACGTACGCAGGTCCGGCAGGTCGTAGCGCAGGGCCGCGACGCGCTCGGCGCCAATGCCAAAGGCGAAGCCGGTGTACTTCTCGGGGTCGATGCCGCAGTTGATCAGGACGTTGGGGTCGACCATGCCGCAGCCCAGAATCTCAATCCAGCCGCTGTGCTTGCAGAAGTTGCAGCCCTTGCCGCCGCACACGTGGCAGCTCACGTCCACCTCGCAGCTCGGCTCGGTGAAGGGGAAGAAGTGCGGGCGGTAACGCGTCTTGCGGTCCTCGCCAAACATGCACTTAACAAAGTAGTCGAGCGTGCCCTTAAGATCGCCAAAGGTGATACCCTCGTCGACGACCAGGCCCTCGATCTGGTTGAACTGCGGCAGGTGGCAGGCGTCGGCCGTGTCGGGACGGTAGACGGTGCCCGGGCAGATCATGTAGATGGGCGGCTTCTGCGACTCCATGGTGTGGATCTGCACGCCCGAAGTCTGGGTGCGCAGCAGTACGTCGGACTCGCCGTGGGCGTGAGCCTCGGGGTGCGCGACGCTGCCGGGGTTGTTGTCGACCACGTAGAAGGTATCGCGGGCCGAGCGGCTCGGGTGATCCATGGGGGCGTTGAGCGCGGTGAAGTTGTAGTAGGAGGTGTCGACCATGGGGCCGGACTCGACGGTGTAGCCGATGCCACAGAAGATGTCCTCGGCCTCCTCGATGATTTGCTTGATCAGGTGCTGGTGACCGATCTGCGGACGGATGCCCGGCAGCGTGATGTCAACAGCCTCGTGCTCGAGTGCGTGCTTGAGGGCGGCGGCCTTCATCTCGGTGGTGCGCTCGTCGAGCATGCCCTCGATCAGCTGGCGCATCTCGTTGGCGCGCTTGCCCATCACGGGACGATCCTCGGGGGCGAGCTTGCCCATCATGCGCATCAGGCCGGTGATGCGACCCTTGCGGCCGAGCAGCTCAACGCGCGCAGCCTCGAGCTTGGCGGCGTCGTCGGCGCCTGCGACGAGCTCCTTGGCCTCTTCCTCGAGTTTGACCAGATCATCAATCAGACTCATGTCTTCCCTTTCGTCTCTCGCGCTCCCCGCTTGCCGAGGCGGCTGCCGCCGCCTGGCGTTGCGAAAACGCGGCCCGGTTCGGTAACAAAAAACCGTCCTCGGGCATGTGCATTGCCCAAGGACGGTTGAATTCCGCGGTACCACCTTGTTTGACCCGGCGGATGTATGGCCCGCCGCGCCCACTCTTTGCCCCTTGTCGCGAGGCTCACGGCTTCCCTACTGGGGACATCGCCGCCGCTGGCCGCGCGCCCGTTGAGGTCGCTGCTCGGGAGTGAACGCTTGGCCCTTGCCACCGCAGGAAGGCTTGCAGCCCATGACCTTCCCTCTCTTGCCGGCGACGCGGCGGGCAAAACCCTCTCCGTCAACGCATTGGGCTACAGGATACCACATTGTGTGGGCGTATCGCCGCGTTCCGTTTTGTTCGTGCTGGGTACAAGGCAGGTAGCTGTGCAAACTGGCCGCGCGCCCACCCGAAGCGCTCGGCTCACGAGATCAAGGATATGGTATGGGAAAGAAACTCGATAAGAAGGCCGAGCCTGCAGCGGGCAAGACATCCAAAGGCATGAAGGTCGATAAGGCCGTCAAAAAAATCCGCAAGCTCGAAGGCAAGCTGTGGACTCGTGAGTACCTGCTCAAGATTGCCGAGTTTGACGGCGCGACCATTGCCCCCGCCAACGGCGCCGCAGCGCGCGCCGATGCCATGGGCACCCTTGCCGGTGAACATCACAAGCTCCTGACCAGCAAAAAGTCTGTCGAGCTTGTGCGCTCGCTGGCACGCGAGACCATCGCCGGCGGCAAGATCGACGACCCGCAGCTGCTCGACGAGATCCGCGTGCTCGGCCGCGACCAGCGCGAGGCAAGCGCCATTCCCACCGAGGAGGCCGAGGCCTGGACCAGGCTCACCTGCGAGGCCGACGCCGTGTGGCACAAGGCCAAGACGGCCAATGACTGGGCGAGCTTTGAACCCTATGTAGATAGAATCGTCGCCCAACTTAAGCATCAGGCCGAGCTCATGGACCCCAAGCGCGACCCATACGATGTTTGGCTCGACCAGTACGAGCGCGGCCTTTCCACCGAGAGCTTCGACGCGTTTTGCGACGAGGTCAAGGCCACCGTCGTGCCGCTCGTTCACGCCATCGGCGAGCGCGGCCAGCAGCCGACTACCGACTTTTTGCACGCCCGCGTGCCCGAGGCCGCCCAGCGTGCCATGAGCTTCGACCTTATGAAGCTCGTCGGCCTGAACTTGGACGACACCACGCTTGCCTTTACCGAGCACCCGTTTAGCGAGGGCTTCTCGGTGGGTGACGCGCGCATTGCCACACACATCTACGAAAACGATTGCATCTCCAACGTCTACAGCATCATCCACGAGGCGGGACACGCCATGTACGAGCTGGGCGTGAACCCCGCTTACGCGCGCACCTGCCTGGAGGGCGGCACCTCCATGGGTATCCACGAGAGCCAGAGCCGCTTCTTTGAGAACACCGTGGGTCGCAGTCGCGCCTTTATGGGACCGCTGCTCGAGGTGCTGCGCCGTCACGCGCCCGAGGTTTACGGCAGCGTGGACGAGGACACGCTCTACCGCGCCGTGAACATCGCGCAGCCGTCGCTGATCCGCACCGAGGCCGACGAGCTCACCTACCCGCTGCATATTATGGTGCGCTACCAGATTGAGCGTATGCTGTTTGCCGGCGAAGCCACGGCCAAGGACATCCCCGTGCTTTGGAATCGCTTTATGGACGAGTACCTGGGCATTCCGGTTCCCGACGACACGCGCGGCTGCCTGCAGGATACGCACTGGAGCGGCGGCTCGTTTGGCTACTTCCCCACCTATGCGCTGGGCAGTGCCTACGACGCCATGTTCGTGCCGGCCATGTGCCGCGACGGCGTCGACCTTACCGGTGCCTGCGCGAGCGGCGATCTGGCGCCCGTCCGCGCCTGGCTGGGCGAGCACATTTGGCAATGGGGCCGCGCCAAGGACGCGCCGGAACTCATCAAGGGTGCCTGCGGCATGGATTTTGACGCCCGCTACTACTGCAGCTACCTGCAGGACAAGTTCACCACACTGTACCAGCTGTAAAGCTTAGGCAACACGCCAACGCAAAGGAGCGCCGCGGGATTGATCCTGCGGCGCCCCCCCCCCTTGCACCTAGTCGTTGAGGAGTCGTGGCCAAAAAAGGGCAAATATGAGTACTGTTGCCGATTTTATTGCATTTATTTCAGGTAAAAATAGGCCCTCAAATGGGAATTGGTCTCATTTGAGGGCCTATTTATTGGACACATGTAGAAAATCGTTGGCCTACAGGCTATTTGGGAGACGCTAAGATGCCCTTTGGAGGCAGAAATTGCTGCTACCAAATTAGTGACGGTACTCATATTTGCCACTTTTTGGCCACAACCTATTAGTGACCCCCTGCTAAACAGCCCCGAAGGCCCCTACAGGGCTTCCAGCGCGTTGGCGATGCGCTTCATGGCGGCGTCGGCGGCGGCTTGGTCGGGGGCTTCGGCCAGCACGCGGATAACCGACTCGGTTCCGCTCTTGCGCACGAGCACGCGGCCCTCGCCCGCCAGCGCGGCCTCGGCCTCGGCGATCGCATTCTGCACGCCCGTGTTCTCGAGCGCGACGTCCTTGTCGGCCACGCGCACGGCAACCTGCGCTTGCGGCAGCAGCTTGCACGGAGCCGTGAGCTGCGAGAGTGTCTCGCGCTCGGCGCGAATCACTTCCATCACGCGCAGCGAGGTCATAATGCCGTCGCCCGTGCGCTCGATATCGCCAAAGATCGTATGACCCGTTTGCTCGCCGCCCAAGCTGTAACCGCCCTCGCGCATCTTGGCATACACGTGACGGTCGCCCACGCCACTGGTCACGGCGCTCAGACCGGCAAGCTCCAGCGACTTGACCAGGCCAAAGTTGCTGGCAATCGTCGGCACCACGGTACCGCCCGAAAGGCGACCGTGCTTGTTCAGATACACGCCGCACACGTACAGGATCTGGTCGCCGTCTACCACGCGACCGCGCTCATCCACGGCCAGGCAGCGGTCGGCATCGCCATCGTAGGCAAAACCCACGTCCAGGCCCTGCTCCACCACATGGCGCTGCAGGCGCTCCATATGCGTGGAGCCGCAGTCGACGTTAATGTTAAAGCCATCGGGCGCGGCGTTGATCACGCGCACGTCGGCGCCCAGCGCGTCGAACACCGGCTTGGCAACCGAGGACGCCGAGCCGTTGGCGCAGTCGATGCCGATCTTGACGCCCTGTAACGAAAAGTTCGCGCTGGCGATGAGCGAGGCAATGTAGCGGTTGCGGCCCTGCATGTAGTCCACCGTGGCGCCGATGTGGTTGCCCGTGGCCAGCGGCACCTCGCTCTTGCCATCGACGTAGTCCTCGATGAGCTCCAGTACGTCCTCGTCCATCTTAAAACCGTCGCTATTGACGAGCTTAATGCCGTTATCGCAAAACGGGTTGTGGCTCGCGCTGATCATGATGCCGCAATCGAAGCAGCCTTCCACGGTCTGATGTGCTACGCCCGGCGTGGGGATCACGTGCAGCATATAGGCGTCCGCACCGCTCGCGACCAGGCCACTCACCAGCGCCGCCTCGAACATATAACTCGAGCGACGCGTGTCTTTACCCACGATGACGCGCGCCTTGCGCTCGCGGTTGGCGCCGTAATACCAGCCCACAAAACGGCCAATCTTATAAGCGTGCTCTACCGTCAGCCCAACGTTAGCCTCACCGCGAAAGCCGTCGGTGCCAAAGTACTTCATGCGCTCTCCTTACAAAATAGGGGCGAACAGATTGCCTGTCCGCCCCAAAATGGTACTCGATTATCTGCGCTACCAGAAAAACCCTACGCCGACGCGCTGTCGCGAGCCGCCTGGCATGTAGGAGTCTGACGCAGCGTAAGCGGCTTGTCCCCCGCCTCGGCTGACGTGGTCAGCGTATATGTGATCGTCGTCGTCTCGCCAGCATGCAGGTCAACGGTGCCCGAATAGAAGGGGATTCCATGCCACGTAGCGGCGCCAAGACCAAACTGGGTGCCCTCGACGGTCAGATCAGTAATGTTGCCGCCCGTCGGGGCAAACAACGAGACATTCAGACGCTCGTCGTCGCGCGCGGCATCGGGCGCGCTCGCCGCGACGTAGTCGGGCAGCTTGCCGGCCTCCTCCTGCGTCATGATGTTCGTCAGGGTAACGGTGATGCGATACGAGCATGTGCCGTCACCGTTCTTGATGCCCTGGCCAATCTGCGTATCGGCATTCAGGTACCAGTCGAGCTTGGAGAAGCTCAGGTTGTTAAAGTAGACACCAGCAACGGGATCTTCACTCGGGTCATCCGGATCGGGCAGCGAGGCGTCGATGTTCATCTCCTTGATAGCGTTCTGCTCGTCATCGTTTTTCATCCACGCGATCAGGCGCCCCTCTTCGGCACCGCGCTCAACGGCGCTGACAAGCTTCGTAACATCGACATCGCCGATACCGCCAAGGATCTTGTCGAAGGCGGCGCTGGCAACAGCCGCAAAGATACCGTCCGACTCCTCGACCGGATAGTTCCAATACACGTCGTGCATAAGCACCTTCGCCGCGTTAGTGCCGTCAACGACTGTACCGTCGGGCAGTGAAACATTACCCACGAGGCCCAACAGATACTGCAGGAATACCGGATCGATACCAATGACGCCATCGACGTCCTGACCATATTCAGACTTCCACAGCGCGGCGACACGCTGCGAATTACGGGGCCAGTCGGGCGAATAGGTGTTGCCCGAGATGTATAGGTTGCTGTGGTCACCAAACAGCGTCTCATCTTCTTCGTCGACGCTCTCAACCGCCTCGTCTTTGCTGCGCGCAATGCAGGGAACAAACTCGCCAATCGACATCTGGCCGTCGGTGACCGAAATCAGGCCCTGCGAACCGCCAAAGCCGCCGCAAGCACGAATCTCGACGTTGTTCATGGCGTACACAAGGTAGTTGCGCGTCTGGCCGTTGGCGCCGAGCATCTGGGGAAGGACGGGGGCGACCTTCTCCGCCGCGTCAACCGCGCCGTTGAGGGTGGCAAAGCCGTCCTTGGCCATATCGACCAGCTCGGTCACCTGGGAAATATGAGTATCGCCAATGCCCTGGATCTTCTCGTTGGCGCTCTTGAACACCTTCGAGCTGCTGGAAAGCGAATCGGCGACCGCCTGTAGCGCGGACACGTTAATCATGCCGTCCTGGAACAGCTTGCCGGGCGTGGCCTGCGAGAGGTTATCGGCCATGGGAACCAGCGCGTTGCTCGAGACATCGGACAGGGCATCAATCATGGTGCGGGCTGCGTTGATGTCACTGCCATACACCGGGATAAACGATGCCGCCGTCCACAGCGAGCTCGAGGTCTCCGCCTTCATGCTGTCGCAGAGCTCATCGATCTTCTTCGCGTCGTCGGGCAGCGTCGAAAAATCGCCCGACGTGACCTTGTCCTTAAGGCCACCGACGATCTCGACAGCCTCCTTCGCTTCACTCTTTACGGTCTTTGCCGAGTTAAGCAGCATCAAGCCGCTTGCGCCAAGCGCAACGAGAAGCACCGCGACCACAGCGGCAATAATGGCGCCGGTGTGACGCTTTTTGCGCTCGCCCTTGCGATGGCGATGACGGACCAGACCGTCAGAGGTCGAACTCGACGAAGCGTCGCTACCGTAGTTCAAGCCAAAATCGTAATAATCTTCCTTGGAACCCGAGCCCGCAAACTCGGCACCGCTATCATCCAGGCGGGCGAACGTGCCAGTCTCGGAGGCGCCGGTGTAAATCGTGCCAAGGTTACCCGTAAGCCCCGCGCCACCAGCAAAGGGAGTATTGTTGGCGGCCTTGCCGGCATTAACGTTGCCGGCAGCATTCGCGGCGTTGGCAGCACCTGCGTTGTTCGCAGGCACCGAAGGAGCCCCGCTCGGCTGCGACGCGGAGGTTGCACCGCCCGCAAAGACATTCCCTCTTGCACGGCCGGTCTTTTTTGCCTTTTGAGACTGCTCGTACAGAGCGGTAAACATCGCCGTCTCGCCCGGGGACACGCGCTTACCGGAACCGCCCTGTCCAGCGCCGCCCGGCGTGCCGGCCTTACCAGCCCCGTTCGGACGCGGCGGAACTGCAGGGCGGCCGCTATCGCTGCCCTTAAAGTGATTACCAGCCATAAAGAAATCCTCGCAATTGAGTCGCAATGAAAAAGTCCATAACGTTGCTAGTTTATGGCATTTTGAGCATCGACAGCTAAACTCCAGACACGGACATCAATTGGCGAAAATGCGGCACAACACCTTTTCTGTCTTGGCGGCGGCGCTAGCTACACCGTAAGGAACATCATCACGATGATCATGACAAAGCCGATAAGGTCGGTCGGCAAAAACACCGTCCCCAGCATAACGGCGCTGGTGATGGTCGCCGAAACCGGCTCCACAGTTCCGATGAGGCTCGCGCGCACCGAGCCGATGTCCTTAACGCCCTGCATATAAAGCATGTAAGCAAAAAACGAGCCGATAACCACGAACACCGCGAGCGCCTCGATGCCGGCAGCGTCGAGCGCCGGCATATGCGCCCAGGGCTGCACGAAGACGCACGAGACCACGCCCGCCGTGAGCATTGCCGAGCCCGTGACGATGGGGCTGCCGTATTCGGGCAGGATCTTGGCGGGAATCACCGCCATACACGCGGCGCTGACCGCACACATAAGACCTGCTGCCAGGCCAAGCGGCGAGATATTCAGGCTGGTGGGGTCGCCGCCGGTGGCGATTAAAAAGGTTCCACCCAGAGCCAGGCCAATGCCGATGACTTCGCGAGTACGCGGCATGCGGCGATCGATCACGCAGGTGTAGCCCATGATGATAACGAGCTGCAGGCACTGGAGCACCGTCGCGGTTCCGGCGTTCGTCAGGCGCACGGCCGAAAGATAGCAAAACTGGTTGAACAGCAGGCCAAAGGCGGTAAAGAGCAGCAGCTGCTTGCGATCGGCGGGTGTGGTCCAGAGCTTAATCAGGCGCTCGCGGTCGCGCGTAACAACCACGGCCATAAAGAGTAGACCGGCGAGAATCTGACGCACGCTCATAAGCCACAAGGTGTCGACGTGGTAGGTATCGAACAGAAAGCTCGCGCTGGTGCCCGAGAAGCCCCAAAACGAACCGCCCACCAGCGTAGCCAAGACGCCCGTGATCATCTTGCGCGTCGAAGCGCTGTTCAGGCGGTCGCGCCACGCGCGACGGGTGTTGCGGCTGAGCTCGTCGGTGCCCTCGGGCACATCAATGTTCGATATATCGGTCATCGGCACCGAAGCCCCTGCGCCTTCGATCTGCTCGACACACTCTTTGCTCATTCCACTCCCCCGAAACAGTCTGGAAGCAATTCGGCTTACCTTACCACGGCGAAGGCACCAGCCGAAGGCTTGTCCGCTTATCGGTAGGACAATTCCGCAGGCGTCTTTCCATAGCTCGATACCGCAATGGCCTTGCATTAGTCGACAGCCAAATCGCGGCAGCAGACTCTTTTGAAATGGATATGACAAAGCCTCCGAATTCCACAATGTAAGCGATTTTTAAAAATGTTCTTGCCACCGAGTTCAGGCTCCGTTATATTATCCCTTGCGCGCTTGCGCACCCTTGATCGGGCGTTTAGCTCAGGGGGAGAGCGCTTCCCTGACACGGAAGAGGTCAGAAGTTCAAATCTTCTAACGCCCACCAAATGTTCGCAGCTCAGAGGCTATGTCTCTGGGCTGTTTTGTATTATGTCGCCAAATCCGCTGGCAGCTCCAACCGCCCAAACAACCACCCCGCCCATGCGCAAAACCGCGTCAGCGACCCAAGCGCCTATCCCGGCCGACCCCGCAGTCAATCAAAACCGCCCCAATAGCCACCGAGGCCGAGACCAACGCGTCTCGAACCCATCCGCACCGCAGCTTCTCGGCAAAACGCCACAACGTCCATACCCTGCGGTATCCTTGAGTCACTTGCACCTGCAGCACCAAGGAGCCGCCATGCGCACCGAGCTCGATGTCCCCTTTTCGCACAAAGAAGAAGCCAAGGCGCTGGGCGCCAAATGGGACCGGACCAAGAAGATCTGGTATGTGCCCAGCGGCGTCAACCCCGAGCCCTTTGCCGAGTGGCTGCCCGGTGTTGACCGATCCGACCCCTCAGCGCCGTATATATATCTAGTACTGGGCAAGCGCGAGTGCTGGAAGTGTCACAAAGAGACCTCGGTCGCGGCCTTCGGCATTCCCTATCGAACCGATAACGACGAGAGCATCGCCATCGCGCACGCGCCCAACGAAGCCAGGTACATTGCCATCGACACGGCCAACGCCAACGCACTCGCCATCGTGCCCGCTCTTGGCTGCGTGCCGGGCGAGATCCGCGACTACCTTCATAAGCGCTGCGGCTACAAGCCCGTAGGCGCGCGAGCCTCCAAAGCCCCGTCGCTCGGCAACACGTGCACCAGTTGCGACGCGCTGCAAGGCAGCCGCTATCTGTTCGAGGAGCCCTCGTCCCCGTTTGCCCTCACTGCCATCAACAAGCTGCCGGCACTGGAGTTTATACGCGTCGAAGTTGCCGGCGTCTTTGGCGTCCCGGCCACGCGTACCGACTTTGACCAGGCGCTCTTTACCTGGGCACGCGACCATCACGCCGAGTTCCACAAGCAACTCGGTGAGGGGATTTATTTGTAGAGGCAAAAGACACTCACAGCCAACTCCTCCGCATCACCTATCCCTCGTCGCCGGCGTCGTACACGATATCGAGGCCACAAACAGGGCATTTCTCCGGATACACCGGCATATGAACGCCTGTCCGTTTTCTCACTTCGTCGCTGAGTCTGTCGCGCGCATCGATAAACCGAATGTCGAGACACGGTATTTGCGAGCCGCAGCAAGGGCAGGTGACGACAAACGACGCGCAATCAACCTCTACGCTCGGAAACATATTGTTGTCTATAAGGGCACACGGCAGTTTTCCGTACTTCCCCATCGCAATATCGCCTCGCCAGCTCATATACGCTCCCCTCTCGCTATACAAATCAGGAAGAGCATGCACCGGCGGGCGTGCGCGAGATTGCATCGCCACGCGATCCGATCAAACAACACGATCGTCAAAGAATGCCAAAGCCAAATACGCTAATACGGCAGAAGCCCCGCCTTTTCACGCTTCTTTTCCGAGCGATCGAACTCAATGCGATGGGCCTCAAGAAACACCGTATCGGGTCGCCACTGACGCTCATCCGGCTGCCTTAGCGTCGCACCCGCAAAGGAAGCGTAGTCGGTCTTATCCAGCAGGTACGATCCGCACAGCCGATATTCGCCGCAAACAGGCTCAAACGAAATCAGGTGAGCATCAAATAGGGAATGAAGATCGCGCCGAAGCAGAATACCGTTGCTGGCAACCTGCGATTTGGGTCCCGAGTAATTCTCGATATGTGCAGCCTCCAGAGCTTCACTGACGCCGCAGTCCGACACCGCGCAACGGCCATCATAGGCGGCAACGAGCTGCTTGCGGAACCATTGCTGCCCCAATCGCTCGCGCCTTAACGCATAGCGGACCTTTTCGTCGTCGGTCGCACCCTGTCCGGCAAACTCAATATCGACGGGTATGTGCTTCAGATAACTCATGTCGGGCGCAAAACGAGGGTCCGGTCCGCCTTTATGAACAGGACCGTGCAGAACAAACCATCCATTTTCGGGCTCGAACCGCTCAACAAACGCAAGGCCGAGCACCTTATAGCCCACCTCGGTTGCAAATATGACTCCGACTGGGACGCCACATTCCATGCAGTTGAGCATTTTACGGTTGTAATTCTGGTCTCGAGAACCAACGGCTCCTGGCGCTTGGACCGAATACTTAATGACCCACGTACCGTCATCCAAATAGAGCGGAGGCACATCGGTGTAGAAGCTCTTTTTAGAGTTATGGACCGAAAGCGCAAAGATCTTATTGGGATCTTGCTTCACCCGATCCTGGCCCGGCCAGAAGATCCCTGAATCCCGCGTTACGGGAAAGAAGTCCGAGCCAATTCTCAAACGGTACTGATACTGAGGACTATCTTCCTTGGTGTGGTGCGGAAGGCTGGTCCAAACGCCGCCGCGCTGTTCCTCACCCAGAAACCACTCCCATGCCTCAACGTATTCGGAAGGCACGAGACTGCAGGCGCGGTCATAGCTTGGTCCATCCATCAACGGAACAGCAAGGTCAATGTCGTTCATCGCCAGCACCTACAACCATACGAACGCGAGTCATGCCCCTCAATAATATGGCCGAGAGTCAATTATTACGAGATCTCATTCCGCGATCGGCACATCGTTGATGCTCTCGGTTTGCCGCTGGCGCGCTTGTACCCCGCTACCCCACTTCCCTGTATACTGATGTAGCACGTGTTTCATCCGGGCTTGTTGGGCCGGGTCGTTCATGGGAGGTTCTTGTGGCTGTTTCGAATCCGCCTAAGGGGAGCGTTTCTTCTTCGTCCATCAAGCCGGTTACGCGCAAGGCCGTGCGTTGCCAGCGCGAGGTCGCTTGGCTTGTCACGCAGGCGGCGGGCAGGCTCGTGGCGACCACTCAGGACGTCAACGCGCCTACGCCGAGCTTTGTGCTGGCAGCGGCGCTGGATTTCGTGCGCCAATTGGAGCTTGCCGAACAGGATGCCGGCGGCCACCTCGACTACCAGAATGTTATGGCGCCCGACCTGCAAACGTTCTGCCACATGGCCAAGTTGCCCGCCGCGCCCAATGCGCTTTCGGACGCAGGCTACATGTTTACGCTTTCGGGCGCGGACCTTATCCGCGACATCTATGCATACTGCAGCGAGCTCGCCGAGCGCCACGTCTTTGACGCGGCTGAAGTCAAACCGGGAAATGTCATCAAGCTGGTTCTTAGGCTGTTCTTGATGGACGGGTTCGGGGCCATGCCGGCGTAAGCCGAGTCTTCAGCATCACCGTCGACTGAGCAACAACCGCTTTACCTTAGTGGGCGCCAATTGAGGGTCGATTATTGGGTCGCCTCGTCCACTAACGCATTTATTCCACGCGCTCTGACAGTCGATACTTGCGGTTGCGGCTCGTCGCCGGCGCCGTGGGCTCAAGCTCGCCTTGAGCAATGAGCGCGTTGACGCGCGACCTTACCTGGGAAATTGTAAGCCCCGTACGTTCTGCCAGCTCACGCGTCCCCAGCTCGCCGTAGTGTTTGAGTGCCGTCACAATTAAGCCCCCGCCATGATCGACCGGCTCGATCTTTGAACGGTAAAGTACGACCTTGAACCGATCGAACCCCAGGCAGAACAGGGGCTCGGCCAGACCATGCGCGCGCATGGCATCGATCATCATCGGGATGCCCGAGCCATTGCCCTCAGCCGGCGAACCTGCGCCATCCGGCAGCGGGACAATCGACATGAGTTTCACGAGCGTCGCGTTACGGCATCGGGAGCTGCCGTCAAACAAGTTCTCGCGAGTCTTTCCCCCGTAAAGGCCGCCAGGATTCGTCACCTCGACACGATCGTCAAAGACGTCGACGGCAATCGATTGTCCACAGAACCGATCCCCGTATTCTCGATGGATTACGGCGTTGGCGATTGCCTCGCGCAGAACCTCCTCGGGAATCTCCAGCGAGTCGACACGCGAGACGCCTTGGACGGTCGAGGTTCGCCGCAAATTCTTGGCGACGGCCGCGACAGCATCCGAAATCATCTCGCCCAACGTTCCCTCACAGATTGTGCGGTCCATGAACCTCAGCGACCCCGCCATGCCCTTCTGAGTTCCCGCATGGACAGCCACGTCAATGAAGAGCTTGGGATAGAACTGCTGAGGGTAGGTGCCCACAACTAGGAGTCCAGCCTTGGTGACATTGCCCTGGGAATCAAGGATATTTAGGCGCTCCAGCTTCGTTTGTTTGTCCGGCGCGCCGCGCATTGCCCGGGGCGTCAACGAGAAAGCCCGATCTATCGTACGGTCGACCAGCGTCTCGTCGAGATTGTCCGCGCCCGCACCCGCCACCGCGTCCCGATCGCTCGGAGTCGCTCGACCGTATGACGCCAATGTGAGCACCTCGGTCGATGAAAGCGGCACATCTTTGTCATCGATGCGCTTGTAGCTGCCGCCCTGGGCGCCCCGCTCTATGACATAGCAGGGCTTGCTCGACGGATCGAGCTCCTCAATCGTAATGACGAGAACGATGACGCCCTGAAGCTCCACTCGCTCGATCGTGTATTTAGGCGGATTGGCCAGCTTTCCTCGACCGCCCGCATCACCCATGCCTGACACAAATTGGTTGAGCACTTTCTCGGTCTCGAAGTTCTCAACCGGGACAAAACCTGCGCGCTCACTCACTCCGAGCACGATGATTCCGCCGGCAGTGTTCGCGAATGCGCTCACCGTTTCCCACACATCGCGGGAAAGCGTCGTGGCGCTCTCCTTCACTTCGACGTTAAGATCATCCGAGCCCATACGCCTTAAAGACTCAAGCAGACCGGTCAGCTCGTTTTCGTTCATCTGCACGTCCTTTCGCTCGGTCCTGCGGAGAATGCCGCGGATAGATTTCCCTCGTCTCTCAGTTATCTCTCGTAATTATCTCTCATCTATCTCTCTATCTCTCGGCTTAGAGATAAGAGATAGATAGAGATGGAATGTCTACCATTTGCTTCATTTATACATATTTTTGCTGGTAGAACAATCGGTATTGAGACAATACCATGATTGCCCGTCTCTTTGCTGCTCAGTTATCTCTCATAATTTTCTCTCATCTTCCTGTCATCTCTCATATTAGAAACGAATGAGAGACGAGAGATACGCGAGTGATGGACGAGCGAGGATTTCCGAATATCCACTCTCGTTTGGCGAGTGTCCAATTTTCCACGCTCGTGCGGCGGGCACGCGAGCCCTTCGCCCAATCCGCTGGCATCGTCTCCAGTTCGCCGCAGGGTCGCGGCCCCATATGGGTATACTCTCGAGGATTCGACTCGATTCGCCCCCGCTGGGGCGTCAAAGGAGACTGCATATGTCCACCACCTCAACCGATCCGCGCGCCGCTGCCGCCGCGCTGCTGGTGCCCGGCACTACCTGCCACGACTTTGCCGTCGAGCGCTGTGAGACCGTGCCCGAGCTCGACTCGGACGCTTACGTGCTGCGACACACTACCTCGGGCGCTCGCCTGCTGTACCTGGCGTGCGACGACGAGAACAAGGCCTTTGCCATTGGCTTTAAGACGCCGCCGGCCGATTCCACCGGCGTGTTCCATATTCTTGAGCACTCGGTGCTGTGCGGATCGGCCAAGTTTCCCGTCAAGGAGCCGTTCGTGGACCTGATCAAGAGCTCCATGCAGACGTTCCTCAACGCCATGACCTACCCCGACAAGACCATCTACCCCGTTGCCACCACCAACGAACAGGACCTGTACAACCTGATGGACGTGTACCTGGACGCGGTGTTCAACCCGGCCATCTACACCAAGCCCACCATTTTTGAGCAGGAGGGCTGGCACTACGAGCTGGACCTGCCGGAGGACGCCGGGGGCGACGGCAGCGCCGCGAGCCTGCACGAGGGCACGCTGCGCTATAACGGCGTGGTGTTCAACGAGATGAAGGGCGCGCTGTCCGACCCCATGAGCGTGCTGGACGACGCCGTCAACGCCGCGCTCTATCCCGACACCGCCTATGCGCACGAGAGCGGCGGCGACCCGCGCGCAATCCCTGCGCTCACCTACGAGCAGTTCCTGGACACGCACGCGCGCCACTACAATCCTTCCAACTCTTATATAACGCTCTACGGCGACCTAGATGTGGACCGCGCACTGGCCTTTTTGGACGAGCGTTATCTGTCGCAGCCGAGTGCCGCGAGCCGCCGCATGGACGCTGCCGTCGCCGCCGGCGAGGACCCGTCCACGCTGGCGCCCAATCCGCTGGGCGTGCAGGCACCCGTGACCTGCGAGTACAAGCGCGTCGAGATGGCCACTACACCCGAGAACGCCCTGGTGGGCCTGGGCCTGGTGCTGGGCAGCGCGCTCGACCGCAAACGCACGATCGCGGCGGATATCCTGTTTGAGGCACTGCTGGGCTCCAACGAAGCGCCGGTTAAGAAGGCCATTCTGGCCGCCGGCCTGGGCGGCAACGTGGTGAGCTACACCGCGGCCGAAAGCCTGCAGCCCTACGAGCTCATCATGCTGCAAAATGCGCAGCCCGGCGTGGCGCGCGAGCTGCGCCGCGTGTTCCAGGACGCCTGCCGCGACCTGTGCGAGCACGGCGTTCCGCGCGAGCGCCTGGAAGCCATCATCAGCAGCAACGAATACGACCTGCGCCAGCGCGACTACGGTATCGCCGACGGCGTGGCCATTGCGTGCGACGCGCTGAGCACCTGGCTCTACGATGA
>JBKTBE010000020.1:0-31248 GCA_046883645.1 Collinsella sp. | reverse complement strand
GCGGGCGCAAAGCCGGATCGACAACGGGAACTTCGCTGGCCTCGACAGGCGCAGCGGGCTCAGTTGGCGATGCGCCCTCCCCTGCCGCGGAACGGACCGAAGCCTCAGTGAGCTCGGGGGTTACCTGTTCAGCAACCTGCTCGGCCTTAGCAGCCGTGCGACGGCGTGTGCGCGGTGCCGGCTTCTCGGTCGGTTGGTCGGCGGCAGGGGTCTCGGGCACAGACGGAGCTGCAAACTCGGTCAGAGCCGCGGCCTCGCGCTCAGCAGCACGACGGCGGGCGCGCACCACCTGAGCCTCGCTAATCTGCGCCAACGCACGTGCCTGCGCGACCTCATCGGAAATCGGCGCCGAGGAGTCAGCTGCAACGGTGCGCTTGGCGCGCGTCGTGCGCGTGGTACGGCGCTTGGGCTTGGTGACCTCCTCGCCGTCAGCAGCAGGCTTGGTCGTGCGGCGCGTACGCTTGGGCTTTGCCGGAGCAGCCTCCTCACCAGTTGCAGGCACGGCCTTCTCAGCCGCTGCAGGCGTAGGCGTCGAAGCAGCCTTAGGCGTCTCAGGAGCCGAGGCTTGCGCGGGCGCCGCGACCTGGTCCGACGCAACCGGTGCAGCGGGAGCGGTCTGCGTCGTCGTTATTTCGTTTTCTTGCTGTTGATCAGACACAGTGTTTGCTCAACTTTCTTTTCAAGCCCTGTGATCACATGCTCCCTGCATAAACCTTCAGGGCGGCTAAACAGTCTAGTTCCGTTCAAAACGACGGACATCATTGATCTGTATCGAGATGATTGCGTCATATACGCAGCGTTAGTGTAACACAACCGCCGCCACCTGCAACTTAGTCATTGGGAACGCTCTTAAACGACTAGTCAAAAGGGACAATCTTTGGTTTAACACCCACAAATCTGACTGCCTCCGCCAAAACTATGGCGGTTTACTACGATGAATCGCTCGACCGCGACCACTCCGAAACTTGTTGAACTAAAACCGACGCTCCTATAAGTTGTCAAGAGGCAGTTTGCGGGAGCGCTCTCTCCAATTCGCACAGGAGCTCGTAATACCTCCTCTCCAGTTTCGTCGACCGCCGTTTCCCCCGTTCCAAGTGCCCGAGTGTGGCTGCGGACAGGCCGAGCTCCGCGGCGGCTTTCTTCTGAGTCACCCGCATCGCCTTGCGCATCTTCGCGAGCTCGGGGCCTTCCGGCGCGGCGCCGTCGGGGTTCGGGTCCATGAGCACGTGGTACACCTCCCGCGCTATGTAGCGCTTCAGGCAGCGGACCGCCTCCCGCCGGGACTTCCCCTCGGAGGTCCGCCTCGCCACGTACCTCCTCGTCCTCTCGTCGTACGCCATGCGCTTGATCGCGATCTCGTAGAGCGCCCAGTTCGCCTGCCGGTTGCCGCCGCGGTTGAGCCTGTGCCGGTCCGTCTTCCCGCTCGACGCGGGGATCGGGGAGGCGCCGCACATCATCGAGAACGCCGCCTCGCCCTTCAGCCTGCCGGGGTTGTCGCCGGCGGCCACGACCAGGGCGGCGGCGGTCGTGGTGCCGCAGCCCTCGACGCCGAGCAGCGCGGGCGCGTTCGCCTCCAGCAGCGCGCGGATGCGCTCGTCGAGGGACTCGACCTGGCTGCGGGCCTCCTTCCAGACCGCCGCGACGGACCGCAGCGAGGCCAGCACGCTCTCCTCGAGCGCGTCGCCCGCCTTCCTCCCGCGCGCGAGCAGCGGCATGAGGTCCTTCGGCCGCTCGCGGCCCCTGAACCGCTCCCTCAGGGCGCTCGGGGCCGTCGTGAGCATCGACTTCGCGCAGGCCACGCAGGACGTGGACGTCGCGACGGCCAGCCTGCGCGCGACGTAGAGCTGGCGCACCGCCTCGACCCAGCCGTCCTGCGACTTCGGCACGGAGCAGCCCCTCCCGGACGCCGCCTTGCGCGCCGCGCGCTCGGCGTCCAGCGGGTCGCTCTTCCCCTCGCCGGGCCTCACCTTGTCCCTCTTGGGCCTGAGCACCTCGACGACGTTGTACCCGAGCTCCACGAGCCTCCTCGTCAGCCCGGCCCCGTACGATGCCGTGCCCTCGACGCCGACGACCATGCAGCTCCCCGGGTCGCCTATCGCCTCCGCCAGCCTGTCGTAGCCCTCGGGGTCGGCCCCGAAGCTCCCGCTCCAGATCTTCCTCCCGAGGCCGTCGAGCAGGCACAGGACATGCACGTCCTTGTGCGTGTCGACGCCCGCGATGACCGTTTCGCCTTCCATTTTCGCTCCCCTCGGTCTGCCGCCTGCCCCGCGCCCGGGTCTCCCAGACATTGCACTGACGGGAGCGCTACAATCCAATTGGCTTGTCCGATTGTCCGCGCTCATGCTCCTATTAGGTCATGGCAGGACTCCGGGACGCGGATGCCGGGGCGAGACAGGTCGGATTTGAGGACGGCCGAAGAGGCGTCAGCAGGTCAGTGGGTCATCGTCCCGGCATTCAGCATCAGGGTAGCGCTGCGACGCGGAAATCGCGCGCCGTCGCCGCGCCCCGCAGTGCCCGCTTCCCCCGAGAACAATTATCAGTGCAGGTAGACGGCCTGCGGTTTTTAGCGAAAAACCGGCGTGGTTGGAATATCTCAATTCATCGTAGTAAACCGGCATAGTTTCGTATTTCCAGCAGTTCCAAATTCGTCAATACGTCGGCGTTTGCAAAAAAGGCTTATAGGACAAAATGTGTGTCCACGTTGGGGGCATCGGCGCAGGTCGATGCCCCTTTTTCAGCCGTTTAAATTCCGTGCCCGCCTTTAACCGCTCGGACAGAATGTGTGTCCGGTTGCCTATCGTTCCCGCAGGTAGATAACCTTTTCCGGAACCGTTAAATACCCTTTCGGAAGAGGTGCCCATGAAGGCCGTTTATTGCCCCTACTGCGGCGGTCGGACCAAGCGGAACGGCAGGACCTCATCGGGGTCCCAGCGGTGGAGGTGCACGGCCTGCGGCGCGTCGACGACGGTGAGGTACGACGACACGGCGACAAGGCTGGACGAGTTCCTCGGGTGGCTCCTCTCCAAGGACTCGCAGGCGGTGATGCCGGGCGGCGGGCGGTCCTTCAGGCGCAGGACGGCCGAGTTCTGGGAGGTCTGGCCGATCTGACCAGGGCGAAGGCCGAAGCGGTCGCGGCCCTGCGCGCCGAGGGGCACGCGCTCGGGCACCTGCTCGCATGCGCCGAGCTCAAGCGGTCGACCTACTACTACGCCCTCGCGCACCCGCCGAGGCCCACGCGCCCCGAGCTCCGGGAGGCGGCCGCCGAGATCTTCTCGCGCACCGCCAACGGCTGCGGGCACCGGCAGATAGCGATGTGCCTCAGGGCGGAAGAGGGGGCCGTGATAGCCAACAAGACCGTGCTCAAGATGATGCGCGAGATGGGGATCCGCTGCGGGATCAGACGCGAGACGGCCTACCACAGGTACAACTCGTACAGGGGCGTCGTCGGCAGGACGTTCGAGAACGTGATCGCGAGGGATTTCGACGCCGGGGCCCCGTGGCAGAAGCTGGGGACGGACGTCACCGAGTTCAAGGTGGCTGGCGGCAAGGCCTACTGGGCCCCGACGCTGGACTTCTGCACCAAGGAGATCGTGGCGAGCGACATATCGACCACGCCCGACATGTCCCAGCAGGTGAGGATGCTCGACGAGCTGCTGTCCAAGATCCCCGAGGGCGCCGCCCCGACCATGCACTCGGACCGGGGCTGGCAGTACCAGCACGCCTCGTACACATCCAGGCTCGAGGCCGCCGGCATCGTCCAGAGCATGTCCAGGAAGGCGAACTGCATCGACAATGCCGCCACCGAGCAGCTCTTCGGCCACGTCAAGGACGAGTTCTACAGGGGCCGCGAGTGGAAGACGTTCGAGGATTTCAAACGCGACCTGGAGGAATACATAGTCCACTGGAACACGAGCCGGAGGCAGGTAAGATTGAAGGGCCTGACCCCGGAGGAGTTCCGGAATCAGGCCCTCGCGGCCTAGTCGCTATTTAGGGCGTCCAAGATTTGGGGCGCAGTTCAGTGGGAGATCGGGCTTTCAAGGCTTTGTTAAACCAAGTCTATACGGTCAAATGACTCGATGATTACATCTGCTCGGGCGCGGAAACGCCAACGAGGGTGAGCACCAGGGCGAGCGTCACGCGAACGGCGTCGCAAGCGGCCAGACGGGCGCGCGAAAGCTCGGGGTCGACGGGACGGCCCTCGCTCGGCAGAACCTGGCAGGCAGCGTAGAAGCTGTGGAAGTCGCCGGCGAGTTCCTCAGCAAAGTGCGTCAGACGGAACGGGGCGCGGTCGCGAGCGCAGCTGGCAATCAGGTCGGTGAGCTCGTTGAGCTTACGCGAAAGGGCGAGCTCGGTCGGGTCGGTCAGCAGCGAGTAATCGACGTTCTCACCGATGGCCTTGGCGGCAACGGCCTTCATGCCCATCTCGTCAGCCTGCTCGGGCGTAACGTCGGCGGCACGGCGCAGGATGGAGCACACGCGGGCGTGAGCGTACTGCACGTAATAGACCGGGTTGGAGTTGTCGCGCTTCTTGACGGCCTCGATATCGAAGTCGACCATCTGGTTGGAGCTTTTGGAGATGAGCGTGTAGCGAGCGGCGTCGGAACCGACCTCGTCGACGAGCTCCTGCAGGGTCACCATGGTGCCCTTACGCTTGGACATACGGACGGGCTTGCCGTTGCGCAGCAGGTTGACGAGCTGGCCCAGCAGAACCTCAAACTTGCCGGGATAGCCAAGAGCGTCGCAGACGCAGCGGACGCGCTCGATGTAGCCGTGGTGGTCGGCACCCCAGATGTCGATGACGTGGTCGACGCGCTGGAACTTATCCCAGTGATAGGCAACGTCGGAGGCGAAGTAGGTGTACTCGCCGTCGGACTTGATCAGGACGCGGTCCTTGTCATCGCCCAGGTCGGTGGAGCGGAACCACAGGGCGCCGTCCTTGGTGTAGAGGTAGCCCATCTTGTCGAGCTTCTCAAAAGCGCGGTCGACGGCAGAGGTGCCGGCGGTCTCGCCCTCGGTGTCCTTCACGTACAGCGAACGCTCGGAGTACCAACGATCGAAGTCGCAATTGACGGCGTGGCAGAGGTCGCGCATGTTGTCGACCATCTTCACATAGCCGCGCTCGCGGAAGCTCTCCATGCGCTCCTGAGGATCGGCCTCGACCCACTTATCGCCGTCGGTGCGCCAGAACTCGGCGGCCTCGTCGATAATGTAGTCGCCGCCATAGGAGTCCTTGCCCAGGGTCTCGGCAAAATTGTCCTGGTACGGATGGGTCTCGGGATGCTCGTCGTTCTCGTCGGCAACGAAGGCGTCGCGGTCTGCGATCAGCAGCTTGTGAGCCTCGTCGATATCCACGCCCTGCTTGGCGATGATGTCGGCAAGCTGCATATAGCGCGTGCTGATGGAGTTGCCGAAGGTGTTCATCTGAGAGCCGTGGTCGTTGATGTAGAACTCACGCTGGATGTCGTAACCGGCATGGTCCATAACGCGGCAGAGCGAATCGCCCAGAGCGGCCCAGCGGCCATGGCCGATGTGCATGGGGCCGACGGGGTTGGCGGAGACGAACTCGACCTGGGTCTTCAGGCCGCCACCGACGTTGGACTTAGCGAAGTCCATACCCTTCTCGCGAGCCTCGCCAAAGATGGCATTCTTGACGGCAACGGAGAGGTAGAAGTTGATGAAGCCGGGGCCTGCGATCTCGACCTTCTCGATCGCGGGGTCCTCGGGCATATGGGCAACGATGGCCTCGGCGATCTTGCGCGGGGCGCAATGGGCCAGCTTGGCGGACTTCAGGGCCATGGTAGAGGTCCACTCGCCATGAGAAGTGTCAGCCGGTCGCTCGATAGCGCAATCGTCAAGTTCAAATGCAGAAAGGTCGCCGGCCTCCTGGGCCGCAGCAAGCGCAGCGCGTACCAGCTCTTCAATCTTCTCGGGCATAGATCCTCCTTGTGTTAAAGCCCCCGAGCTCTTGGTCACTCGTAGGGCAAAAGCCAGAGTTTGTAGCACTCTATCACAAGCGACGGGCACTGTCGCAGGGTAAAGCCAATCGATATTGCATATGCACAAAATTGACTACAGCTTGCATGGAGTCACTCAAAGATGCCAGTCTGCCTGCAGATTATGCAGGCGTTGAAAATGCATAAAGGTGTGAATGAGCTGCGCCTGTTATCGAATACTCTTACCTATCGGAGTTGTGTGCTTTTCCTGCATAAAGTAAGGGTTTGCGCACGTCAGCGTGTTATTCTAGACATACGTAAATTCGTATAAGTTGGAGGTAGCATGTTCTCAATCGGTCAACACGTCATTCATCCGGGTCAGGGAGTCTGCACCGTCGTCGGTTTTAGGGACGACACACCGCAGCCCATGCTACTGCTCGAGACCAAGCAGGGACATGCGCAGACGATCCTCATGTACCCCGTGGCGCAGGCCGACCGTTTGCACGCCGCCATCTCGCAGCAAGATGCCGAGCACCTGCTGAGCCACTATGACGAGCTGGAGTGCGACACTTTTACCGAGCGCAACAGTTCACTTGAGGAGACGCACTTTAAGCAGCAGCTCAAGCTGGGCGCGCCCGAGACGGTCCGCGTGGCAAAGACCATGATGCACCGCATTCGCCAGGCCGAGGAAGCTGATAAAAAACCCAGCTCCTACTACATGCGCGTACTCAAGGAGGCCAAACGCCGCTCCATCGAGGAGTTCGCCGTGGCCTTGGGCGTCACCGAGGAGGCCGCCGAAGCCCGCCTAGCCCAAGCCGCCCTCAACTAACCCATCCGCGCCAAAAACCACCACAAAGGGGACAGGCACCTTTGTGGTGGTTTTCGTGTTCTAGTAGTATTCATTCTTATCGATACCCACGAGCACAAGGAGTCTGTTATGTCAGAGCCGCTTACCGCCGGAATCACCCGCGACCGCGCGTTCGAACTGCTCAACGAGCACAACAAGGACCCGTTCCACATCACCCATGGCGAGACGGTCGAGGGCACTATGCGCTACTTTGCGCGCGAGTTCGACCCCGAGAACGAGGAGTTTTGGGGCACCGTCGGTCTGCTGCACGACCTGGATTGGGAGGAGCATGAGGACGACCCCATGAACCACACCATCTATGCTGCCGAGATTCTTGAGGGCGAAGGTGCGTCTTCCGAGCTCATTCGCGCCATCCAGACGCACACGTCCGACTTCAACACCTCGCTGCCCAAACCCGAGCTGCAGATGGAAAAGATCCTGTTTGCCTGCGATGAGCTCACCGGCCTGATCGGCGCTGCAGTCATCATGCGTCCGAGCAAAAGCGTCATGGACTTTACGACCAAGTCGCTCAAGAAGAAGTTCAAGGACAAGCGCTTTGCCGCTGGCTGTTCGCGCGACGTGATTACGCAGGGCGCCGAGATGCTGGGTTGGGAGCTACCCGAACTCTTTGACCGCACCATCGCGGCCATGCAGTCCTTCGCCCCCGACCGCGATACCTTCCAGGCCTAACCGCCCACGCCACCTAAAACCACCACAAAGGGGAAAGGCACCTTTGTGGTGGTTTTTCTTGCGCGGGCGTTAGGGGCGGACCTGGCCGGTGCCGCGGAGCTTGTATTTGTAGGTGGTGAGGGCCTCGGCGGCAAAGGGGCCACGGGCGTGGAGTTTTTGGGTCGAGATGCCGATCTCGGCGCCCAGGCCAAACTCGCCGCCGTCAGTGAAGCGAGTGCTGGCGTTGGAGTACACGGCCGAGGCATCGACCGCATCAAGGAAGCGCTCGCAAGCATCCGTGTCCTCGGCAACGACGGCCTCGGAGTGCATGGTGCCGTAGCGGTTGATGTGCTCGATGGCCTCGTCCTCGCTAGCCACGACCTTCACACTCATCTCGAGCGCCAGGTACTCGCGACCCCAGTCCTCCTCAGTCGCGGCGACGTAGTCATCGCCCTCTACAAAGCCGGCGTCGGCGCACGCGGCGCACGTGGCCTCGTCGCCGTGAATGAGCACGCCGTGGTCGTGCAGCACGGCAACGACCGCAGGCAAAAACGCATCGGCCACAGCACGGTCGACCAGCAGCGACTCGGCGGCATTGCACACGCCTACGCGCTGGGTCTTGGCATTGACGATAATGTTGAGCGCCTTATCAAAGTCGGCGGATTCATGCACGTAGATGTGGCAGTTGCCCGTGCCCGTCTCGATCACCGGAACGAGCGACTCGCGCACGCAGCGCTGAATCAGGCCTGCACCGCCGCGCGGAATGAGCACGTCGACGATACCGCGGAGCTTCATGAGCTCGCCGGTGGCTTCGCGATCGGTGGACTCAATCATCGAGACGGCCTCGCGCGGGAAGCCCTTGGCCTCGAGCGCATCGGCCAGCAGCTCGGCGATCATGGCACACGAGTGATAGGCCAGCGAGCCGCCGCGCAGAATGCAGGCGTTGCCGGTACGGATGCAGATGCCTGCGGCGTCGGCCGTCACGTTGGGGCGCGCCTCGTAGACCATAGCGACCAGGCCCAGCGGCACACTCACACGGGTCAGGTCCACGCCGCTTGCAAGCACGCGGTGGTCGAGCACGCGGCCCACGGGATCGGGCAGCTCGGCAAGCTTTTCCAGGCCGGCGGCCATGCCCTCGACGCGCTCGGGCGTCAGCAGCAGGCGATCGAGCAGTCCGGCCGAGGTACCCGCATCGCGCGCGGCGGACATATCGAGCTCGTTAGCGGCGACGATGGAGTCGACACCGTTGCGCAGTGCTGCGGCCATGGCGCGCACGGCCTCCTGGCGCTGTTCATCGCTCGCCGTGGCAAGCGAGGCCGACGCTGCCTTGGCGGCAACGGCAAGATCGTGGACATACGTGGCTATATCGACCGACATGGGCGGCCCTTTCTCCTAGAAGTTTGCAACCATGGTAGCCGATTTGCGCATGGCCTCGCCCGCGGCGGTAGAATTGGTCAACCCGAAACACCGCAACGAACGGAAGACTCACATGGCCCTCATCACTTCGTACCACGTCCCCGGCCTTTACGTCGAGGACCACAGCATCGACGTCCCCCTTGACTGGCGCGGCCTGGAGCCGATGCTCCTGGCCGTCGGCAGTACCATGCGCCGCGGCGCCATGCCGGCACCCATCGCCGGCGCGCCCGAGAGCATCAAGCTCTTCTACCGCGTGGTTAGCGCGCCCGACCGCATCAACGACGATCTGCCACTGCTCCTGTTTTTGCAGGGCGGCCCTGGCGGCGAGAGCCCGCGTCCGCTGTCGCCCACAAGCGACGGCTGGATCGAGGAGGCCGTCAAGCACTTCCGCGTGGTCCTTCCCGACCAGCGCGGCACCGGACGCAGTAGCTGCGTGGACGGACGCACGATCAAGGCACTGGGTGATCGCGCAACGGCCGCCGGCGCCGATACAGCACGCTCGCAGGCGGACTTCCTCAAGCGCCACCTCGCCAGCTCCATCGTGCGCGATTTGGAATACCTACGACTGGTGGGCTTTGGCGGCAAGCCGTGGGTCACGCTCGGCCAGAGCTACGGCGGCTTTTTGACGCTGAGCTATCTGTCGCTCTTCCCCGAGGGCGTGGCGGCGAGCTTTACCTGCGGCGGCATCCCCCACGTGCCGGCGAGCGCCAGCGAGGTCTACGCGCACACCTTCCCGCGCATGGCCGCCAAGACGCAGCAGTATTACAACCGCTACCCCGCCGACGTCGAGCGCGTGGCAGCCCTGGCCGATGCGCTCGAGGCACAGAAGCCCGTGCTGCCCGACGGCTCGCCGATGACGGTCGAGCGCCTACAGCTCATGGGCAGCGACTTTGGCATGAAGCCGAGCTTTGAGCGTATGCATTGGATTATCGATCACGCTTTTGTTGACGGCGACGGCACGCTGACCTGCGGCGCCTCGGTATCTGACAGCTTTTTGATGCGCGCCTTCGAGCGCACCAACACGCGTACAAACCCGCTGTACTGGACACTGCAGGAGTTCATCTACGCCGACGGCGATACCATGCCCATTCGCTGGGCCGCGGCAGAAGAGAAGGCACGCCGTGCCGAGTTCGACACCCTCACGCGCCCTCTCATGTTTACCGGCGAGGCCATGTTCCCGTGGATGTTTGATCAGATGCCCGAGCTTAAGCCGTTTAAACCCGCCATGGACCTGCTGATGGAAGACACCAGCTGGGACAAGATCTACGACCCGCAGCGCCTGGCCTGCAACGAGGTGCCGCTCCAGGCCGCGGTGTATTTCGACGACATGTACGTAGATTCGAGCCTGCAGCTCGATACGCTCAGCCGCGTGGGCAACTCGCATGCCTGGGTGACTAACGAGTTCGAGCACGATGGCCTGCACGGCAGCGTGGTGTTCAAGCACCTCTTCAACGAAGCCCTCAACCGAGGAGAACTGCGCCAGATCTTCTAGCAAAGGAGTGTCCCCACCTGCCGGCACAAAAAGAACGTCCCCAGGTGCCGGCACGAGAAAGACAGCGCTGCGGGAAACGATTCGCAGCGCTGTCTTTCTTTATGCAAATACAATCAAGTTGTCTCGATGGATCGCAGGCTTCTCGGCCAGGTTAGCGAGCAGGCGGTTGCTGGCGATCTGGTCCTGGCGGCGGCCGGCGGCAAGTTCCAGCACGTCCGAATCGGCCTCGGCGATACCACGGGCGACGACCATACCGCTCGGATCGCACACATCGAGCACATCGCCCTCGGCAAACTGGCCATCGACCTCGCGAATACCCACCGCAAGCAAGGAAGAGCCACGGCTGACCAGCGCCTTCGCGGCACCGTCGTCAACCGTCACCGAGCCATGCGCCTTGTCGCCCAGTGCGATCCACAGCTTGCGGGGTGCGATGTCCAGACGCTCCGCCGGCGGATCGAACAGCGTGCCCACGCTCTCGCCGCGGGCGAGGCGCACGAGCGCATCGGGCTCCTCGCCCGAGCAAATCACGCTCTGAATGCCCGCGGTCATGAGAATGCGGCTCGCGCGGATCTTGGTAATCATGCCGCCCGTGCCCACCGATGTGGAAGAATCGCCAGCCGAGGCGATAATCTTGGCATCGATCTTATGCACGACCGGGACGAACTCGGCCGTGGGGTCCTCATGCGGATTGGCGGTATAGAGGCCATCGATGTCCGAGAGCGTCACGCACAGATCGGCAGAAACCAGGCAGCTCACAAGCGCCGCCAGCGTGTCGTTGTCACCAAACTTGATCTCATCGACGGTAACGGTATCGTTCTCGTTGACAACCGGCACCACGCCCAGCTCCACCAGGCGCAGCAGGGCGTCGCGCGCGTGCAGGTAGGACGTGCGGCGGGCCGTATCGTGGCGCGTGAGCAGCACGAGCGAGGTGAGCAGGTCGCGCGCATGGAACTCCTCGTCGTAGGCCGACGAGATGATGCACTGACCAGCCGAGGCGCAAGCCTGCAAGCTCGGCAGGTCGCCGACCGGCTTGCGGTCGAAGCCCAGCACGGGATAGCCGCAGGCGATAGCACCCGAGCTCACCACGACCAGACGCCAGCCGAGCTTGCGCAGGGCTGCGGCCTGATCGGCAAGCCCGCCGATAAAGGAGCGGTTGACCTTGCCATCGGCGCCCACAACCGTGGACGAACCGATCTTTACCACCATCGTTTTATAAGAAGTCGTCATACGTCAAACCAATCAACTGTTCAGCGAACGGCCGAGCTGGCGGCCAAGGAAGCGTGACTCGCCCCTACCGCCCAAGGAATTAGTGAGCCCAGGGAAAGGCAGAAGCCGCGGCCATGTTCTTGCGCACGAGCTCGTCGCGCACCTGAGCCAGGCCCTGCTCCATGCCCACCACATAGGTCTGCGGGTACAGGAAGCGCTTGAAAGCTGCGTCCAGATGATCGAGCGCCCAAGCACAGCGCTCGCGCGCGTCCTGGATGCTCTCACGCGGAGCCACCGCACTGCCATCGCGCACGATCGGCACCAGCAGCTCGCGATACTCAAGTTCGGACACGTCAGTCACCAGGGCGGCATCATTCACGGCCACGAGGGTATTGCCGCGCGCGGCGCCCTCCCCCGCCAGATGGTCCTCGTCGTAGATCATGTCGCAGACCGGGCCGCCAAAGCCGTCGTAATAACGGCGCACGCGTTGAACACCCGGGATCGTGCGCTTGTAGGGCTGCTCGGAGAGCTTGACCACCGGCGTCCATGGATCTGCCTCGCTCGCACGGCGGGCGGAAAGCTTGTACACGCCGCCCAGCGCCGGCTGGTCATAGCAGGTCGCGAGCTTGGTACCCACGCCAAAGCTGTCGATGGGCGCGCCCTGGTCGAGCAGCGACTGAATCGTGTACTCATCCAGATCGTTGGAAACCGAGATCCCCACATAGGGCAGGCCCTCGGCATCAAAACGGCCGCGAACATACTTGGAGAGCTTGGCGAGGTCGCCGGAGTCGATGCGAATGGCCGACAGGCGCTCGCCCACCGCCTCCATCTCCTTGGCAACCGTAATGGCATGTTCGCAGCCCTCGCGCACGTCATAGGTGTCGATGAGCAGCGTGCAGTTCTTGGGGCTCGATTTGGCAAAGGCACGGAAGGCCTCGAGCTCGGAATCGAAGCTCATCACCCAGCTGTGCGCATGCGTGCCAAAGACGGGAATACCGTAGCGGCGGCCGGCGAGCACATTGGACGTAGAGGAGCAGCCGGCAACGTAGCTCGCGCGTGCAACGGCCAGGCCGCCATCGGGACCCTGGGCTCGGCGCAGGCCAAACTCCGCCACGGGACGACCGTCGGCGGCCAACACCACGCGCGCCGTCTTGGTGGCGACAAGCGTCTGGAAGCCGACAATGTTAAGCAGCGCCGTCTCGAGCAGCTGGCACTCCAACGCGGGGCCGGTGACGCGCACCATGGGCTCGCGCGGAAAGACGAGCTCGCCCTCGGGCACGGCGTCGATGTTTACATGCGCACGAAAATCGCGCAGGTAGTCGAGGAATCCAGGCTTGAACATCGCGCCGCCGGCAGGGGCCTGGAGCGAGGCGAGGTAGTCGATGTCCTCGGGCGTAAAGCGCAGATTCTCGACCAGCTCGGGCAGTTCGGCGGTGCCGCACATGACGGCATAGGCGCTGCCAAAGGGATGATCGCGGTAAAACGCCGTAAAACAACCCTGCTCATTGGCCTTGCCGCTCTCCCACAGGCCCTGGGCCATAGTGAGCTCGTACAGATCAGTGAGCATTGCAATGTCGGTGGGATGCGAGATGTCGGTCAAAGCCATGGGGCGACCTTTCGGATGTGTGGTACAGAATTTGAGGGTTAGACGAGAGCAGAGCATGCGGACATGATGCCCGATGCAAATCGGTTAGAGCAGGCCCATGCTGGTCAGGATCGTGTAGCCCATAAAGATGACAAACGCGATGAGGGCAAGGACAATGATGATTTTTTGAGCCGGCGCCATACCGGGAATCTCGCCCTCGGCCGCGGGCTCCTTGGAGGTAACCATGCGCTGGGCAAAGGTCATCTCGTCACGGCTCGGCTTGGGCTCGGCGGACTTGGGACGAGCGGCCTTTTTAGGCTGAGGTTTGGGCGCGGCAGGTGCAGGCTTCGCAGCAGCGGGCTTGGGTGCGGGCGCGGGCTTGCGCTCGGATGCGGCGTTCGAGGCGGCCTCCTCGGCCTTCGCACGCTCGGCACGCAGGGCAGCCAGCTCCTCACGCTCGCGACGGGCCTCTTCCCGAGCCTCGCGGCGGGCCTTCTCAGCGCGGAGCTCTTCCAACTCAGCGCGCTCCTCGTCGGACAATGGTTGGGACTCAAACTCGGCCATGGTGCAGCCCTTTCTTTTAAAAAAAGCCGCCGACACAATGTCAGCGGCTTATCAAATCCAAGGGTGGAGACGAAGGGAGTCGAACCCTCGGCCTCTGCCATGCGACGGCAGCGCTCTCCCAACTGAGCTACGTCCCCAAGACAAGTCGATATTTTACCTACGGCTCGCCAACTGTCAACGCCCAATAACCAGTCTTTTTGGGGCGGAGCTTTTTTGACTACCATTCGCCCGATGATTATTTAAGGCTCTGTTAGACCAGGATTGACATGCCGACCTGCCGGCTAACTCGCCGTCTCCCCGTCGGGCGCCGGCATCTTGACCCTCATCTCGAACGGCATCCCGCCCTCCCGGACGAGCGCCCTGAGGAACGCGTTGACGGCGGTGGACATGGACAGGCCGAGCTCGTCCAGGATGGCCGTGGCCTCCTTCTTGACCTCCGGGTCGATGCGGATCGTCGTGGCCGGCATGTTCGACGGCATGGCCTCACCCCTCCTCGTGTATCGCGGTGCGACCATTCTACCGCCTCTATGCGGCGGGCGCGGCCCAGTAGTCCATGTAGGGCGGCTCCACGTTGAACATGTCGCGGACGCGGCTCCTGCAGACGCCGTGCGCGAGCTGCCGCGCGACCGTGCGCCCGGCGGCGCCGGAATCGGTCGCCATGAAGGTTCGGCACCACCTGAACCAGGCGAGGTAGGCATCGAGGTGCTTCGTCGACACGCCCTTGAACGGCTCCATGAAGGCGCCGAGGAGCGAGTGGACGGTGTTGATCCGGTTGATGGTTCCCCCGGAGCGGTCCTTGGGGTCGTAGGCCGCGTGCGCGGCGACCTCGAGTTCCGCGAGGACATTGACGTAGACGGCCGCCCTGTCGGTCGCGACGACCGAGCCGGCCGCGATGCGGCCCCTCAGCGCGTCCATGGCGCGCTCCCTCGAAAGGGCGCCCCGCCCCGTGACCTCGAGGAACGTCTCGTTCGAGTCGTTCACGCCGGTCATGACGCAGATCCGCTCGCGCGACAGCCCGCGCCTGTGCACCTGCTTGCCGCGGTGCCGGGAGGGGCGCGGCATCGTGAACGACCCCTTCGCGTGGTTGCCCTTGAACGACTCGGGGAAGTAGGTCTCGTCGAGCTCGCAGCCGCAGCCCCGCTCGACCCTGAACGAGGGGGAGTAGGCCGAGAGGCACTCGATCAGCCTGTGGCGCATGGTGTAGGCGGTCTTGAGGCAGACGCGGCAGCGCCTCGCGCACTCGCGCAGGGGCAGCATGAGCACGAAGCACTCGGCGTAGGCCATCCAGGTCTCCTTCGGGAGCCTGCTCGTCCCCAGGATGCGCTCGCTGCCCATGCCGAAGGTCCTGCCGCAGCCCCGGCAGAGGTAGCGCTGCTCGCCGTTCTTCGATTTGCCCTTCTTCACGACCGCGGCGGACCCGCAGCGCGGGCAGCGTTCGATTTCGCAGGCGGAGCCGGCCGCGTCGTCGAACGCCGCCGCGCGGATCACGTCCCTGACGGACTCGATAGCGCGGCGGCGCTCGGTCTTGCTGAGGTTCGCCATGCCCTTCTTGAAGTTGAGGACCAGGTCTTCGGCGTTCATGCTGCCCCCATCATCGCGGTCTACGGGGTCAAAGATATGGCACCGTGGGGACACATGTATGTCAATCCTGGTCTAACAGAGCCTTATTTAATCCCCGTCCCAGAAAAATCATCGACGAACGCACTACTTTGCGCTGGCGAGGACGCCGGTGGTATCGAAGGCTGGAGTGAAGCTCTCGTCCACTGCGCCGCCTTCTTGCCAGAACATCGTCGTAAAGCCCAGGTCGTCGGCATGGTCGAGCACCTGCTCGTACTCCTCACGCGTCACGGCGCGCGCAAGGTCGCCGCCCTGCTCACGCATGAGCGCATTGGGCGTGTACTGGTTCATGACCGAGATCGGCACGTCGCCCACCGTCTGCCACACCAGATCCAGCACGCGACACGAATCGTCCGCATGCCCCGGCAGCACCAGGTGGCGCACGATGATGCCGCGCTTCATGAGCCCGTCGTCGTCCACCAGCTCTCCCCCGCGGCGCTCAATCTCGCGCGCCATCTGCGCCAGGCCCGACACGGCGACACGCGGGTAGTCCTTAATATGAGAAAGCGACTGCGCAAGCGCCGCATCGGCATACTTAAAGTCGGTGAGCCACACATCGACCAAATCACCCAGCGCTGCCACGGCACTCGCCCGCTCATAGCCACTCGTGTTATAGACGATCGGGATAGCTAGCCCGCGCGCCCGTGCCGCGGCAATCGCGGCAGGCAACAGGTGCGCATAGTGCGTCGCCGTCACCAAATTGATGTTGTTGGCACCCTGGTCCTGCAGTTCCAGCATAATCTCGACCAGACGCTCAGACGAAATCTCAAGGCCAAAATTGCCGGTCGAGATCTCGTGGTTCTGGCAGTAGATACATTTAAGCGAGCAACCGCTAAAGAAGATCGTGCCCGAACCGGCCTCGCCCGAGATAGGCGGCTCCTCCCACATATGAAGCGCCGCGCGGGCCACCCTGAGCGTGTCGTTAGCACCGCATACGCCGCGCGCGCCCTCATCGCGCGCCGCACCGCAACGGCGCGGACACAAATGGCAGGCGGGCGAAAAAAGTTCGGTCAACGACGTCGGCATAAAAACATGCTCCAAAACAACGATTCAGCAGCTCAAACGTAAAGGGCCAGACCGCGTAGACGGCTCCGTCCCTAAGGCGCCGTAATCGTCCGACACGATTTTTGTAATGTCAAGACTGGAATCGATAAAGTGCCGCTTTATGATGTAGGTATTCCGCCCCCCGCGGAGCAACTGGGTGAACCGTCGCGTTTATTTAGGGAGCCCACACAGTCGTACCTAGTACAGGTATCCTTCGTTGTTAAGGACGCTGGAACAGTCGATGAGGGCACCCACCTGTTTTAGGTGGGTTCATTTTCGTAACGTGGGGGGTGGTTTTCTTTTGCCGAAAATCACCATACAGTCCATATGGATCCCCGCCGGCATCCCGACAAGCCATCGGCAACATCCCAATATCTGGTAAGCGCGTGATTATCGCTGCGTGCAATTACATGCACCCCCCTTGGTCGAGTATTATGGTTCGGCTATGCCCTTTGCGCATGGCGTTCTTCTGACCTTTTCCTTCGACGCTTGGCGGTTTTTAGATTCATGGCTTCATCCCCGAGCTACATACCGTACCTATGCGTGGCAGCGGCGGCTTTTATCACGACCTTCCTCGCGGTGCCCCTGGTCAAGCGCTTGGCAATTAAGCTCGATGCCGTCGACTATCCTTCTAAGCGCCGCATCAACACCAAGCCCATCCCGCGTTTGGGCGGAACGGCGGTGTTTTTGGGCCTGGTCGTTGCCTGCATTGTGCAAATCCTAGGCACCTGGTACCTAGGCTGGCCACCCGTCCTGGTACCGCACCCGCGCCTTCACATTAGCTATCCCATGCTGGCGCTCTCCTTTACCGTCATCTTTGCGACCGGCGCTATCGACGACGTCTTCCAGCTCACGCCCAAGCAAAAGCTGGCCGGACAGGTCCTCGCCGCGCTTATCGCCTGCATGGGCGGCCTAAAAATCGGCGTCATCGTCAACCCGTTTGCCCCCGGCGAGATCATGCTCGGATGGCTCGCCTACCCCATCACCGTGATCTATCTGGTGGCATTCACCAACATCATTAACCTCATCGACGGCCTCGACGGCTTGGCCACGGGCATCTGCGGCATCGCGTCGTTCACCATGTTTTCGATGGCCGTTCTCTCGGGCCGCATCGACGCCGCCGCGCTCTCCATTGCGCTCTTTGGCGCCTGTCTGGCCTTTTTGCGCTACAACTTCAACCCCGCAAGCATCTTCTTGGGCGACTCGGGGTCGCTGCTTCTGGGCTTTGCGCTGGGCTCCATCTCGCTGCTCAACGTGAGCCGCACCGCCGCGCTCACCTCGCTTATCATCCCGCTCATCGTTGCCGGCGTGCCCATCATCGACACGTTTAGCGCCATTGTGCGCCGCAAGCGCGCCCACATTAGCATCGGGCAGGCCGACAAGGGCCACATCCACCACCGCCTGATCCAAGAAGGCTACAACCAAAAACAGGCCGTGCTGCTCATCTATGCCTGGTGCATCATGCTTTCGGTCGGCGCCGCCGCGATTAACCAGGTCGAGGTGCCCATGCGCGTGCTCATCTTTACCGTGCTCGCCATTGGCTCGGCTGCCTTCGCCAAGCACCTGCACCTGTTTGAACCCGTGCTGCGCCACCATTACAACAAGCGCACGCACGAGGACGAGCTGGTCACCCCCGACGACCCCGCTTTTAAGCAGGAGGAGCAGGCAGCCGAGGAGCGCAAAGAAGAGCGCCACCACAAGCTCTAGGGCAAGCTGCCGAGGATGTGCCAAGGCACCGTTGGCCAAGCGCGGCCGCGCCGCGCCCATCGCACAAGCCACCCCTCTCCCGCCCCTCGCCTACTTACGCCCCACCCCTCCAATAAACGCGTTATCATCTTGACCCATGAACATATGTAAGGAGCAATCATGCCAAACGAGAACAGCTACGAAGTCGCGCTGCAAAAGAGCAACGCCATTCGCGAGGGCCTGGCCAAGACGCCCGAGAAGTTCACCATGCTCACCGGCGACCGCCCCACCGGCCGTCTGCACCTGGGCCACTACTTTGGCACCCTCAAGGGCCGCGTCGAGCTGCAGAACATGGGCGCCAAGACCAACGTGCTCATTGCCGACTACCAGGTCATCACCGACCGCGACACCACCGAGCACATCCAGGACAACGTGTACAACATGGTCATGGACTACCTTGCCTGCGGCATCGACCCCGACAAGACCATGATCTACGCACACTCCGCCGTGCCCGCTGCCAACCAGCTCATGCTGCCGTTCCTGTCGCTGGTGTCCGAGGCAGAGCTGGCGCGCAACCCCACCGTCAAGGCCGAGATGGAGGCCTCGGGACACGAGCTTACCGGCCTTCTGCTCACCTACCCGGTGCACCAGGCCTGCGACATCCTGTTCTGCAAGGGCAACGTGGTGCCGGTCGGTCGCGACCAGCTGCCGCACATCGAGCTTACCCGCACCATCGCCCGCCGCTTTAACAACCGTTACGGCAAGGTGTTCCCCGAAGTCGACGCGCTGCTGTCCGAGACCCCGCTACTGCCCGGCCTTGACGGTCGCAAGATGAGCAAGAGCTACGGCAACGCCATCAACATCTCGATGACCGCTGAGGAGACGGCCAAGCGCATCAAGAAAAGCCAGACCGACTCTGAGCGCATGATCACGTTCGATCCCGAGAACCGCCCCGGCGTGTCCGGTCTGCTTTCGACGGCCGCCATCTGCACCGGTCGCTCCGAGGTCGAAATTGCCGAGGAGATTGGCATGGGCGGCTCCGGCCAGCTCAAGAAGTACGTGACCGAGGTCGTCAACGAGTACTTCGCACCTATCCGCGAGCGTCGCCAGCGCTACGAGAACGATCTGGATTACGTGAAGGACGTGCTGCACGAGGGCAACCGTCGCGCCAACGAGATCGCCGAGCAGACCCTGGCAGAGGTTCAGGACGCCATGGGCATGGTGTACTAGACCGATTTGCTGGCTTGAGCTTTCGATTGCTTTAGGGCGGGCGCTACGGCGTCCGCCTTTTTTGTTGCCCGACCGGTTCGGCTCCACCCATTGCACTCCCCCGACAAACGGGAACGGGCCCGCCGGCAGAAAGTTGCCAGCGGGCCCGTTCCCGAAGTACACCGTTGAATCGCACAGAGGGGAGGAATGCGAATCAAACTCAACAGGGCAGGCTTTTTCATCGCCTATTGCCTGCTCCGTTGCTGAATACAATATAGTTCACCGTGGTTTACTTTCTGATGGCAAAGTACGCCCCCACACCTTCTCCATAAGTTAGCCCCGGTAAACCTACCAAAAAGGGACAGGTTTATTTTGGTAGGTTTTACCTGGGGAAACGGTGCCGGTGCCGGCGTTCCGTCACAGGTGACGGGCACCTTTGTACTGGTTTTGGCGCGAGCAAGCCGCTAAAGCCCGGCCGGCCAACGACAGGCGGCCAGGTCAACATGCATGGGATCGGTAAACGTCACGCCCTCCCCCATCAAGAGCTCACGCTGAGCATCGGAGCCGCCAAAGGCGAAGCCCTCACAGATACGACCGTCGGCAAACACCACGCGGTGGCAGGGAATTTGGCCAGGGCGGGGGTTGCTATGCAGCGCATAGCCCACATAGCGCGCGCTCCGCGGACGACCGGCGAGCAGCGCCACCTGACCGTACGTGGCGACCATCCCCTCGGGAATCTGCTCGACCACCTCGTACACCCGCTCAAAAAAGCCCTCAGATGCCATCGCCTACCCCTTTCCGCCCGCAACAGCATAAAGCAAATGATCCCTCGGGGACGGCAGAGTTGTAGATCATTTGAGACCTCCGCGCGGCCGATGGTCCACAACCCCGCCGTCGCCGAGGGATCACATGGCATGGCAGGCAGTGTTTACCCAGATAAAACCTGCCAAAATAAACCTGTCCCTTTTTGGCAGGTAAGTTAGTTGGCGGGGCGGAAGAAGGCTACGGCTACGGCGCCAGGGCCCACGTGAGTGCCGATGGTGGCGCCGATGGTGTGGATGGGCAGCTCGCCCTCGGTGTGTCCAGCCCACAGCGCGGCGCTGTCCTCGATGTACTTCTTGAGCACGGCGTCCGAAAGGCCCGTATAGCCGAGCGCCAGCGGCATGGAAAAGTCGACGCCGCCCGCCTTTTCGACCTTCTGGTTGAGCAGGTTACGGCCGTTCTTGGAGCCACGTGCCTTGCCCAGCTGCACGATCAGGCCGTCCTCGGCGGCCACCACGGGCTTTACGTTGAGCAGCGTGCCCACAGCGCCGGCCGCAGCAGACAGACGACCGCCGCGCACCAAGTACTCCAGCGTCTCGAGCAGACCGATGACGACCACACGGTCGCGCACGGCCTCGACGGCCGCCGCGATCTGGGCAGCTCCACACCCCTCGTCCACCAGGCGCAGGGCATACTCGACCAGGACACGCTCGCCCAGGGTGACGTTATTGCTGTCTACCACGAACACGTCGCCGCCCGGCGCCTCGGCAAGTGCGGTACGGGCACTCTGATTGGTGCCCGAAAGCTTGGCGCCCACGGTAATAATCACAGCCTCGTCGCCGGCCTCACGCGCCTCGGCAATCGCCCGCGAAAACGCGTACGGGTTGACCTGGCCGGTCTTGGGCAGCTCATCGCGCTCCACGAGCATCTCGTAAAAGCGTTGGTGATCGATGTCGACGCCATCCATGTACACGTCGGTGCCAAAGGTAACGGACAGCGGCAAAACAGCCAGTGCCGGGTGCTCAGCCGGCGTCATATCGCTCGCGGAATCGGTAATAATGCGGACGGACATAACGAATCCTTTCTTGCGCAGATGCCGCGCAGGGAATTTTGACAGCAATGCCCCGGCGCGGTATACGCGCTCAAACGGGACTATGCAGTTGTTAATGGGAAACAAATGCCTTGGCGGCCTTAGATCTCGCGCAGGGTGTTGAGAATCGTACGCAGCGACGCATACATCTGCTCGCGCTGCTCCACACCCATGGCCTTGCCGGTGGTGTCGAGCACGTCGTGGATGATGCGGTCGGCCTCGTTCATGCTCTCGCCGCCCAGCGTGGTCAGGCGAACCGGGGCGCGGTACTTGACGGCAGCATCGCCCGAGTCATCAACCTCGACAAAGCCGCCCTCCTCCAGGTGCGCCAGCGTGCGCGAAACGGCAGCGCGCGTCACGCCGGCCACGCGAGCCAGATCGGCGCCGGTCATGCCGTCCTTGCTGCGCTCCAGGTAGTACAGGCACATAACGTCGGAGCCCTTGAGGCCCAGCCTTGCGCCCTCGGACGTCTTGATACGCTGAATCTCCTTGTACAGCCCGCTAATCAGTCCGACAAAATCCTCGAAACGTGTCTCGTCGTTCTGTTGCATGGGAGACGACCGCCTTTCGCTTGCATGATGCTAACGGGTAAACATCTTAGCCGTACTCAGCGACTGCCGCCTCCACGCGACCCAATTGTTAACCCATCAACATAAAAACCACCACAAAGGGGACAGGCACCTTTGTGGTGGTCTGGGGCATCAATAGGTTCTAGGCGCCGCTACAGCTCCACGCAGGGATTGTCGCGGGTCACAAGCGTCTTAACGACAACCGTCGCTCCCAGATAGCGCTCGAGCAGCTCGGCCAAGCGATCGATGGCGGCCTGGCAATCCCCCATCCGCTCGGGCTCCACGCACTCAATCGCCAGAAATGCGTCCGCCGAATCGTCGGACAGCGCCGTGCGAACGCCATCGCGCCAGTTCCAGCAACGGCACACGGCGCCCGCATCATCGATATAAGCAAGCTCACCGGGCAGCGTCGGATCATCCGCCTCCTCGCCAAGTGGCAAGAACGCGTCGCCGCCGTCGGTCACCGCCAGGCGCAGATTGCCCTCAATAGCATGCAAATCCTCACCGCCAACGGGCAGCGCATAGGTCAACGAAATCGTGTTGTAAATATCCACCGCGGGCGTAATGTGGCCGACCGGCTTGCCCTTGAGCACGCGCTTGAGAAGGTTCTCAACTGAGCAACGCGCGCCCTTTTTAGTCTTGAACAGCCGGTAGGCCTCGCGCCATGCCTTGACCGGCGCGTTCTCGCTGATGGTGTCGCTGGTCAGATGGTGCTCCGCATCGATGTTGGCGCGGTCAAGCAGCGCGGCGATCGCATCCACGTCATCCTGGGGAATCTGAGCCGCGGGCTTCATGCCCTTTACGACCACGACGCCGACCGCCGCCTGCGGAAACAGCTCCCAAAAAGAATCCTCGGCAATAAAGCCCTTCATACGCTCTCCCTTCACTGTGCGCCCCCGAGCGAGGGCGTCTAAACAAAAAGCGCTCTAACAGCGGCCACCTTCAAAGTCCTACGGTGCCGCCACAAGAGCGCTTACGCTGTCCCCATCCGGAGAAGGGGACGATATGTCAGGCGTATTGTAATCCGAGTCATCCACGCGAGCAAAACCACCACAAAGGTGTCTGTCCCCTTATGGTGGTTTTGGATCTGAGGCGACGCTAGTGGCGGAGTCCCAGCAGGCCGCGGCCGCGATGACGGGCCTCGGCGGACACCTGGGCGTGCGGGCCGGCGGCCTTGACGGACTCGGGAAGGTGCAGTACTTCTTCTCGAAGTTCTCCTCGAACATCACCGCCAGGTTGTGCGCTGCCTCGTCGTAGCGCGCGGTGCTCTGCCAGTACTGGCGCGGCACCAGGATGCCGTCGGGCACACCGTGGCACGTAGTGGGAATGTCGACATTAAAGATATCGTCGTGCACAAACTCGCTGTCCTCGATGGTACCGTCGAGGGCGCGAGCGACCAGGGCGCGCGTGTAGGCCAGCTCGATGCGATGGCCCACGCCATAACCGCCGCCAATCCAACCGGTGTTGACCAGGTAGACGCGCGTGCGGCCGTCGGCGATGCGCTCGCCGAGCATCTTAGCGTAGACCATGGGGTCGAGCGGCATAAACGGCTCGCCAAACAGCGAGGAGAACGTGGGCGTGGGCTCGGTGACGCCGACCTCGGTGCCGGGGATCTTGGCCGTAAAGCCCGTCACAAAGTGATACATGGCTGCGTCGGCCGTCAGGCGCGAGATAGGCGGCAGCACGCCAAAGGCATCGCAAGTCAAAAACAGCACGACGCTCGGGGTGGTGCCCATACCCTTGGTCCACGCGTTGGGGATATGCTCGACGGGATAGGCCACGCGCGTGTTGTGCGTGATCGAAATATCATCGTAATTGGGCTTGCGGCCCTCGTCGAGCACCACGTTTTCGCAGATGGCGCCAAAGCGAACGGCATTGAAGATCTCGGGCTCGTGGAACGCATCCAAGCCCTCGCACTTGGCGTAGCAGCCGCCCTCGATGTTGAAGATGCCCATGTCGGACCAGCCGTGCTCGTCATCGCCGATCAGCAGGCGCGTGGGGTTGGCCGAAAGCGTGGTCTTGCCGGTGCCCGACAGGCCAAAGAACACCGCGGTCTCGTGCGTGACGGGATCCATGCTGGCCGAGCAATGCATGGGCAGCACGTCGTCCTCGACGGGCAGCAGGTAATTCATGACACTGAAGATGGACTTTTTGATCTCGCCGGAGTAGCCGGTACCCGCGACCAAAATCACGCGCTCCTGGAAGTTGATGACCACGGCGGCGCTGGAGTTGAGGCCCTTGATGGCGGGATCGCACTGGTAGCCCGGCGCGGCGAGCACGCAGAAGTCCGGCTCGCCGGTGCGCGCGATTTCGCGGGCGAGCGGGCGGGCGAGCATCTGCTTAATGAAGAGTGCCTGGCTGGCACGCTCGCAGGCGACGAGTAGTCGGCGCGTGTGGTTGCGGTCGGCGCCGGCCATGCCGCGGGTGACGAACACATCGCGCTCGTTGAGATAGTCGACGATGCCGGCCTTGATGGCCTCGTAGCTCTCGAGCGGCAGCGGGCGGTTGACGGCACCCCAGGCGATCTTGTCGTGAACATCGGGGGTGTCAGCGATAAAGCGGTCGTTGGGCGAACGTCCGGTACGCTCCCCCGTCTCGATCACCAGTGCGCCGTTGGAGGCCATGCGGCCTTCGTTGCGGCGAATGGCATACTCGACGAGCTCGGCTGCCGGCAGGTCAACCAGCAGGCGGGGCTGGTTCTCGGCGGGGTCTTCGACCAGCGTAATGCCAAAGTTGGACAGAACTTCTGCAGGGGTAACACCAGGCATGGGGCCTCCTTTAAAAACGCGGCACGTGGACGCGGCGCGCACTTTACTCACGTAAAGCCCGTTGTACCCGATATGCAAAAACGTTTTTGCGGCAACGGCGAAGCGCCCGCCCAACGGTCAAAAATCGCACGCAAGCGGCCTAGTCATTGGGGACGTTCTTAAACGACTAGTCGTTGGGTAGTCATTGGGGACGTTCTTAAACGACTAGTCGTTGGGGACGCTCTTGAACAGGCGACAACCAAGGAGTCTCCCCAGAGGCCGGCACTTGGGGACGTTCCCAAAGTGCCGGCACATAGGGAACGTCCCTAAGTGCCGGCTACAGCGGCAGGCCTTGGCCGAGCATGGCGATGGAGCTCATAAGGACCAGCATGCCGGCAGCGTAGGGCAGCACCGCGCCCAGGAGTTCGGCGTCCTTTCCGCGCACGTGCACGGCGGCAAGACCAATGGCGAGGGTCTGCGGCGAGATCATCTTACCGGCGGCGACGCCCAGGGCGTTCAACGCAACCATCCAGTAGTCGCTCACGCCCAGCGCCGAAGCGGCCTGGCTCTGAATGGGACCAAACAGCATGCCCGACGACGTGCCCGAGCCGGTCACGAACGCACCGACGGCGCCGATCCACGGAGCCAGAATCGGGTACAACCCACCGGCGACCGCAATGCAAAACGCGCTGATCGACGAGATCATGCCCGCATAGCCCATCACCTTGGCGCAACCCAGCACCGAAAGCATGGTAATCACCGTCGGCATCATCTGCTTCACCGTCGCGGCCAGCACCTCGCTCATCATGCGCGGCGAAGCACCCTGAATGGCACCGCCGATAAACGCGGCCAGGAAGATCCAAACACCCGGCGTGTTGATCCACGAAAACGTAAGCGTGCCGGGGTTCTCGCCGCAATACACCTGCACGTGGCTTGCAAAGGGCGCAAGCGCAGCATGCACGGCGGGCAGCAGGTTGGACGTACACAGCAGCAGCACAAAAATCAGGATGAAGCACGACCAGGCCGAAAGCGCCGATTTAAGGGTGAGCTGCTCGCCGGAATCGATATTCATATGGAAGCGCGCATCCAAATGCCCCGACTTCTCGGCGCGCATGGCAAGCGCGGCAGTCAGCGCGAGCGACACGATGGAGCCCACGACCACGGCAAGCTCGGGACCCACAAACATGGCAACGACCAGGGCCGCACCCACAAAGGACACACCGGAAAGCAGTGCAACGCCGGCAACGCCGTGCAGGCGCTCGCTCACGCTCGCAACATTGCCTTGGTCATCGGCGACACGGCCCGCAACCAGCACGATAAGCAGCGGCATCACCACAAAGAAGGGCGCGAGCTGCACCAGCTGAACGGTCGCCAAATGCAGGGAATCCAGGCCCACCAGGTCGGCAACGGACACTGTGGGGATGCCAATGGAGCCGTAGGGCGTGGGCACGCCGTTGGCCAGTAGGCAGATCAGCACGGCGGGAACGGCCTCAAAGCCCAGACCAGCAAGCATGCCGGCAGGAATGGCAACGGCAGTGCCAAAGCCAGCCATGCCCTCCATAAAGCCGCCGAAGCACCAAGCCACGAGCAGCGCCAACAGACGGCGGTCGCTGCTGATGGAGGTGATCATACTGCCGATCACGTCCATGGCACCCGTGCGCACGCACAGGTTATACGTAAACACCGCGGCGATAATCACCAACACGATGGGCCACAGGGCCATCAGAAAACCCTCGAGTGAGGCCGAGGCAATCTGCGCCACCGGCAGGTGCCACCACGCAAAGGCGAGCACGCACGAAAGGGCGAACGATCCGATAGCGGCTTTCCAAGCTGGCCATTTAAAACACAGCAGCATCACGACGAGCCAGATGATCGGCACAAGAGCCAGCAAAAACGCAGCGACATCCATGGGTAAAAACTCCTTGGTACCGCGCAAGCGGCATCGGGGGGTCACAAAACTTCAACAGGATACCGCACGTTTACCGACAAATTACAGCCGCCCGCCGAAATTATTGAACGACCTGTTCAAAAACACGAGCGAACACCGTCGCGTCTATACTAAAGCGCAGCAATAGAAAGGACTCCGCTTTGAGCATCACGCCCCTCGATAGCATTCGCCGCGCCATCGCCCGCCGCAACGGCGTCTCCAACCCCGCTGCATCGAGAGACGGCGCCGCGAAGGCCCAAGGCGGCCGCATCGAGAACGGCCTCTTCCCTGCCTCGCACACTGCCGAGGAACTCGCACGCATCCAAGAGCTGAGTCAGCGCAACGCCGGCGGGCCCGATAGCAGCCAAGCCACACGTCGCCGGCGCGAACGCGATCGCAAGCCCGGCCCCGTCCGCCGCATGGTCAACGCTTGGTGGAACCGTCTGCTCGGCGCCGTCTACGGCGGCGGCTTCTCCATGCAGGAAGCGGAATACGAGGAGCACGCCACCAGTCGCGACTATCTTTGGAACACCCTGGGCACCGCCGTATGGGGCATGGCGTTTCCGCTGCTCACCATTGTGTCGACGCAGCTCGTGGGCGCCGAGGAGGCCGGCAAGTTCTCCATCGCCTTTGTTACCGGCACGCTCATCATGATCGCGTGCAACTACGGCGTGCGCAACTTTCAGGTCTCGGACATCGACGAAAAAACCTCCTTCGCCTCCTACCAGCTCAATCGTTGGATCTGCGGAGCGCTCGCCCTAGGCTGCGGCCTCATGTATAGCAGCGCCCGCGGCTATGACGCGCAGATGGCGACGATCGGCCTGGGCGTCTACCTGTATAAGGTCATCGACGGCGTCGCCGACGTGTACGAAGGCCGCCTGCAGCAGGCCGACAAGCTCTACTTGGCTGGAATGAGTCAAACGCTACGCTCCGTCGGCGTCATCGCGGTCTTCAGCGTGGCGCTGTTCCTTACGCGCAGCATGCCCATCGCGGCCATGGCCATGGGTGTCACCGCCATCGCCTCGCTCGTGCTGGTCACCGCGCCGCTCGCCCTGCTCGAGACCGAAAAATCGCGCCGTGTGAGCCTGCGCGAGGTCGGCCACCTATTTGTCCAGTGCGCCCCGCTCTTTGGTGCACTGTTCCTGTTCAACCTCATCGAGAGCATGCCCAAGTTTGTGATGGAAGGCACGCTGGCCTACAAATACCAGCTGTACTTTAATGCCCTGTTCTTTCCGGCGCAGGCTATTTTGCTGAGCATCGGATTTGTCTACAAACCGCAGCTTTTGCGTCTGTCGAGCATTTGGGCGAACCCGCGCAAACGCCGCCGTTTTGACTTGATCATTATTGCCGTTATGGCGCTGATCGTGGCCATCACCGGCGTGTGCGCCGCATTTATGGCAGGCCCCGGCATTCCCCTCATGAGCTTTATGTATGGCCTCAACTTTGAGCGCTACCGCACATTGGCGCTGCTGATGGTCGTCGCCGGCGGCGTAACCGCGGCCATCGATTTTATCTACGCCATTATCACGGTGCTGCGCCACGCTGGAGACGTCACCAAGATCTACCTGATCTGCTTTGCCATGAGCGTGGTGCTCCCGGTGATTCTGATCAACCTGCTGGGCCTGATGGGCGCCGTGGTGAGCTACCTGGCAGTCATGGCCCTACTGCTGGTGTTGCTGATAATCGAGTACGCCCACATCCGCCAACGAATCGAGCGCGACCGGAACCCGTACGGCGCCTAATTAGCTGCCCCCGGTACCGGAATTTGCGATGGAATCACCCCGGCTGCGGTCTCGTTGCGGACAATATGCATCACGCAAAACTAAGTGAGTAGACTTTTACCGAATCCCCGACCACACCGACAAAGCACAAGTCTGTGACCTGCGGTTTTGTTGAGACAAATATGTTGGGTGCTCGGCATTTCCAAAAAAGTCTACTCACTTAGCCAGCGGGCAGCCAAATGATTATGTAATCCCCGTCCCAGAAAAATCATTTGACAGGCAGAGGGGCAAAAGTAGTCAAAAAGCCCCGTCCCAAACTAGCTACCCTTTGCACCGATTATTCGCCGGGCAGAATGTTCGCATAGAACTCCGCACCATCATCCAGGCGCAGGATGCCCACGCGGCCGAACTCGGAGCCGGTGGCGGCGGCGCAGTCGATGTCGATGCGGTCGGGAACGCCGGCGGTATCCTCGCCGCCCAGGCGCACAATCTTTCCGCGCCCCGATTCCTCGTCGAGTCCCGCCAGGCCGCCCACCTCGCAATAACGCCCGAGCGACACCGTTGGCGTGTGGCCGCTCACCACGACCGGACCCTTGCCCTCGGCAGAAAGCAAACCCGTCGGCGCATCCCAATAGCCATGACGAATCCACAGCAGGTCATCGGACGACTGCACGGCAAGCATCTGCTTCAGCAGTTCGCGATCGGCGCCAACCGCTCCGGCACCATCGGCACAATCCACGTCGTGTTCAAGCAAAAAAGCCCGGGCCGCCTCAGTCTCAATGCCGGCATGTACCAGCAGGTACGGGCGCTCATCGGTCTCGGCCACCGCATACAGCGGCAACCCGGCCATCCAGCGCACAAGCTCCTCGTACGCCTCAAATTCCATGTCGTTAAGCTGCTCGCGCGTCGTCCAGCCACCGTTGATATCCCAGGTCTCGGCATCGAGCGGATCCTGACCAATGATGGCATCGAGCATGATCTGCTCGTGATTACCCTTGAGCACGTGGGCGTTGGGCAGCGAGCGCACGAGCTTAATAACGCCGACCGGATCGGGACCGCGGTCGATCATGTCGCCCAGCACGTACAGCGTATCTTCGGACGCCAGCGAAATCTTGGACAGGGCCTCGTCAAGCGCACGTACGTGTCCGTGAGCATCAGATGTCACATAGATCGCCATGGAACGCCTTTCCCTACCTTGCCGCCGAAGCCTGGAGCCGCGACTAAAACTTCAAGTTGAACTTAAACGTTACCCATTGTACTCCGTTGCAATAAAGCTGGGAAGGGCCGCGCGTCGCCAACGGTCGTTAGCGCCCATGCGTCCACGCGCGCCGTTCACGGTGCACCGCCGGCAGCTGCTCCCCGATCAGCGTCGCACACGCCGCAGCCTCGTGTCGAAAATGCGCATGCCCGCAATCCACCACCGTAAACCCACCACCTTTGGGTACAAATAACCGCAGACAACTGACCGTGCCACGCCAGCCACCCAGGAGCGGACACTATCCATGAACCAGATACTTCTCTTTATCGGCCTCGTCATCATTTTGTGCCTGACCATCAAACCCGTCGGAAAAAAGCTCCCCTTCCCCACCCTGCTCATCTTTATCGCGCTTGGCATGCTGTTGGGCGTCAACGGGCCGGCGCACATCGACTTTAGCGACTACGCGCTCACCGAAACCGTCTGCAGCACGGCACTGCTGTTCATCATGTTCTACGGCGGCTTTAACACCAACATCGACCGTGCCAAACCCGTCGCCGCACCCGCGGTACTGCTGAGCACGCTCGGCGTCGTTATCACCGCTGGCATCACCGGCGTGTTCGCGCACTTTGTACTGGGCTTCGACTGGATCGGCGGCCTGCTGCTGGGCTCGGTCGTGGCATCCACCGACGCGGCCAGCGTCTTTAGCGTGCTGCGCGAGCACAGCCTATCGCTGAGAGGTGGCACCGACTCGCTGCTCGAGGTGGAATCGGGCTCCAACGACCCCGTCGCCTACATGCTCACCGCGGTATTCGCCACCCTCGCGGCTAGCGGCAATATCGACATTCCCATGCTGCTGGCCAAGCAAATCATCCTGGGCGTGGGGCTGGGCCTCGTCATCGGCTGGACATCCAGTCGCCTAATCGATCGCGCGCGTGCAACAGCCGAGGGCGCGCAGACTATCTTTTTGTTCGCCGTGGCGATCGTCGCCTACGCGCTGCCGAGCTATCTGGGCGGCAACGGCTTTTTGGCCGTATACCTGGCAGGCATTGTGCTGGGTGCAAGCGACATCACCGGCAAGGTCGAGATGGCGCACTTCTTTGACACCCTTACCGAGATGGCCGAGATGACCATTTTCTTTTTGCTCGGCCTGCTCGTGACGCCCGCACGCCTGCCGCAAATGCTGCTGCCGGGCCTGGCGCTCATGACGTTCATGCTCTTCGTGAGCCGCCCCATCGCCGTGGGCATGCTGCTGGCTCCGTTTAGAACGAACCCCCGCCAGGTTGCGCTCGTAAGCTGGGCGGGTCTGCGCGGCGCGGCTTCGGTCGTATTTAGCCTCTTTGCCGTGGTGACCGGTGTTCCCGGTGGGCACGACCTGTTTGACCTGGTGTTTGTGATTGCCGTGTCGAGCATTGTGGTGCAGGGATCGCTGCTACCGGCGGTGGCAAAGAAGCTCGACATGATCGACGCGGAAGGCGACGTGCGCCGCACCTTTAACGATTACCGCGACGAGGACGGCATGTCGTTTGTCAAGCTCAAGGTGGGCGCGGGACATCCGTTTGCCGGACGCTCGCTCGCCGATATTGGCAGCGCAACGGACATGCTCGTGGTCCTGGTGCTTCGTGACGGTGCGCACCCGGTGCTGCCCAACGGCGATACCGTAATTGAAGAAGGCGACCTTCTGGTTATGGTTGCGCCGACGTTCGAAGAGCGTGCCGAGGTTACGTTGCGCGAGGTCACCGTGACGCCCCACGGTCGCCTGGCCGGCCAGCGCCTGCGCGACGTGCCGCAAGGCAAGCACCCATTTATTGTGGTGATGCTCAAGCGCGAAGGCCAAACCATCATCCCCGACGGCAACACCCTCATATACGCCGGCGACGAAGCCGTCATTGCCACACTGGCGTCGTAGCGGCCAGGGGCAACCGTCCCGAATTGGCCACTCTTGAGCATCAATCGCCCCGGCTAGGGT
>JBKTBE010000019.1:0-31925 GCA_046883645.1 Collinsella sp. | reverse complement strand
GCACTTAATGTGCTCTCCGTGCGAGCAGGACTGCCCGAGCAGGCGATGTTGCCCCATACGCCCGCCCAGGTCCGCCGGGATCACGACAGTTTGACGATCGGTGCAAAACCTTTCATTAGCTTTTTGGTCTGGCCGGTCTTTTCGAATTGAACCTCGATCATGTCTCCGACGACCGAGATCACGGTACCCGTGCCAAAGGTCTTGTGGCTCACGGTATCGCCTGCGGCAAAGTCCTGCGACGCGCTAGCGCGATCGACCTTGCGCTCCACTGTCGGCGACACCTTAGATGACGGCTTTTTGGCTCGCGGCGCACCCGAACCAAAGGTCGAGGCAACACGGCCGGCGTCGGGCGAGACCCCACGATGGCGCTCGGTCCCGTAGCTGCTGCCGCCAAAGAAATCGTCAAAACCGATCCACCGCGCGAACCGGAACCGCCGGTCGAGCGCGTATGCGAACCAAACACCTTGCCGCCGTACATATCCGAGCCCATGCCCGAGCCAAAGGTGCCGTGACGGTCGCCGCGTTTCTCCCAGCCCGTGCCCTCAAAACCGGCAGAACCGATGCCGCTAAACTCGATATCCTCAAACGGAATCTCGTTGAGGAAGCGCGAGCGCGGGTTGGCAGAGGTCGAGCCGTAGGTGCGACGCGTGGCCGCATAGGTCAAGAACAGGCGCTTACGGGCGCGCGTGATGGCGACGTAGGCCAGGCGACGCTCCTCCTCGAGCTTGCCCGGGTCATCGCCGCCGCCAAAGTCGTGCACGTGCGGGAAGATACCCTCCTCCATGCCGGCCACGAACACCGCCGGGAACTCCAGGCCCTTGGCGGAGTGGATGGTCATCATGGTGATGGCATGCGTCTCGCCGGCCAGGGAATCCAAGTCGGAGCGCAAGGCCAGCCACTCCATGAGCGCCGGCAGCGCCTTACAGGTGAGCGGACCGTAGGTGCGCTCGATCTCGTCGGCATGCACGGCACCCGCCGGCAACTCTGTTGGCACGGCATACGCGTTGCCCGCGATGGCGGCGGCCAGGGCATCCTGCGGAGACAGCGCCGGAGCGGCCAAGCTATCGAGCGGATTGGAGCCCGCGGCGTCACGCGCACCAACGAGCGCCTCAAACGAGGATACCGGGGCAGACGGCCCCGGTTCGGGCGCAGGCGCGCTCACCACGACGGGCTCGGGCTCGGCGCTGACAGGCACATCGGCAACACCGGCAGCGCGCAGCTCTTCCAAGCTCTCGAGCGTACCTTCGATATCCTCGTGCGTCTCCTCAAATTCGGCAGCGACACCCAGGAATTCCTGGATGTTCTCGGCGCGGCTCTCGGACTCCATGGTGCCCTCGGCGCGGAAAGCCTGCAGCAGGCCCGTCTTGTCGACAATCATCTCGACGACGTCCTTGAGCTCGCCGTCCATGCGCCGGCCCTCGCGCACCAGCGCCACAAAGCTCGACAGGCCGTTGCGCACCTTGGCGCTAAACATGCCCGTCTCGGCGCACGCGATCTCGCAAGCTTGGAAGAACGAGCAACGGTTGTCACGTGCCAGCTGCTCAATCTTTTGGATCGAGGTAGAGCCGATGCCACGACGCGGCGTGTTGATGACGCGCTTGACGCTCATCTCGTCGGCCGGGTTCACGATCATCTTGAGGTAGGCCATGACGTCGCGGATCTCGGCACGGTCGAAGAATCGCGTGCCGCCCACGATCTTGTAGGGCACGCCCGCGCGCAGGAACATATCTTCGAGGATACGCGACTGGGCGTTGGTGCGGTAGAAGACGGCGATGTCGTCGTAGCTCGTACCCTTGGCATGCAGCTTCTCGATCTCGCCGGCAATCCAGCGGCCCTCGTCGCGCTCGTCGCTTGCCTGGAAGGCCTGGATCTTCTCGCCATCGCCTTCGGCCGTAAACAGGCGCTTGTCCTTGCGCTGCGAGTTGTGGCGCACCACGGCATTGGCGGCGCTCAGGATGTGACCCGTGGAGCGATAGTTCTGCTCCAGCTTGACGGTCTTGCAGTTTTTAAAGTCCTTCTCAAAGTCCAGGATGTTGGTGATGTCGGCGCCACGCCAGCTGTAAATGGACTGGTCATCGTCGCCCACGACCATGAGATTTTGGTACTTGGCGGCCAGCAGGTTGGCGATCTCGTACTGGACGTGGTTGGTGTCCTGATACTCGTCGACGCTAATGTAGCGGAAGCGCTCTTGGTACTTGTCGAGCACCTCGGGGCGGGTGCGCAGCAGCTCGAGCGCGCGCACGAGCAGGTCGTCGAAGTCCATCGCATTGGCGGCGCGCAGGCGGCGCTCCAGCTCTAGGTAGACCTGCGCGGCCTTTTTGTCGTTGGGGCTATCGGCGCTCTTGAGCATGTCCTCGGGGCCGATCATGGCGTTTTTGGCCGAGCTGATCTTGCTGCGGATCATGTTGATGGGGAACTGCTTTTGCTCGATGCCGAGCGCCTGCATAATGTCACGCACCATGCGCTTTGAGTCATCGTCATCGTAGATGGTGAACTGACCGGTGTAGCCCAGCAGGTCGGCGTCCTCGCGCAGCATGCGCACGCACATAGCATGGAAGGTGCACACCCACATGCCACGGGTGCCGCTGGGAATGAGTGCCGCCAGACGCTCGCGCATCTCTGCCGCGGCCTTGTTGGTAAACGTAATGGCAAGAACCTGCCAAGGCTTAACACCCAGGTCGCCGAGCATATGTGCGATGCGGAAGGTCAAGACGCGGGTCTTGCCCGAACCGGCGCCGGCGAGCACCAGCAACGGGCCCTCGGTGGACAGGACCGCCTCGCGCTGGGCGGGATTAAGGCTGTCGATGTCGACGAGCGGCTTGGCGGGCTTGGGCGCCGGCGCGGGAGCGTCGTAGATGTCGAGCGGAACGAGCTCGGGCTCCGGCGCAGCGGGGGCGGTGTATGCATCGAGCGGCACGGGTTCCGGCGCGGGCGGCACGGGTACCGCGGCGTTCTTTTCCCAGGGCAAGGGCTGGGTCATGGGCGACTCCTCATCTGACGGACGGCGCGCCTGCGGGCGGCGCCATAGTTTGAGCCGTACCAGTATACCGAGCCGCGCGGACACCGACGCAAATCACACCACGACTCCGTTCGTCACCATCGGGCCCACCCCATCGCCCAAAAAAGAGGACGGCATAGACCTTTTGGTCATGCCGCCCTCTTTGAATAACAAGTTGTCGCCCTGGCCGCCGCGCAGCGTCGACTAAGTTAAAGGCCGAGCATCGGCTCCAGAACGAAGAAGTATGCGAGCACTACGATGCCCAGGATGATGCGGTAAGCACCGAAGCACTTAAAGTCGTGACGGCGAACGAAGCCCATGAGCCACTTGATGGCGATGAGCGAAACCACAAAGGCCACAACGCAGCCCACGCCCAAGATAGCGACCTCGTTGGTGCCGAACGTGCCGCCCTTGATGAAGTACTTGACCAGCTTGAGCGCACTCGCGCCAAACATGACAGGGATGGCCAGGAAGAACGTGAACTTGGACGCCACCGAACGCGTGCAGCCCAGCAGCAGGCCGCCGATGATGGTAGAACCGGAGCGAGACGTACCAGGCACCAGCGAAAGCACCTGGAAGCAGCCGATACCCAGCGCAGTCTTCCAGCTTAGATCCTCGAACGTGGCGATGGAACCAAAGTCCAGATTCTCGTCATCGTCCTCATCCTCAGCGGTAGCCGTGGCGGGCGCCGCAAAGTGCGCACCGGCGGGACGTCCACCCGACACCACAGCACGCGAACCAAACGAACCGGCAACGGCCATTTCCTCGCGCTTGCTCGCGCGCCAGTTCTCGATCACGATAAACAGCACGCCGTACACGATGAGCGCCAGCGCCACGACGGGAGCGTTATAGAAATGCTCCTCCATCCAGTCGTTGAGCGGCAGGCCAATCGCCGCGGCGGGAATACAGCCGAGCACGATCTTGCCCCACAGCACCCAGGTGTCGCGACGGCCCTCCTTGCCCTTGCTAGGCGAGAACGGGTTGAGCTCGTGGAAGAACAGCACACAGACGGCTAGAATGGCGCCAAGCTGAATCACGACCAGGAACATATTCCAGAACGTCTCGCTCACGTTCATCTTGACGAACTCGTCCACCAAGATCATGTGGCCCGTCGACGAAACCGGCAACCATTCGGTGATGCCCTCGACCAGGCCCATGAAGGCAGATTTTAGAAGCTCGATAATATCCAAAGGGACCCCCTCGTTTGACACCCGCCGGTAGATGTTCTGCGGACGATGCGGGCGATGTCCCATTATCAACCGTTAGCGGCGCACCCACGCCTACCCTTACCAAAAAACTCGCCCGTTCACAGAATTGCGAGCGGTCAAACCGAAATCCTTGGGTATAACTGCAACAAGGTAAAGTGTCCGGCGGCCAACGCACCCGCGCCCGCCCGACGCACGAGCCCCACGCCCGTGCGATAGACCAAGGAGGAAACCATGAACGAGGGCTACACCAAGGTATTTGTTTCGCTCGACGGTACCGAGCAGCAGGATTTTGTGCTCGCACGCGCCATCAAGGTCGCCGCAAACAACGGTGCCAAGCTGATTATTGGTCACGTGATTGACTCCACGGCGCTCGAGAGCGCCGGCTCCTACCCGGTCGACCTGGTCAACGGCCTAGAGGAGGCCTTTAACAACTCCATTGCCAAGCAGCTCGAGGAGGCCAAGGCCAATCCCGATATTCCCGAGGTCGAGGTCATGATTCGCGCCGGTCGTATTCGCGAGCCTCAAGGACGAGATGCTCGACGTGGTCAAGCCCGACCTGGTGCTCTGCGGCGCCCGCGGCCTGTCCTCGATCAAGTATGCGCTGCTGGGTTCGATTTCGACGTTCCTGCTGCGCAATACGGACTGCGACATTTTGGTCGTAAAGTAGCGTTGCTCCCACCGGCCGCGGGGCCTGCGGGGTTTCCACGGGCACGTCCTCGCCGCGTTGCGGCTGCGGGATGTGCCCTTAGGAAACCCCTCCCGGCCCCGCGGCCTTCGCAGCCTTGCTTCAACGAGTTGGCTGAATAGAGGAATGGCGTGCCGCCCCGTTTGGGGCGGCACGTTTTTGTTATGGGGGATTCATTTGAGCCCCATAGTTGTGTTCACGTTCAGGAACATGGCGCCAATTGCCTTAGCTAAGTTCACGTTCGGGAACACAGCCGTCCGTGCCGCAAGACGGCCCGCCTACTCAAAGTATTGGAACTTGTTGGTTGAGAAGGCAAACGTGACGACAAAGCCTTTGCCGGAGTCGGATGCTGCGGTGACGTCGATGCCCATCTTGGAGCACAGGCGCGCCACCAGATAGAGACCGATGCCCGTTGCGCGCTTGGTGGTGCGGCCGTTGTCGCCGGTAAAACCCTTCTCGAACACACGCGGCAGGTCGGCCGCGCTCACGCCGCAGCCGTTGTCCGCAACGATAAGCTCGATGCGCTCGCTTGCCAGGCCCTCGTCCAGCAACGCGCCCGAAAACACGATCTTCGCGCCGTCCTCGCACGCATATTTAATGCTGTTCTGAATGAGCTGGCCCAGAATAAACTCGAGCCACTTCTCGTCGGTAAAGACCTCGAAGTCGAGGTTCTCGCACACCGGGGCCACATGCGCCGCAATGAGCTCGCGCGCGTTGGCTTTAATCGCGCCCGTCACCAAGGTTTTGAGATCCCAGCGGCGAATCAGGTAGTCGCGCTCCACGACTTCCGAGCGCGCGTAGTACAGCGCCTGGTCGATATAGCGCTCCACGCGGGCAAGTTCGCGTGCCAGGTCGTCCACGCGCGACAGGTCGTCTTCGCTGCTGTCCAGGTTTTCCAAAATCAGGTGAGCCGCCGCCAGGGGCAGCTTGGCCTCGTGGACCCAGCTCTCGATATAGTCGCGATAGTCATCGGTCTGACGCCTGCCTTCGGCAACCTCGTCGCAGGCGGCTTTGCCCACCCGGCGCAAGACCTCGTATTCGAGCTCGCCCTCGGCATAGGTCGGGCATTGCACCATCTCCTGCACCCATGCAGGACTCTCGAGCTCCTCTGCCGCGCGCTCCAACTGACGCAGAAAACGGCGACGGCGAGCGTACTCGATCACGATGCCGAGCATACCAAAGATAAAGGACACGCCAACCGCCACGACCACGATAGAAACGGGTGCACCGGCGACCGTCAGCACAAAGCAGCTCAGCAGCACGCCGCACGTCCACACGGCGACGGGAAGCAGCGCGTCTTTAAAGAACTTGGCAAACGACATAGCCGGCCCCTAGACCGAATAGCCTTGGCCGCGGTGCGTCGTCAAATACCCCTTGATGCCGATTTTTTCGAGCGTGGTGCGCAGGCGGTTGATGTTGACGGTAAGCGTATTGTCGTCCACGAAGGCGTCGGAGTCCCACAGATCCTGCATGATGGCCGAGCGCGAAACAATCTTGCCCGCGCGGCTCAGAAGCAGCGAGAGAATACGCAGCTCGTTTTTTGTGAGCTCGGTGCTGGTGCCCGTTTGCGTGTTGGTGACCATGGAGCGTGCGAGGTCGAGCTCCAGTCCCTTGTGGACGAGCGTGCTGCGCTCGCCCGCCGCCGCGGTGCGACGCAGCAAGGCATTGATGCGCGCCACGAGCACACGGGCGCTGTAGGGCTTGGGAACAAAGTCGTCCGCGCCAAGCGTCATGGCCATGACCTCGTCGATCTCGGTCGCGCGCGACGTGAGGACGATGATGGGAACCTCGGATTCGCGGCGAACCTCATGGCAGATATGCTGGCCGTCCTTGACGGGAAGCGTGAGGTCGAGCAGCACCAGGTCGGGCGCGGCGGCGAGAATATCGCGCGAGACATGCTCAAACGATTCGCAGGCCTCGACCTCAAAACCGGCACGGGCAAGGATGTCGGCAAGCTCACGACGAATGGGCTCGTCGTCCTCAACGATATAGATTAGCGCCATGGATTCCGCCCCCCTCTTGGTTGTCTTGCCCCATTATGACCGCGGATCCGCAGATACGCGCCTCACGCGGCACCAAAGTGACAGAACTGTTCGCGAGTGGCAGAGGCTTGCCTCTCGCTCGCGACGAGCACGGGAATTAAATGAGTTTTTAATCCCCGTCCCAGAAACATCATTTAGCGGCGGGCACGGAGCTTTTCGTAGCCTTCGGCGAAGAAGGCGACCGTGGCGGCGTCGGAGTCGGCGGCGTCGGAGTCGGCGGCGGCAACCACACCGTGCTCGTCGCTCACCAGAAACAGCGCACCCTTGAGCTGCGCGGGAATGTCTACGCGCGTGACCGGGATGCCCTTGGTCTGGGCCAGCTGCTCGATGAGCGTCGCCGTGCCGCACAGGCACTCGTCCGCCGGCGCCACAAAGGCCAGCTCGCCGTTATCGACGGCGGCGAGCAGCTCGGGCGCCACGCCGGTTTCGTCGGCCTCGGAGCGGGCCTCGGCGGAGCGGGCACGTAGCGCCTTAGCCGACGTATCGGCCAGCGGCTCGTACTCGCCCACCGTCATGGCGGCGTTGCCATTGACGTCGATCACCAGCATGAGTACGCCGTCGTGCGCAGTGTAATCGCCCTCGGCAAGCGACCACTCAACGTGCTGTTTAGCCCAGCTGAGCATGTTATGGGTAAGCGGCTCGCCCTGCACCAGGCGCTCGGACAGTGCGCGAATGTGGCGGTTGAGCATGGGCACCTTTTTGTTGGACATGCGCCAACGGCAGACAAGCGCGGGCTTGTCGAGCGTGAACTTCTCGACCGCCTCCTGATTGGCGCAAAAGTCCTCGTACGCACGCTGATCCTCGGCATTGCCAAACAGCTCGGCATCATCAATCTGGGGCATGGTTGTACCTTTCGTGTTAGTCATTCCGTCCTCTTATACCAAAAAGACGGCCCTCCAAACGGAGCAGCCGTCTTTTGCAGAGATTATTTTGTCCCAGGGCGGAACTTAGTGACGGAAATGCCTGGCTCCGGTGAACACCATCGCGATGCCATGCTCATTGCAGGCCTGGATGCTCTCGTCGTCGCGCTTGGAGCCGCCGGGCTGAATGATGCAGGTCACGCCGTGCGCGGCAAGCACGTCGACGTTGTCGCGGAACGGGAAGAACGCGTCGCTTGCACAGGCAAAGCCGCCCTTCTCCACGCCCTCGCGCTCGCAGAAGTCCTCGGCGCGCTCGCAGGCCAGCAGTGCGGAGTCAACGCGGTTGGGCTGACCCGGACCCATGCCAATGCCGGCCTTGCCCTTGGAGATCAGGATGGCGTTGGACTTGACGCCCTTGCAGACCTTCCAGGCAAACTCGAGCTCGGCCATCTCGGCGTCGGTGGGCTTGCGGTCGGTGGGGAACGTAAAGGTCGCGGGGTCCTCGGTCACGTGGTCGACTTCCTGCACCAGCATGCCGCCGTCGACGGAGCGCAGCTCCACCTGGGCGCCGTGGTCCACGCCGCCGGTAGCCAACACGCGCAGGTTGGGGCGCTTGGCCATGCGCTCGAGCGCCTCGTCGGTGTAGCTCGGGGCGATGATGACCTCGACGAACTGCTTGTTCTGATCGGCAAAGTGCTCAACCAGCTCAAAGGGAACCTCGCGGTTGCAGGCGATGATGCCGCCAAAGGCGCTCTTGGGATCGCAGGCGAAGGCGCGATCGTAGGCGGCCGTGATGTCCTCGGCAACGGCGGAACCGCAGGGGTTCTGGTGCTTGAGGATCACGCAGGCCGGCTCGTCGAACTCGCGGACCAGGTTCCAGGCGGCGTCGGCATCCAGATAGTTGTTGTAGCTGAGCGGCTTGCCCTGGATCTGCTCGGAGCCCACGAGCGGGAACTGCGAGCTCGCGGTGTTCTCGCAGCCCTCGGCAAAGCGATAGACCGTGGCCTTCTGCTGCGGGTTCTCGCCATAGCGCAGGTCATCGACCTTCTCCAGCGAGATCTCGAGCTTGGCAGAGGTGTCCGCCACGTCGCTTGCCTGGGCGGCGAGCCAACGGGAGATGGCCGTGTCGTAGGCGGCGGTGGTCTGGTAGACCTTCACCTGCAGACGACGACGGGTGGAAAGCGTGGTGCAGCCGCCGGTCTCGCGCATCTCGGCCAGGACGGCGTCGTAGTCGGCCGGGTCGGAGATGACGGTGACGCTCGCGGCGTTCTTGGCGGCAGAGCGCAGCATGGAGGGACCGCCGATGTCGATGTGCTCGATGGCGTCCGCGAAGGTGACCTCGGGGTTGGCGACGGTCTTCTCGAACTCGTACAGGTTGACGACGACCAGGTCAATCAGCTTAATGCCGTGCTGAGCGGCCTCCTGCATGTGCTGCTCGGAATCGCGGCGGGCAAGCAGCGCGCCGTGAACCTTGGGGTGCAGTGTCTTAACGCGGCCGTCCATCATCTCGGGATAGCCCGTGAACTCCTCGATGGGGGTTACGGGAACGCCCGCGTCCTCGATGGCACGAGCCGTGCCGCCCGTAGAGATGATCTCGACGCCAAAGTCGTCAACCAGCGTCCGTGCGAAATCGACGACACCCGTCTTATCGGTAACCGAGATCAACGCGCGTGCGATCTTCACATCAGATCCCATGCAGTCCTCCTGTCTGGTACGCCGCCGTGCTCTGTGAGTCGGTGATACGTCGATCTGCAGCGCTCGCGCAGCGGCATTGAAAATACTGATTCAATGTAGCGCATCGAGCGCATCGATGCACCCCGCAACGGCGGCATGTGCAGAAAAAGCTCGCGAGCGGATGGTTTGGGTGCGGCGCTTGCCGCGGTGAGTTGATGGAACACAGGGGCACCATAATTAGATGCCAATGGCGTGGTAGAACTGTGCTCGATATGCATCCGCAAAAGAAAGAGGCACCATGGTCTCGCGGGTTCTCTACCGACCGTTTGATACCGAAGACTTCGACGCCATCGCGCTGATTCTGCAGCACCTTTGGCATAACAATTCGGATAACGATGAGTACAACCGCCTTGAGGCCGCGTGCGACCTCGCCTATTGCCTTTCGTCATCGACGTTTTCGCAGGTTGCCGTAATCGACGGTCAGGCGCGTGGCATTTCGCTCGCGCGTGCGGGACAGAGTTCCGGCGCCACCGTTAAGGAACACTGGATGGATACCGAACGCGCGCTGCTTTCGCAGATGCGCGAGCTGGAGCCTGATGCCTGCGCCGAGTATCTCTCGTTTGTGCGCGCCACCATTCGAACCAACAACCGCCTGCTCGAGAGCAGCCCGTTGCCGCACGACAACGAAGTCACGCTGCTCGCCGTCGATCCCGATGTCCATGGCCTGGGCGTTGGCTCGGTTTTGCTCGATGCCGCGGTCTCGTACCTGTCCTCGCGCGGGGCGACAAGGGCGCACTTGTACACCGACTCTAACTGCTCGTGGAAGTTCTACGAGCTGCACGGCTTTAAGCGCACGGCCACGCACCGCGCCAACCGCGAAGAGCGTCGTCACGACATGCCGCGCGAAAGCTTCCTCTACGAACTCGACCTAACAGCCTAAACCCGGCAGCCATACCTAGTCATTTAGGAACGTTCCCAGTGACTAGTCGTTGGGGACAGTCTTCGTAGGTAGCGCATAAAAATGGGATGGATCCGTCGGCAGTCGCCGGAGAAGATCCATCCCAAAAATCAGAACTCGCTAGAACGTTCCGCCGCCGCCTCCGCCGACGCCGCCGCCTCCGCCGACGCCGCCGCCTCCGCCGCCCGAGAAGCCACCGCCTCCGCCGCCGCTCGAGCTGTCGGAGCTCGACGCCAGCTCACGGATACTCTCGTGATACACGTCATCGAACGTATCGAGCGGAGACTCGATACCGTAATGATGGTAGTACCACCAGTAGCAGGGATAATTGTCGTAGAAGCCGTCGGCCTCGCGCACCTCGGGCGGCACGGCCTCGGCCAGCTGTCGCAGCACTTCTTTCGAAACGCCCAGGGCAACGCCCATCACCAGCAGCTTGTTCCACAGCACCAGATCGCCGGGGACGGCTTCCTTTAGACGCGTAAAGTCCTCGAGCCAATGCTTAAGTGCCTTGCAGCGAGCCGCCACCTCGGCGCCCTCCGGCGTAAAGCGGCGGAACGTAAGGCCCACGCCGATACCCACCAGCACAATCGGCACCGAGATAACCGCGGCGGTAATGTTCGCCTGTGCGCCATCGGTAAAGAAGATGGATCCCACGGGAACAAAGGCAATCAGGATACCAAGAACCAGGCAAAACACCATTGCAACAATGCCGTCCGAGGCAACGTACTCGCTATCGGCCAGCTTGCCCTTAACGGTGTTCTGATAGTCCTCGAGCTTATCACCCACGGGTGTAGCGTGCTGCTTGACGTAGTGCTGCAGCTCGTCGAACGTGCGCGAACGGTCACCGTTCTCGTCAGGCTTAGCACCGGCAAAGAAGACCTTGAGCACCATGTGGTCAATGCCCTTGGCCGACTTCCAGCCCGCATCGCTCACCGTCACGCGATACGTCTGCTCTTCTTTTTCACGCCCCAACAGACCCTTCTTGGCCTTGGTCACGGTCGCCTGCTCCAGCTTGATCACACGGTCGTCAGTGAGCTTCATGAGCGTGGCGATATATGCCTGATCGGGCACCTCGTTCCAGCTCATGAGGGCCGAAAGCACGGCGGGATGGTCGGCCGAGGGCACATCGCGGAAATATTCGTCCTGGAAAAGCGGCTTGGGCTTGCGCTTGCGCAGCTTGAGCATAACGATTGTGCCGGTAAAGGCCACCGCCGCAACAACACTTAGCACGGCAAGTGCATTGGCAATCATGCGAGCGTGAGCGCGGCGGGCGTTAGCTTCGTCGGCCCATTCCTTCTCTTCGCTCAGGATCGTTGACATGCGCTCTTCGCCCGAGGCGGCAAGCTGCGGCACCCAGTCGCTGGGGAAGGCGATGCGTGCCTCGGCGAATTCGCCCTGATGCACGCAGGGAATGGTATAGGTGACCATGGGCTCGTCCTCATCGAGCGACACGTCGCCCGTCAGCGGGCCGTGGCCCCATGCGCGGAAGTTATCGCCCTTGACGGCCGCCGTCCCGGCAGCGGCATTTGCGAAGCGCACTTCCATCTCAACGTCATCGGAATCCGCAGACCAGCCGTCGCCCACGAACTTCCAGTAGAGCTCGGCGGTATCGGCCCAGTTCATAACCGCACCGGTCATGGTGTAGCTCACGTAATAGATCGCGCTGTCGCCGCTCTCGTGGGGGCTGAACACCTTAATCCTTACGCCGTCACCGGTCTGCTCGACCGTGTAGACGCCAGAATCGCCCTTGTTCGCGCTATCGACTTTGTTAAACGCGGTGTCCTCTTCCTCGACACTCAGCACGTCGACGCCCGCCGTGCCGCCCTGCTGGTTGGTGCCCGTATTGATCTCCCAAAACACGCCGTTGATGTCGTCGTCGAAATCAAACTGGCGACCCTCGACAACGGTCAGCGAGCCATCGGCTTCAACCGTGGCACCGATATAGGTTTGGGTCATGGAGTAGCCGTCGGCGTGCGCGGCGGCAGGCAGCAGCAACAACGCAAGCGCAACGAGCGCGCAGACGGAAGCGAATCGCGCAAACAGGTGGCGCTGCCGACAGGGCTTGGCAACGGGGGCGTTCATAGGCACATCCTTTGTCTGTGATACCAGTAGCGTCATTGTCCCACGTTTGCGGGTTCATGTGACGAACATCTAGGTCAGCGGAGCGTCAAAACGGGACAAAGGTCACGCCCGCCGCCGGCACTTAGGGACGTTCCTTATCTGCCGGCAGCCTGGGACACTCCTTGGCATGGCCTGTACCAGCAACAGATACCACTTCACAGCTCCGTCACAGGTGTAGCGGCTTTGTGTGGGAGCGGCGTGAGCCGATTAAGCCGGCGGGCGAGGGGCATAAAGCAGTTGAGCGAAAACGGTTTGCCCCTTTGCCGTTCGCTTGAGGATCATGTCCCCCTTTTCCGCGGAGACCCCGGCAGTTGCGAAGAGCTGCCGGGGTTTCTGTCGTTTGAGGGGTTGGGCTGGCGGGCGGCGATCGAGCTATCGAGCCGGTGGTCCGGCACGCGCAACGCGCGGCCTCGGCAACTTGCAGGCCACGGCAGCGTCTCCCCCACCTCACCCCGCGCTATACTCGTCCGCATGGATATCAACGCATGCAACATAGCAACACACGCCGCGGACGCACCAGCAACGGCAGCGCCCACCCCCGTCGTGGGCCGCTTTGCCCCGTCGCCCTCGGGCCGCATGCACCTGGGCAACGTGTTCAGTTGCCTGTGTGCGTGGCTTTCGGCCCGCAGCCAGGGCGGCAGCATCGTGTTGCGCATCGAGGACCTGGACGATCGCTGCAAGCGCCCGGAACTTGCCGCCCAATTGATTGACGACCTGGCTTGGCTGGGGCTTGAGTGGGACGAAGGCCCCTACTACCAGCACGATCGCCTGGACTTGTACGAGGACGCCCTGCACCAGCTGCAAGACGCCGGCCTCACCTATCCCTGCTTTTGCACGCGCGCCGAGCTCCACACCGCAAGCGCGCCGCACGCCAGCGACGGCACGCCCATCTACCGCGGCGCCTGCCGAGGCCTTTCTGCCGAGGAGGTTGCCCGCCGCAGTGCCCTGCGCGCTCCCGCCACGCGCCTGCGCGTGCCCGCCGTCGACGACCTCGCCGGCGACGTGATCGAATTCGTTGACCGCACGTACGGAGCCCAATGCGAGGCACTCGCCACCGAGTGCGGCGACTTTTTGGTGCGCCGCAGCGACGGCGTGTTTGCCTATCAGCTGGCCGTGGTGGTCGACGACGCTGCCATGGGCGTCACCGAGATCGTACGCGGATGCGACCTGCTTGGTTCCACGTCGCGCCAGATCTATCTGCAACATCTGCTGGGACTGCCCACACCGCACTACGCACATATTCCGCTGCTCATGTCACCGGACGGCCGCCGCCTTTCCAAGCGCGACCGCGACCTAGACCTGGGCGAGCTCCGTACCCGCTTTGGCACACCCGAGGCACTGCTGGGCTGGCTCGCCGGGCAAACGGGCATCGCACCGGACACCACGCCGCGTTCTGCCGAGCAGCTGGTCGAGCACTTTAGCTGGGATGTCATCCGCGCGCATCGCGAGAACATCACTGTAACGGTCGAGTAGCCAAATACGCCCCTCCCCCTCGCCCCCCCCTTCAGCGAGGACATAATTCTGCGTCTTGTTATGTACGGAATAATTCCGTACAATTGTGCAAAGGAGGTTTTTGCTATGCCAACGATTGAGAAACAACGCCGCATGGATCTAAGGTTGACCGAACGTCAACGCCTTACTTACGAGCGCGCCGCAGCCTTACGTGGCCAAACTCTCACCCAATGGGCCACAGCTCACCTTGACGAGAGCTCCGCACGTGATATCGCCGAGGCGTCAACAACCTATCTTTCTCCTGATGGTTTCGATGCATTTTGCGAAATGCTCGATTTCCCCATGCCTCAAGCTGCAAAAGCGCTGCTCGACCGTAAAGCGGTTTGGGAATGAGCACATTTACCAAGCCCGTTCAACTCCCCGTTGGTCAAGGCATCGAGGCTTTCCACTGTGGAAATACTCTTGTAGACGGATGGGCTAAAAACAGATCAGCCTCGGCGCGAAGAAGAGGATCAGCGGTTATATACGCATCGTATTGCGACGACGCAGTCGCTGGGTTTTATACGCTGTGCACGCACTCCGTGGCTCGCGAAAATGTTGATGGAGGATGGTTCGTGCGAAACTCCCCCTCCCAAGTTCCTACGGTACTGCTTGGAATGATGGGGGTCGATGAGAAGTTCAAGGGGCTTGGTCTTGGAGCTTCACTACTCAAAGATGCCATCGAAAACGCCTTGAAAATCTCTGCTCTGGCAGGAGCGCGAGCTTTGGTTGTCGATCCAGTAGATGATAAGGCGGCAGCATTCTATGAACATTTTGGCTTCGCCACCCTACCCGGCACCAACCGAATGGCGCTGAAACTCTAGATTGTCAGGCGACATCTCCTCCAGCTCCCAGCATGCCTTAAGTTACCTTACAAATAAAGATTACACTGAAATGTAGGGTAACTATCCAAGGCATCGTATGAAGTGCTCGCTACGCCCGCCCCTACGCAACATCCCAGGGCTGGAGTTCGTCACCCAAGCAAACGATGCAGTCGTAGAGCACGGTATGGCGCTCGGCCGGGTTTGCATCCCGATGAAAATGCCCGTAGTACCAGCGCTTGTAGTCCAAGCGATCTTCCAGCTCATCGAAAAATGCCGTGAGTCGATCAACGCCGGGGCAATCCCAGCCGCGCGCCGGATAGAGCGTGGGCGAAAGCATGTGCGTAGCGCAGGTATGGGTAATCACGTAGTCGACCTTCCAGCCCAAGCTGTCGAGCTTTGTCCGTGCCTCCTCAAAGTTGCGCTCGTCCGGCAGCTCCTGCGGCCACCAGCTGGAATACGGAATGCGGTATTCCTTGTCCACGCTCGTGGCGCCGCCCATGGTAAAGATCGTTGAGCCGTCGAGTTCAAAAACCTCGCCACGCGTCAGGCGCCGTATGGGAGAGGTATCCGACAGGCGCTGCGTCAGCCCACCGTGCCACAACTCCATGGGTCGTTCCGCCCAGTGATCGAAACGCTCGTGGTTGCCGTCAACGAACAGCACGGTATAGGGGCGCGACTCCAGCCAGGCGATATCGGCGCACTCCTCGGCAGAAAAATCCCAGGGAAAGCCAAAGTCGCCGGCGACGATGAGATAGTCGTCACTCGTCAGGCTATCTCCAAGGTCCCAATCGCGCAGCTTTTGCATGTCGAGGCCGCTGTGAATATCGCCCGTCACATAGACCGTCATCGGATTACCACTTCCCTGCAAGTCGCTAGCCCACATTCTGCACGATCACTAAGCCAACCGTTCCAGCCCTTCCATCCCTTAGGGCTTACCCTTCGTTCTTCCATCCAAACGGATCAAGCACCCAAAAAACCAGATCGAGCACGCCGCCGGTCATCATGGCGCCGGCAAGGGCCATGCAAACGTGCAGGGAACTGGCACTTCGGAGCACGTCAAATGACCCCAGAACAGCCAGCAGCGCGACCGCTGCTCCGGCTACGCACAGCGCGAGGCACGGCCCCGCGTCCTTAACGCACTTCTTTGCGAGATGCTTGGTGTTGTCACTCATCAATATCGAACTCCTTAGAGAGTCGTTGTTTGGGTACATGCCGCCGCGGCAGAGCAGGACGGCAGGTTAAGTGTCACATGCCGTGCGGACACAAATGCCGATCGCCGTCACTTGCCTACCGTTCACAAAAAGCAGTCCGATTTATTTCCCCGAGGACCTTGATCTCTTCCTCGGTCAGTGAGATCCTTCGATCAAGCTTCCTGGATAGGGGCTGGAAGATGAGACGGACGTCTCTAGGCACAACACCATAACGCCCGATCACCGTTATGGCTTTCGTCTAGAGCTGGGAGACCAGCTTTTTTTGTTAGCGATGCTCCCTTTCAATCTCCGGCACTCCAAGAGCGCAGGCCTGTTGTTTTGACTACTTTAGACGAAAGGGTTTCGCTATGAGCACCGACATTATTGTTCGATTTACCGACAGCTACGTGCAAAAGCTTGGGGATATAAAAAAGGTCGTCGGCTTGATGTCCCCCAAATCTCTTATCCAAATAATTGATACGCTCGACCTCGATGCCAACCCTCGCAACTCTCGCTTGGGATCGGTAACCGATGCTATTCAGGCCTCTATCCGCGCGGATGAACTTTCCCCTGCGCAGAAACTATTCCCTTTTAAGTCAAAGGGAATTTTGCTCGCATCTTCGAGCTATGAGCCCCTTGAGCGTGGACGTTATCGCTTGAGCTTCACTCCCCACGATGAGGTCGAGGGGATTCTCGACGGCGGACATAACACCCTCGCCATCGGCAGCTACATTCTCAGTGAAGCAGAACTTGCGCTCGGTAATCGACCCCCCAAAAAGAGCGAAGTTTCAATCTGGGACTCATTCAAACAGACATGGACAATTCGTCGAGCCGACATTGAAGAATACCTGTCGCTCCTCCGTGAAGACAAAACAGCCCTCAAAGAGCAAGGCATAAGCACTCTCAACTTCTCGATTCCCGTTGAATTGCTCGTTCCCACCGACCCCAGCGATGCGCTCTGCGTTGAAAACTTCCGCACGTCGCTTTTGGAAATCTGCGATGCCCGCAACAATAACGCCCAGCTCACACAGGGCACCAAAGGCAATCAGGAAGGTCTTTTTGATTCCTTTAAAGCCCTCTTTGTCGAAAAGTACCCTGAATTTGCAGGCAACATCAGCTGGAAGACTAACGACGGCAAGCCCATTGAATCAAGAAAGCTTGTCGCGCTCTCCTGGATCCCGCTATCGCTCATCTCAAGTACCGTCACCTCTGGCGATATCGAAGCGCCGCAACCTCCTCTAGTCTATAGCGGTAAGGAAAAATGCCAGGAGAAGTTTTTGCAACTGATGAGAGATGATCGAGTAACCAGAGCCTCTGGCTCGGCGCGCCGCGAACTCAAGAATCCGCAAGTTCTTAGCGCACTCAAAGTGGCTACGGACCTCCCCGGTCTATACGATGAAATCTATTCGCGCTTCCCCAAGTACTACAACAAAACCGGAAGCTACGGAAAAATCGGCGCCGTCAAGAGCCTTAAAAACAGTCGTGATGAATACCGAACCCCCTTCTTTAAAAACGAGGCTGGTAACCCTGTACCCGAGGGCTTTATCTACCCCCTAGTCTGCGGCCTCCGTGCATTGATGGAAGCAGATGATCAGGGGAAGGTGTATTGGAAAACCGATCCTCACAAGTTTCTCGATAGCCCCGCATTTGAAAACGTCGTTGCCCAGTACAGCGGTGTCATCCAACAATCCGATTACGATCCGCAAAAGGTCGGCAAAGGCGCTATGAGCTACACCGCAGTTGAGAACTCTATGAAACTCGCAGTTCTTATGGGTTAGTAGGCACTTAAGCAAATTATCAGCGCGCAAGGACGTCGCTTATGCACAGCGTACTTGCGCGCTGATTTTTTAGCTTGATAACGATATGCACGCGACTCCTTATACGTCAGCTCGGCAAGTACAAGCGCATAGGCAAGGTTTCGATACTTATCTTGACCGGCAAAGAATACGTCGTAATAGCAGGCACGCTCCTCCAATAACTCTTGGGCGACAACGCACGCTATACCCCCAAACGCTCTAAACCCCAAGTCTGCCCATCAGGAAATCGACTGCAGAAACGATTTTGATGCCGTCAATGTCGGTCGGATGGCTTCCCCGGCGAACGACGACGATCTTCTCGTAACCGCCGGTAATCTTCTCGAGCGACCTGAGCTCAAATGGACGCAGCTCGCGCTTACGCGTCGCCTCCTCGTCAATCGACTCTGTGACCTGAATAAACTTACGATCCGAGCCGTCGCCTATCGCAACAAAGTCGATTTCGGCATCTCGAAGATGACCCGTGAAGACCTGGTATCCGTCATAGACAAGGCGATTGTAAACGGCATTTTCGAGAACACGCCCGCTGTCGCTGCCGCGATACCCATCCAAGAAAGCTCGAAGCCCCAGATCCTCAATGTAGAACTTGCCACCGGTCTTCAAAATGTCCCGACCCTTAATATCAAATCGGCGCGCGTGCGAGAAGATATAGGTCTCCTCAAGGGCAGACACACAAGTGTCCACGACGCCGTGCGAGGATTTCGCCCCGTTCTCTGCCAGCGTTCCAACGATCTTATTAATTGATGTCGGGTTTGAAATGTTATCAGCCAAGTAGGAAGTGACGCGGTCGAGCACACTCCTGCTCGTCACCGACCGTCTACCCCGACGCGCCTCGCGAGCCAAAATGTCGCGCCCGACGATTGTTTGGTACGTGCTCCAGATATAGTCCTTCATTTCCTGCTCCGGTAGCTTTGAAGCAGCGAGAAACGGCAGGCCTCCAAACGTAAGATAACGGTCGAGAAGATCGTCGAGCGCAACGATGTCCTCCCGACCAAAAACAACGAGCCTATTCGTGACGTCAGTCGGACCAAGAAAGTCGACATATTCCGAAAAAGTGAGCGGATGCATCCGAATCTCGACATACCTGCCCGAGATTAAGGTCGCAATCTCTGACGAGAGGAGAAAAGCATTCGAACCCGTAACATATATATCGCAGTCCCGGTCGACACGAAGTGCGTTAATCGCCTTCTCCCATCCGGCAACCTCCTGGAGCTCGTCGAAGAAGAGATAGCACCTCTTGCCAGCAGGCATTAGGCCGTCGACGTGGCGGTAAAGCTCTCGCCAATCACGCACGCCCTCCAGCTCAAACGACTCCATCTTAAAGGTCAAAAGACACTCGGATGGAACGCCGTTATCCTCCAAATGTTTGCGCATCATGTCCAGAAGCGTCGATTTGCCACAACGGCGCATACCCGTTACGACCTTGATGACATCCGCATCACGAAAGGCGATCAACTTTTCGAGATATCGATTTCTAGGAACCATCCGTCTATCCATCGCCCGCCCCAATCTGCAAGTTTTTCTCACAGCATGACAAAGATTTGCGAATTCTGCAAGTTTTTCTCACGCAACGATAAGAACTTGCAGACTCTCCTCGGAGCCATTTGCGGTCGGATTCCGGCGAGGCCATGCAAAGCAGCAGGCCACGTGGCAACGACCAATGCCAGCTCTTTACAGAGTCTCCGCCCCATTAGCATCCCCATGCCACCTCGCCCCTCTCGAACGAAACAAATCTAGGTAGATACACCCCGAGCCAACAAACGCAACCATACGTCCGATGTAAAGCCCGCAAGTTAATTACCTCCCACCTATCGTGCTGGCGCCTCGACCGCCATAGACGCCAAATGCCCCCGCCAGACACCTGCCTCAAAATACTGCAGCAAGAAATGACGACACGACGCAGTTCGATGTCCCCCATGTGTATCGTCTTGACAAATGGATTCTTTTATATGAGCTGGCCGCATTGAGACAAATCCAATAGAATGAACCTTTGCATTTTTGCCACGCACGTTCGAAGGGAGTCAAAGTGAAGGCAGCCTCTTTCTTCAGCGGAATCGGCGGTATTGACCTCGGCTTCGAGCGTGCCGGCGTTGAAATCGTCTTCCAAAGCGAAATCAATAACTTTTCGCGGGCAGTGCTACAAAAGCACTGGCCGGATGTCCAGCTAGCAGGAGATATCAATGAAGTCCAACCCGAAAGCATCCCCCAAGCAGAAGTCTATTTCGGAGGATTCCCCTGCCAAGACCTTTCGCTTGCCAACCAAGGAAAGCGCCTCGGTCTTGCCGGATCGCGAAGCGGACTCTTCTTTAAGTTCGCAGAACTCGTCGCTGCCGCAAAGCCTCGATGGATTTTTATCGAAAACGTTCCCGGACTCCTCAACTCAAACAACGGAGAAGATTTCAGAGCCCTGCTCACCAAATTGGATGAGCTCGGGTATTGCGTATCATGGCGAGTACTGGACGCAAAATACTTTGGAACACCCCAACGACGTCGCCGCGTCTATATTGTCGGAAGTCTTGGAAACTTCGGCTCCGCTGAGGTACTTTTTGGACAAGGAGCAGCTCGAATCTCTTCTAAATCGCGCAGAAGCACGGACCACTCCTATGCCCCAGGACTTGAAAAAGAGCATCGAGTCTCAGATTACTACTCTATCCAACACGCCGGGATTGGCAGAAAACCTTCAGCGGGCCCGCAAGCAAAAGGATATAGAAACGACGGAGAAACTTACACTTGCGATTCAAGAGGAAGCTCCGACGCTATTTGTCAGACGCATGCTTCCTTTAGAGTACGAGAGACTCCAGGGGTTTCCGGACGACTGGACTCTCGTAGATGGACAGCTCTAGGAAACGCTGTCTGTGTGCCCGTTATAGAATGGATTGCGCGCCGTATCGTCGAGGTCGATAAGGCTCAGAACAGCTAGAACGGAATGTCAATCCTTTCATTCTCAAGACTGTAGAATTGCCCCTGAAATGCCTCCAGGGTCGGTTGTCCTTGGTTGATTAGTGCTTGAACAAACGTCTGGTAGTTCGTATACAGCGTCCGGTCTTCATCGATTGTCAATGGAATGGGGCCGTCCTCAACAGGGCGGCTCTTGTCCTCTTTAAAGGCGAGAAGAGCCAACGTCCAGTTGTAATCCTTCAAATCGGGTAGATTCACCGACTCTAGCCGCTCCATAAGATAGTCATAGAGAAGTGTGCCCACACAAAACGCAATCCCAAGGCCTTTCCATGTCTTCATGGCGATATTGCCCTTGATTAGAAATTGCTCTTGTTGTCTTCTCCAAGCATTAGTGACCAAAGTATTTGCAGTGGTTTCGGCACGCAGCTGCTCATTCGTCCTCTCGTTTTCAGTCGTGTTTTTCCATTTGCGAACACGCTGAGTAATTTTGCCGGTATCAGATGTTTCTCCACCGCCTTGCATTTCAAGAACAAGTCGATTAGGACCAGATGTCGACGACTCCCCGCTGCGCGTGGTAATTATAAAATCAGCATGATATGCACTGCCCTTGCTTACTCGAAGGGACTCTTCTCGTTTGACGCAGACATCAGACGGATCAATGCCCCCATCAAATATATGCTGCGCAGCCATAGTAAGTATTTTCTTTTGATGCGAACAAAGCGGGACATCTTTTTTGGTGGAGCACAATCTCTCCGAACACGATATCCAGAGTACTCCGTCCTGATCCCTTACCGAACAGACCGGCTCGTTTTTTGCTTTAAGCTTCTTGCACGTATTACCGCCGGAGAAGGGACAGTGCGGAACCGACCCTTCCGGGCTCCATCCGGCATGTGGAATATCTATGGGGTGAATGGGCGTCAAAGCGTCTGTTCTTTGACCATAATACTCTGCAACTCTCGTACTCATTTCCCATCCAATCGTAATGCTAGGTAGCTGGATAAAGGACGCTTTTAGCCAAGCGGTACACAGTCACACCATTAATGGTATAGCTGCAATCCAATTCTAATTTACCCCTTGAATACCATATCGTTGTGATATTCAATAAACTCCGCCCTAGGACTTGATTGTTTGGGCAGTGTAATTCGCTCACCGTTATAACGCCATAGATACTCATCTTTGGGCGCCTCGTGCCCAACCATGCTAGACACTATAATCTTCAAATCCTTCGTTATGGTTATAAGCCCTTGGTCAAATGCCCTATCGTGAAGAGCATTCAAAAGCAATCCGTTGTCTGGCGCAAGCCTCTCAGTTTTGGGATCGGACGCCTTCCATGGCTTGATGTGGCTTGCTACCAGTAATTTCTGATTCGATAGACCTGTTAAACAACAATGCGAGTTGTAATTAACGAGCAATGTATTACGAAAGAACTGCTGATTAACGCGGGCTGAGATAATCACATCACGATCTCGTCCTTCCGGCAAGCTAGCTCCAATTGCATCTTGCAGATCGTCGCTCATCACATCGCCCGAATCAAGTTGATCAAGCTGGCCAAAGAAAGCATCAGCCGCTTCCTCAATCAACTCGTCGCCACCCGATGAGTACTCCGCCCATACCATCTTGTCCATCTTGCTGGCATTAACCATTCCCACCTTGCCGCGCGCACGACGTCGTTCATCAAACGAAGCGAGGTTCCATATCTTCAAGGAAACCGCTGCCGGCGTTCTACCGATGGCGCGGGCTAACGTCTGCACGTCCTCACCTTTGTCATCAATCAACCTTGCAGGCAGAGCAAGGTACAAAAACAACGCCGCCAGGGTTTCTTCCCTCGACCAGTTTTTTCTTCGCTCCGCCATATCGACCATCTCGCTTGCACGTCATTTGCTCAGTGAGACCAGGATAACCCAAAGTACCCGATTCAAAACTGTCCCGGACGATTCCCCGCGCCACCCAAAAACTCATCCAACATTAATCTTGGCTCAAGAATCGCTTAATCTATAACCTGCACTATAGAGTTCGACCAAGGGCGGGGCGGCGCCGCGCAACGCAGGCCGCCGAACGCAACGCTCGCGCCCGGGCAGATCGCCCGGCGTCGCGCCCATCGAACGAAAGGACAGGTCATGGACGACCTCGAAAAAGTTGAAACCATCCGCACCAAGTGCAACGTGAGCTACACCGATGCCAAAGCCGCGCTCGACGCCGCCGACGGCAACGTTTTGGACGCCATCATTTGGCTCGAGTCGCAAGGCAAGACCCAGACCACGTCGGCGCACGCCGCCACCGAGTCCGCGCCGGTCGACGAACCCTCGGCCGAGATGGTCGCCGCGCAGGCCGCCTACGAGAAGTCGAGCGAAAAGACCGACTTCTCCAAGAAGATGGACAGCGTGTGGGAGTACCTCAAAAAGCTCTTCCGCCTGAGCCTGGACACCAAGTTTATCGCCACGCGCCGCGACGCCATCATCCTCAACATTCCCATCCTGATTCCCATCGTCGCACTGTTTGCCTGGGGCGCCACGATTTGGCTGATGCTGCTTGGCCTGTTCTTTGGCATGCGCTACCGCATCGACAGCGACGGCGACGTGCCCGGCAGCATCAACAACCTGATGGATCACGCCGCCGACGCCGCGGACGGCATCAAGCAAAATCTGAACGACGACAAGTAATCGCAGATGGGGGCACGCATGGCACGGATCCTTATCGTAGAGGACGAGGAGAAAATCGCCCGCTTTGTGACGCTCGAGCTGGAGCACGAGGGCTACCAAGTGGAGCACGCCGCCGATGGCCGCACCGCCGTTGACCTGGCGATGGAGCGCGACTACGATCTGATTCTGCTCGATGTACTGTTGCCGCAACTCAACGGCATGGAGGTGCTGCGACGCGTCCGCAAGCACAAGGATGTGCCGGTGATTATGGTCACCGCGCGCGATGCCGTGATGGACAAGGTGGCCGGGCTCGATGCCGGCGCCGACGACTACTTGACCAAGCCGTTTGCGATCGAGGAGCTGTTCGCACGGATCCGCGTGGCGCTGAAGCGCTCGGAAGCCGTGCGGGCGGCTTCGGGCGTTGGCGACGCCAGCGCCGGGGCTGGCGCAGCGAGCGGCACGGCCGCCGGTATCGCCACAATGCCCCCGGCAACCGACACGACCCAGACCGCTGCCACGCCCTCCCCCGCCGCGCTTACCGTGGGCTCGGTCGCGCTCGACCCCAACCGCCGCGAAGTCACGGTCGGCGATTCGCCCATCGCGCTCACGGCCCGCGAGTTCGATGTCCTCGCCCTGCTTATGGCGCATGCCGAGACCGTGCTCACACGCGAGCGCATCGCGCACGAGGCGCTGGGCTATGAATACGTGGGCGACACCAACAACGTCGACGTGCACATCGCGCACCTGCGCGCCAAGATCGAGGACGCCGGCGGCGCCCGCATCATCCAGACCGTGCGCGGGGTGGGCTATGTCTGCCGTGCGTAACGCCGAGGCCAAGCGCGTCACCTCCATCGCCCGCGCCATCAACTGGGGCTATATGTGGCGCCGCCTAATGAACTACGTCTGGCTCGATCTGCTGCTGATGGTGATTGCGGTGGCGATCCTCGTCTATGGATACAACCAGACGCTGCCCGACAGCGCGTTTACCGCAGGCTGGATTCCCGGCGCCACCGTTCACGGCATGTCGCTGACGCCCGCGCGCGGCTGGGACCTGACAACGCTCACCTATGCCGTCGAGCTTGCGCGTACCACCAAGACCTTCCCCCTTGCGCAGGACCTCGTCGCGCTATGGCCTCTCTACCTTGTCGTTGTGGGTTGGCAGGTCATCAGCGTGCTCAACATGCTCGGCGGCGCCCGCCGCGTACGCCGCACCATGGCACCGCTCAACGACTTGGCACTGCGCGTGGACGAGCTCGGCCGCATGCAGCTCGCCGGCGGCAAGATGGAAACGCTGGAGCAGGCCATCGAGCGCGCAAGCGTCGACTCGCCGAGCGTCACCACCGGCGACGCCGACCTGGCGAGCATCGAGGTTGCACTCAACCGCCTGCTGCGCCAGATGCAAGAGGCCAAGCTGCAGCAGATGCGCTTTGTCAACGATGCAAGTCACGAGCTGCGCACGCCCATCGCGGTGATTCAGGGCTACGTAAACATGCTCGACCGCTGGGGCAAAGACGACCCGGACGTGCTGACGGAGTCCATCGCATCCCTCAAGGCCGAAAGCGAGCACATGCAGGAGCTCGTGGAACAGCTGCTGTTTTTGGCACGTGGCGATGCCGGGCGCACGGTCCTGCGGCGTGCGCATACCAACCTGGCCGCACTGGTCGGCGAGGTGTGCGAGGAGTCACAGATGATCGATGTCGAGCACACGTATCGGCTGGCCTTTGACGCTGCGCTTGTCAGCGACCCACGCTGCGACGCGCCCGTTGACGTGGCGCTCGTGAAGCAGGCTCTGCGCGTGATCGTGCAAAATGCCGCCAAGTACTCGGATGCGGGAACGACCGTCACATTTGGCATAACGCCCGATGCGGGCATGGGCACGATCGACATAAGTGTTGAGGACGAGGGCATCGGCATGAACCAGGAATCCGCAGCTCACGCGTTTGAACGGTTCTACCGCGCCGACAACGCGCGCGATGCCGGCGCACAGGGTTCGGGTCTGGGGCTTGCGATCGCCAAGTGGATCGTCGACAGCCACGGCGGCGTCATCGGTGTGACCTCGGTCGAAGGGGTCGGCAGCCGCTTTACGATTCGCCTGCCGCGGCAGGAAGCCCCTCGGCATAAATAAAGGGATAGGGCCACGCGGCCCTATCCCTTTTTGCCAGCTATGGCAGCTTGTGCGCTACTCGCGGCACAGGTGCACGGCGAAACCGGCGAACTCGCGCTTAAAGTACACGAGCTTGGTACCACCGTCGGGCAGCAGCGCGCGCGACTCTTCGTTGACCTCGAGCCCGCGCTCGGCAAACCACTTCTCAGCTGCATCGATGTCGTTAACGGCAAAGCCGATGTGGCCCTTGGTGCCACGACCGTTCTGCTTCATGATCTCGACCAGCGAATCGTTGAAGTACGAAACCGGGGTCTCGATGACGGGCAGGCCCATCATCGTCGAGAACAGCTCCGCGATCTCCAGGGCGTCTGCCGGGTCGGTGGCGTTAATGCCCACATGGGCAACGCGCATACCAAAGAGCTCTACCGGGTTGGCGTTCTGCTCACTCATGCAGTCAGCGCCTACTGAGCCATGACGTCGAGAACGGCCTTCTCGGCGGCAACGCGGTTCATGCCGGTCATGAAGGGCACGCCACTCACGTACGGGCAGGTGAGGCCCTCGGGGGCAACGGTGGTGGCGATCAGCAGGTCAGCGCCCTCGTCGCAGTAATCCTTGGCCTCGGAGATGGCGCACTGCACGATCTCGTACTTGTCGGCATAACCGTTGGCGTCGAGCAGAGTAGCGACCTTCTGGGCAACGAGCGTGGAAGTAGCAGCGCCAGCACCGCAAGCCAAAACGATCTTCTTCATAGGTAATGTCTCCCTTCATGGTTTACTTTAGGTAAGTGTACCGCAGCGAGCGATGGCACTCGGCCTCGATGAGCTTTTATGCCAGTTTGCTTGCGCGCTGCGTATAATACATCTAGTACGTGTTGTCATACCGCTCGCTTTATGAGCGACTAAGGATCCCAATATGCCCGATTCCCGCACACTCTGGACCGCCGTCGTTATCATCTGCATCGCCGTGTCGGTGTTCTTTAGCGTCAAAAAACGCACAACGTTCAAGCGCCTGCAGCAGCTTATGGCTGCCAAGCAGTGGGACGAGTTCGATCGCTTGCTCGATGGCAAACTCACCAGCATGCTGTACCCGCGCTATAACCGCGACTACCTGCGCCTGAACTCCTATCTGCTGCGCGAGGACCACAAGCGCGCCGACGAGATGTTCGATTTGCTGCTGGGACTCAATCTGCCCAAGATGCAGCGCGTCGACCTGGTGATTAAGGCCTTTAACTACTACGTTGGCCAGGAGGACCGCAAAAAATCCAAGGAGCTCCTGCACGAGATCAAGGGCTTTGAGGGCGGTCAGGCCGAGGCAGTCGCACACGAATGCCAGCTGATGTACGACACGATGATCTTGAAGCGCCACAACGACATTCCCGAGCTGGAGCGCATGCTCAAGGAGGCCGGTGACGACAAGGTCAAGAGCTGCCGCCTGGAATACCTGCTGGCCCTGCAGTACAAGAACAAGGGCGACGAAGCCAAGTTCCAGGAGTTCCTGGAGAAGTCGGGCCAACACTCGATGGCCGTCAACGCGTAACGGACGGCTTGTGCTAGACTTCTAGTCTCACGGGGGCGTGGCGGAATTGGCATACGCAGGAGACTTAAAATCTCTCGCCGCAAGGATTGTGGGTTCGAGTCCCACCGCCCCTACCACGTATTGTTTACGAGCCCGCGTCCCCCAGGGATGCGGGCTCGTTTCTTTTAGATGCCGGTGGGACTCGAACCCGCGAGGGAGCGAGCGTCAAGCGGACGCGCAGCGTCCGCAGCGAGCCGGCGAGGGCGCCGACAGGCGGCCGAAGCCGGTGCGTATTTGCGCAGCAAATACGCAGACGTCCCACCGCCCCTACCATTTGGTTTTTACGAGCCCGCGTCCCCCAGGGATGCGGGCTCGTTTCTTTTACACGCCGGCGGGGCTCTAAGTTGCGGTGGAATAGATCCTGTTTATACCGTTTACCAGCTTATTTAGGAACTATTTCACCGCAACTCAGAGGAAGACGGTTAAAGAGCACTCAGGCTCGGGGTCCAGCCGATGGTGGGGGTCGCGCCGTCGAGAACCTCGTTGATGGTGGCGGCCATGCCGGCGAGGAGGCTGTTCTCACTTACGGTGAGCGACTCGTAGCTACCGGCGCGCATGAGCTCGCGAACCACCACGGCGCCGGCCAGAATCACGCCCGCACGCTTGGGCTGCACGCCCGGCAGCGCAGCGATACCCTCCACATCCAGCGTAAACATATGATCGATAGCGTCCGAGATCTGCTCCATCGAAAGCTCGCGCAGGTGCACAAAGCTCGAATCGTACGGCTCCAGCTCGTGGATCAGAGCCACCAGCGTAGTCACCGTGCCGCCCACTGCGACCAAGCGTTCGGCGCGCTCAAAGTCGCTGGGCAGGCCTTCAAAATAGGCGGCGAACTGCTCACCTGCCCACGCGGCAGCGGCAGCAAGCTCGCCGTCCGCAGGCGGCAGCGCCGAGAAGAACCGCTCCGTCACGCGGCGACAACCGATGTCCAGCGAACGCGTGCCCTCCAGCGCATAGACCCCACGCTCCGGCGCATAGACGCCCGTCGCGAGCTCCGTGGATCCGCCGCCCGAATCGGCAACAATGATGCGCTCGCCGGCAAAGTCGTGCGCCACGCCAAAAAACGTCAGGCGCGCCTCGACCTCGCCCGGAATCACCTGTGGCTCAAGCCCCAGATCGCGCAGGCCGTCCAGCAGCAGCGCGGCATTGGACGCATCGCGCGCGGCGCTCGTGCACGTGGTGCAGATGCACGCGGCCCCAAAGGCACGGGCCTCATCCACAAACATGCGACACGCAGCGAGCACACGCTCGACAGCCGCCTCGCAAAAGCGACCCGTCGCGTCCACACCCTCGCCCAGGTCGGTAATCTCGGTATGCTTGGACGATCCCACGATCGCCCCGCCCTCGACCTGGGCCAACACCAGTCGCGACGACACCGTTCCCAGATCGATTGCCGCCACCTTATATCGTTTGCAATCTGCCATTGCGGGTTCCCCTCCGGGCGCTACTCGCCGTTGGACACGACCGTCTGGCCCTCGACACCGTTAAACCCAAACAGCATGTCGAGCGCCTGGATATACCACGGGGCGTCCCTACCGACTTCTTCGATTTCCTTGGCAACTTCGCTGGCCTTCTTGGCGTTCGACGACTTCTTGCTCGAAGACGAATCCGAATCGTCGTCCAGGCCCTGCACTTCAATCCTCTTCTCGCCTGGCATCACCAGGCCCAAGTCCTCGGATGCCGCGTCCTTGATACCCTCCTCCGAGAGCAGCTTGTCGACGCTTTTTTGCAGCTCATCATTGTATTGCTGACGAATCTCGACCTGCTTGGCCAAGATATCGCTCGAACGCTTTGCCACGTACAGATCGCGCACGGGGAAATACAGGCTCACGAGCACCAGAGCAACGACGATGCCGATGAATAGCCCTCGCTGAGGACCATGGGTAAAGTCGTAGATCGCCTTGACCACCGCGTTGTCGTTGGCGTAGTGCATAAAGTCCGAGCCCGAAAAACGGTTCGAGGGCCTGCTCGACCTGTCGTGCGTCTGGGCCGAGGGACGCGACGCATGCGACGAACGTGCCGGGCGCACTGGTCCATCTGTCGAAGTATTCACTTGAGCATTGGGGCGCGAGGTACTTGTCGGGCGTTGCATGGAGCGGTCGGCGCCGGCGTAGGCGGACCCACCGAGCTGCACCGTGCGCGCACGGCGAGGCGACGGCTCACGCGAACCGGCGGAATAGTACCTGTTGTCGTAAATCTGATCCATGTGCGCCTTGTGCGGTTGAGGTTTGTTTGCGCTAAGTATTCTAGTTATAGCACGAGCGCGCGCACCGCCTTCGCCAGCCTTTGCTCGACATAAAAAAGGCGCTGAGCCGTATGGCCCAGCGCCCAATGGTGCTCAACCGCGCCCGGCTGGAGCAAGGCGAATCCGAGTCTTCCCCGCCCCCGCGACCTCCGCGTGCCTAGCGAATGTTGTAGAACGCGGCCTTGCCGGCGTAGCGCGCGCTGCCCTCGAGCTCGTCCTCGATGCGGATGAGCTGGTTGTACTTGGCGATACGGTCGCTGCGGCACGGGGCGCCCGACTTGATCTGGCCGGCGTTGACGCCCACGACCAGGTCGGCGATCGTGGAGTCCTCGGTCTCGCCGGAGCGGTGGCTCACGATGCAAGCGTAACCGGCCTCCTTGGCGGTCTCGATGGCCTCGAGCGACTCGGTGAGCGTGCCGATCTGGTTGACCTTAACCAGGATCGCGTTGGCGGCACCCAGCTCGATGCCCTTCTTGAGGCGCTCGGTGTTGGTGACGAACAGGTCGTCGCCCACCAGCTGCACCTTGTTGCCAATGCGACGGGTAAGCTCGACCCAGCCGTCCCAGTCCTCCTCGGCCATGCCGTCCTCGATGGAGATGATGGGATAGGTGTCGACGAGCTTCTCCCAGTAATCAACCATCTGGGCGCTCGTGTACTCCACGCCCTCGCCCTTGAGCTCGTACATGCCGGTCTCGGCGTTGTAGAACTCGGTCGAGGCCGGGTCCATGGCGTACATGAAGTCGACGCCGGGCTTAAAGCCGGCCTTCTCCACGGCCTTGGTGATGTACTCGAACGGTTCGGCATTGGTCTTGAGGTTGGGTGCGAAGCCGCCCTCGTCGCCCACGCCGCCGCCCAGGCCGGCCTCGTGCAGCACGCCCTTGAGGGTGTGGTAGACCTCGGCGCACCAACGCAGGCCCTCGGCAAAGCTCGGAGCGCCCACCGGCATGATCATGAACTCCTGGAAGTCGACGTTATTGTCGGCATGCACGCCGCCGTTGAGGATGTTCATCATGGGCGTGGGCAGCAGGTGGGCGTTGACGCCGCCCAGGTACTGGTACAGCGACAGGCCCGACGACTCGGCAGCGGCGCGGGCAACGGCCAGCGACACGCCCAGAATGGCGTTGGCACCGAGCTTGGTCTTGTTGGGGGTACCGTCCGCGGCAATCAGCGCGGCATCGACGGCGCGCTGGTCGAAGGCATCGAGGCCCACGACGGCGTTAGCGCACTCGTTGTTGACGTGCTCGACGGCCTGCGAGACACCCTTGCCCAGATAGCGGCCCTTGTCGCCGTCGCGCAGCTCACATGCCTCAAAGGCACCGGTCGAAGCACCCGAAGGCACCATTGCGCGGCCAAAGCTGCCGTCCTCGAGCACGACCTCGACCTCGACGGTGGGATTGCCGCGGCTGTCGAGCACCTCACGACCGTAGACGTCCAAAATATCGCTCATGTTGTCTCCCTCTCACTTGGAAACGGGTTGAATGCTTGGCAACGCGGCTTACACGCTGCAGCGACGTGCAGGTTCATAAGTTAGCCTTGTCGCACTTTTTGCATTATGCCCTAAGTTAGCCAAGGGATACAACCTTTTTTAAAAAATAATGGGGCGATGGGACAAGTCCGTCCCATCGCCCCCGCGGTATTACTCCCCTGCCTTTGCTGCGTCCCACAGGTCGTTGAGGCCATGGGTCGAAAGCTCGGCAAGATCAACATGGGCATCAGCCGCCATCTGCTCCATTGCAGCCCAACGGCGACGGAACTTGGCCGTGCTGGCACGCAGGGCGCTCTCGGCGTCAATCCCCTCTTTGCGCGCAACGTTGACAAGAGCAAAGAGTAGGTCACCAAACTCCATCTCGCGCTCGGGCGTTCCGGGAGCCTCGGCCTCAAACTCGGCACGCTCCTCGGCAACCTCGTCCCACACATCCTGGACCGTCTCCCACTCAAAGCCCACGGCCGCCGCCTTGCGCGAGACCTTTTGCGCTTGCATCAGCGCCGGCAGGTGCGTGGGCACGCCGTCGAGCAGCCCCTCGGGCGCGGCCTCGCCTGCCGCCACGGCCTTGTCCTTGGCGGCCTTCTCGGCAAGCTTGACCTCGTCCCAAATCTTGAGCACCTCGTCAGAGCTGTCGGCATCCGCATCGCCAAACACGTGCGGATGACGGCGAATGAGCTTGGCGTCGATATCGTGCGCCACGTCGGCCAGCGTAAACTCGCCGGCGTCCGCCGCGATCTGCGCATGCAACACTACCTGCATGAGCACGTCGCCCAGCTCCTCACGCAGGTGCGCCGCGTCGTCGGCCTCGATGCAGTCGAGCGCCTCGTAGGCCTCCTCGATCATGTTCTTGCCAATGCTGCGGTGCGTCTGCTCGCGGTCCCACGGGCAGCCGTCGGGCTGACGCAGACGCCAGATGGTCTGCACCAGATGCTGCAGCTCGGCCGATGCATCTACCAGCGTGGACAGGTCACGCGAACCCTCGGCATTTTGCTGAGCCATATGCTCGGCCATGGCTAGTCCTCCTCCATGATCACGTGGCGGAACGCGCCGCCCTCGTAGATGCCGTAGCTGTGCGTACCGTCCTTGGGGATGCTCACGCTGCCGGGGTTGAAG
>JBKTBE010000018.1:0-32396 GCA_046883645.1 Collinsella sp. | reverse complement strand
ACAGGAGCCTTTGCAGCAGCCTGCGCAACCTGAGCCTTGGCCTGCGGCTCAGCCTTGGGATGATACTTGTCGTACTCGGCCTGCGCGGCAGCCAGGGCATCCTTGGCATCGCCAAGCTCGGCAAGCGCGGCGGCATAGGCGTCGTTGGCATCGGACAGTTTGGCATCGGCATCGCTCAGAGCAGCCTTGAGACCAGCAGCGGCATCGACGGCGGTCTTATAGCGAGCGTAGGCAGCGTTCAGCTTGACCAGCTTCTCGTTACCCGTCGTGCCCGCGGCAAGAGAGGCCTTGTGGTCGACAGCCTCAAGATCGGCCTTGAGTGCCTCATCGCTGGCAAGCTCGGCCTTGGCCTTGACGATCTCGAGGTTCGCATCGACGACGGCTTCGTTGGCGGCCTCGAGCTGCTTCTGGGCATCGGCGACACCGGCGACGGCAGCGTCATAGGCGGCCTTGGCGTCGTCGACCGCCTTCTGAGCGCCGGCGAAGCGCTCGAAGGCCTTGTGTGCGGTGGCAAGCTCGCCCTCGGCGGCCTTGGCCTTGGCCTGCGCGTCGGACAGGGCCTGCGTCTTGGCGGCAACTGCCTGCTTGGCGTCCGAAAGAGCAGTCGCGGCCTGGACATCTGCGGCCTGGGCCTTGTCTACACCAGCCTGGGCGGCATCGTCGGCCTTCTTTGCCTCGTCAAGCGAGCCCTGCTTATTCGCAAGGTCCGCCTGGGCGGCATCGCGCTTGGCGGCAAGGTCCTTGACCGAAGCGGTAGCGTTGTCATACGCCTCGTTGGCCTGTTCGGACTTTGCCTTGGCGGCATCGCGGGCGCTGCGAGCCTTCGCCTTGTGAGCGGCGGCCTCGGCTGCCTTCGTCTTGCTGTCAGCAAGCGTGGCGTTTGCCTTATCGAGAGCTGCCTGGGCAGTAGCGGCCTCGCTCTTGGCGGCGTCGAGCTTGGTCTTGGGCGTCTTGACGTCGATACCCTTGAGTTTGGCTTCGGCGGCGTCGTATGCCGTCTTCGCGGCGGCGGTGCCGGACTTAGCCTTCTCGTACTCGCCCTTGGCGGTGTTCATGTTCACATCGGCTGCGGTGAAAGCGTCCTGGGCGGCATCCTGCCCGTTTACAGCTGCGAAGTAAGCTTCCCTTGTAGTTCCAAAGTTCTTCTGCGCCTCGGCAAGCTTGCCCTGGAGCTCCTTGAGCTGCGCCTTCTGCGCCTGCGTGCCGCCCGCATTGTAGGCGGAATCGATGTAGTCGTTGAGGAGCTTCTTGAACTCGGAGACAGTGAAATCAGCCTGCGTGTCATCATCGCTGTAATCGAAGATGGTTACCTCGGAATCGGTATTCTTGCCGCTACCGGTCGCGATGCCGATGGCTCTCGTAGAGGCATCGATAATGTTGAGATAGTGCCCGCACTCGTGGTAGATGCTGTTGTAGTTCTGATAGATGTAATAGGACTCATATCGATATTTGCCGAGTTTGTCACCATACTGCTCTACATACTTGTCGAAAATCTTTTTTTCCTGAGTATAGAGGCCGGTATAGGGCCAGCCGAGGGTATCCTCGGTCTCGCCGCCGGTATATGCGCCGCCTCCGCCAGCAAGGTTTTCACCGTTGTCGAAGTAGCAGTTCGAGTGTCCCCAGATGTTCGATGAATATGATGTATTAAGGGCGGCTGCCGCAGTCATACGGAGGCTGACGCTGAGCGCCGACTGACCGTTCGCCTTGCGGAGGTTGTTCTGGGTGTCGAGATATGTCAGGGCGTTGCGCATCTGCTCCAAGGAGAGCGGATTGGTGTCGCGAGACATATCCTGATCGACGTACTGGTCATACCAGTCGGCCTTGTCCTCAGCACCGGTCAGCATCGATACGGCATCCTGGGCGTTCTTTTTCTGTGTGGCGGTGAAATCGCTGCTGTTGCTGATGTAGGCCATAAAGCCGAGCATGCCCTTATTGATGACTTCCTGGTCAACGGTCATGTTGGACTTTAGGTCTGCAATCTGCTGTTCAAGAGCCTCAACCTGGGCATTAGCAGCGTCATAAGCCTTTTCCGCGGCGTTCGAAGCGGCGCAGGCCGCCTCCCACTCGCTGCGCTTCTGCTGACGGACCTCGACGAGTCGGTCGTACTCCGCCTTCTTGTCGGCTTCGGTCTGCTAGGCCTGCTCGCATGCGGCCTTGGCGGCGTCGCGCTTGCTGACGGCGGCGTTGTATTCCTTGCTTACCGCATCATATGCAGACTGGGCAGATGCCACGGCGGCGTTGGCGGCGTTGGCCTTCTCCTGCGCGGCGGTGACGGTAGTCTGCGCAGCCTGCAGGTTCGCCTGTGCGGTGGCGTCGGCATCCGTCGCGGCATTGAGCTCCGCCTGCGCGGTCTTGAGCTCACCAGCAGCAGCGTTCTTGGTGGCCTCAAGCGCACTCAGGTCAACACCCGTACCCGAGACGGCAGCATCGAGCGCGGCTTGCGCCTGGTTGAACTTCTGCTGGGCGTTATCGCGCGCGGTGGTTGCGGCTGCGAGAGCAGCGGCAGTCTCCTGCTTCTTGGCCTGGGCGGAAGTCAGAGCGGCCTCAGTGTCCTTCTTTTCCTGCTGTGCACTGGCCTCGGCGGCCTTGGCCTGGTCCAGATTGGCCTGTGCAGCAGCAACGGCCTTATTGGCGTCATCGAGCTTTGCCTGTGCGTCCTCGACGGCCTTCTTGGCGGCCTCGTACTCGTCCATACCCATGGCCTCGAGCTTGGCCTGGGCATCATCGAGGGCCTTCTTGGCCTCATCCTGCTTTGCCTTGGCGTCCTTGAGCGCCTGGGTCTTATCCTCGACACTCTTGTTGGCCTGATCGAGCTGATCGTTCAGGTCGCCCAGCTTCTTCTGCTGCTGCTCGGCCTTGTCGACGGCCGCCTTAAGCTCGTCGATCTTCTCCTGAAGCGCGGCTACCTCGGCCTCGTTCTGCTCGGCGGCGTTATCGGTCACGGCCTGCGAGGCCTGATTCTTTTGCTGCTGCGCCTGCTTTTGAGACTGGCCCGCCGCGTCGGCCTTCTTCTGGGCGGCATCGTAGGCGGCCTGAGCGTCCTTGAGCTGCTTTGCCGACTCCTCGGCCAGCTGGGCAGCCGTCTTTACGACCGCTTGGTTACCGGCGGCAACGGTATTCTCTACAGAACTACCCCCCCCTGCACAGAATCGCCGTTACCGGTTGACGGTGCGGCGATTGCCGCCAGCGGCGACATAAGCGGCTGAGCGATGAGGCCCGCCGTCAAAACGGTTGCGACGGCGCGGTTGGCAACGCCCTTGACGTTGACGGCCTTGGCCCGAGGCTCAAAGTGTTGTGGACTGTAGTTTGTCATGGCTTTCTCCCTTTGACACGGATGTATCCATACGCTTCAAAATGTAGGAGCTGATTTTTGAATTCTGTTGCGCAACATTGGCGACCAGCGTATTTTTTGAAATTCATGCTCCTGTGCTTCACAATTTCGTCACATTTGAAGGAGCTGGTGCATCATATTTTCGCGTGATGGAATTGAGCCTGTGATTTGCATTTGCTCCCGCGTCATCCGTCCTATCGGATTCCGCATCCAACAGACACCTCGCCCGCCACGGTGTAGAGTTAAGACAACGGGCGCGTTGCGCGGACCGCGCTGGAACGAGGTGGACATGGAGCTCGACAAACAACAGATCAAGCGACTGCGCGAGCGTCATCATCGGCGTCACGGCATCCGCCCCGCTCATAGCGAAGCCATGGAAAACATCACCCGCTTCCTCAAGCGCGCATTCAACATTCGCGAGGGTCGCGCGCCCTATCACGTGATCCGCAAGCGTTTTGTAAACGGCGCGCGTCTGACTGGCTCTCACCTGTGTATCCTCATCATCGCCATGCTCATCGCAAGCATCGGCCTCGATATCGACTCGGACATCGCCATCGTGGGCGCCATGCTCATCTGCCCGCTCATGGGCTCGGTTCTTGCCATGGCATACGGCATTGCCACGCTCGACCGCGAGATCACCGTCGAGGCCATTGCCAGCCTCGCACTGCAGATGGTCTTTTGCCTGGTCACGTCCACGCTGTATTTTAAGCTCTCGCCCCTTGGCACCACCACGGCCGCCATCATCGACAACTCGACACCCACCATATGGGACCTTGCCGTCGCGCTCGCGGGCGGCTTTGCAGGCGGGCTGGGCAACTCGCGCGACCAGGAACCCGCCACGCTCATCGCCGGCGTGGCCGTGGCGACCGCGCTCATGCCGCCCCTGTGCGCGGCGGGCTATGGCATCGCCATTGCAAGCGGGTCACTGTTCCTCTCGGCCCTCTACGAGTTTGGCATCAACGTCGTCTTTATCGCGCTGGCCGCCGAAGCCGTATTGCTTCTTTTGCGCGTGCCGCTCAAGCGTGACCTCAACGGCGACGGCATTGTGACCGCCGAGGAAAATGCCGAGGTCAACGAGCTGTCACGCAAAGTGCGCCGCCGCATCATCGTGGGAACGGTCATTTTTGCCATCCCCTGCATCGTTATGACGGCGGGGTCTATTGGCTCGGCGCAGGCCGGCGTGCAGGATGGCTACGGCGTCACCGAAACTACGCGCGAGCTTGCCGCGGTGCTGCCAGGCTTTAAGGATTACACCGTCGCCGTCGAGACCTCGGCCACCGAAGGCGACGAGGAGGGCATCGTCGAGCGCGAAATCGTCGCCCATGTGACGACAAGCGAGGCGCTCGGGGCACACGACCGCCACGTCGCCCGCAAGCTCATCGACCTCAACGTGCCCGAACTCGATCGCGTGGAGTTTGACGTGAAGTGATGCGGGACGCGAGGTGGGCCCGGCGCGAGCGCGCGCAACCACGGGGCACAGGCACAGCCAAGCGCGGCCCTACAGCTCGTACTTGTACACACGGTAGATGTACTTCTCGGCTTCCATTTCGTAGGTGGCGATGGGCAGTCCATAGCGATCGTACTCGGCAAAGGTCTTGGCCATGCCCGAAGCCACGAGCATGCTATTCGAATTGCCGACGCGCTGCACACTGCCAACGTAGCCCGAGAACGGCACCGCGATCTGGTCTTCGAGCCCGTAGGTGCGTGCCACCTCGTCCACCGTAAAGATGCGCCCAAACGAATGCGAGCCGCGGCTGTAGTCGGTCACCACCGCGGCGCCCAGCTGGCCCCAGTCGAACTAGGGATAGCTTTCGGCCGCACCAAAGTTGTTGTCGTATAGCAGCACCTGGTAGCGACCAGTCGCGGTCGTCTCATCGTTTGGCAGATAGGTCACGCTGTGCTGGCCCGCGTTGAGCGAAAAATCGCCCTGGGCTTGCAGCAGCTTGTCCTCAAAGCCCGAGCCGGCCCAAAAATCGGGCAAGCCCACGGAAGGCTGTAGCAAGGTCATTTGCGCAACATATGTCCAGCAAAAACGGGTGGTAGCCGGCACGGCTACCACCCGTTTGCCTCATATCTAGCCCAAAGCAGGCCAACTACTTCTTAATGCCGCGTCCCAGACGCTTGGCGACCGATGCAACGGCCTCCTCGCTGGCCGGTCCGCAGCTCACGCAGCCATCATGGGCACGCATCTGGCCGGTGACCTCGTCCATCGCGAGCGGCGCCACCTTCTCGAGCTTAAAGCCCTTGCCGGCGCGCATGTTTTCCTTGGCAACGCTGATCATGAGCTTAATACGGTTGAGCTGGTTGACCTCGGACGCACCAGGATCATAGTCCACCGCAACGATGTTGCTCTCGGGGTGCTGACGGCGCAGCTCCTTGATCACGGCCTTGCCCACCACATGGTTGGGCAGGCACGCGAAGGGTTGCGTGCAGATGATGTTGGGCGCGCCGTGATCGATCAGGTCGAGCATCTCGGCCGTGAGCAACCAGCCCTCGCCCATGTTGTTGCACACCGAAAGCACTGTACGGGCCTTGTCGGCCATGGTGCCGATGCGCTCGGGCACCTCAAAGCGGCGGGACTTTTCGAGCATCTCCTCCACCGGTGTGCGCATCCAGTCCACGAGTTTGATGAGCGCCTGCATGCCCGCACGCGTTGCAGCAGAGCTACCCAGCTCGTCCTTCTGCAGCTCGGCGTTGCTCATGGAGTACAGGAAGAAGTCGAGCAGGCCCGGCACCACGGCCTCGCAGCCCTCGCGCTCGATAACGTCGACCACGTGGTTGTTGGCTGTGGGGTGGAACTTGACCAAGATCTCGCCAACCACGCCCACGCGCGGCTTGGTACCCTCGCCCACGAGCGGCATGGTGTCGAACGCGCGGATGGCCTCGCGAGCAAGCTTGGTGTAGTTGTGGCGGTTGAACTTGGGCGCCAGCTTGCGGGCGCGCGCCATGTACTCCTCGTAGAGCGCGTTGGCGGCACCGGGCGTGGCCTCGTACGGGCGGCAGCGGTAGAGCATCTGCATCATCACGTCGCCAAAGAGCACCGCGTACACGGCCTGCTTGAGCAGCGCCGGCGTAATCTTAAAGCCGGGGTTGTCCTCGCCCAGCGCCACGGCCGAAAGCGAGATCACCGGGATCTCGGGGTGGCCGCTCTCGCGCAGGGCCTTGCGGATGAGCGCGATGTAGTTGGTGGCACGGCAGCCGCCGCCAGTCTGGCTGATAACCACGGCCGTCTTGGACAGGTCGTATCGGCCGCTCTCGATGGCCTCCATAATCTGGCCCGTCACCAGAATCGATGGGTAGCAAATGTCATTGTTCACATAGCGCAGGCCGGCCTCGACGGCGTCGTGATCGGTTGAGGGCAGCAGCTCCAAGTTATAGCCGGCACCGCGGAACACCTCTTTGACCAGGTCAAAGTGGATCGGCGCCATCTGCGGGCACAGGATGGTATAGCCCTCGTCACGCATCTGCTCGGTAAAGGGCACCTTGGGCCATGCGGTCGAGGCGCTCTCACGCTGCGCCTCGAACGTGTACTTGCGGCTCGCGAACGCGGGAGCGTCCGTGGAGGGAGCCACCGGCGCAGCATCGCCCTGCTCGTAGGCCTCGCCCGCAGCCGTGGCCTCTGCCAGGCGCTCGGCCTCCTGGTCCTTGAGCGCTGCCATGAGCGAGCGGATGCGGATGCGCGCGGCGCCCAGGTTGGACACCTCGTCGATCTTGAGCACGGTGTAGATCTTACCGCTGGCCTCAAGGATTTCCTGCACCTGGTCGGTGGTCAGAGCGTCCAGGCCGCAGCCGAAAGAGTTGAGCTGGATCAGGTCCAGGTCGTTGCGCATCGTCACAAAACGGGCGACGGCGTACAGGCGGCTGTGGTACATCCACTGGTCGACGACGCGAATCGGACGCTCGGGCTTTACCAGATGCGCAAGCGAATCCTCGGTAAAGACCGCAAAGCCAAAGCTCGAGATAAGTTCGGGCAGGGCGTGGTTGATCTCGGGGTCGTTATGGTAGGGACGACCGGCGAGCACGATGCCGTGACCGCCATGGTCCTCGACCCACTTAAGAGCCTCCTCGCCCATGGTCTGGATGTCCTCGTGGAAACGCGCATCGGCCTCAAAAGCAGCGTTGACGGCGGCATCGACCTCAGAGCGCGTGATCTTGGGACCGCGCACGCGACCGCGACCGGCTTGCGCATCGGCCACACGGTCGACGGCGAGCACCTGGTACAGACGGCGCTTAAGCTCGGTCTTATCGTGATACGGCACAAACGGATACAGGAACTCGATGTTCTGCTCGCGGATCTCGTCGATGTTGAGTGCCAACGCCGTGGGGTAGCTCATGACGATGGGGCAGTTATAGCAGTTGCCAGCCGTCGGATCCTCCTTGCGTTCCCAGCGCACGCACGGCATCCAGATGAAGTCGACGTCACGGTCGATGAGGTTCATCACGTGGCCATGGCTCATCTTTGCCGGGTAGCACACGCTCTCGGACGGCATGGACTCGATGCCCGCCTGGTAGGTCTTTTTGCTCGACTGGTCGGACAGCTGCACGCTAAAGCCCAGGCGCGTAAAGAACGCATGCCAGAAGGGGTAGTTCTCGTACATGTTGAGCGCGCGCGGGATGCCGACGGTGCCGCGCGGGGCCTCGTCGGGGCTCAGGACCTCGCGGTTAAAGAGCAGCTCATTTTTCTTTTTGAAGAGGTTGGGGGCCTCGGTCTTCTGCTTTTTGTGGCCGGCACCCTTCTCGCAGCGATTACCGGTAATGAAGCGCCTACCGCCGCCAAAATCGTTGACGGTGAGCTGGCAGTTGTTGGAGCAACGACCGCAGCGGACATGCTTTTGCGTCACGGTGAGGTGTGCGATGTCCTCGGCAGAAAGAATGGTCGAAGTGCCGTCGGCGCCAGCGCGATCGCGGGCGAGCAGAGCCGCACCATAGGCGCCCATGCAGCCGGCGATGTCGGGACGCACGGCGTGAACGCCGGTGAGCTGCTCAAACGCGCGCAGCGTGGCATCGGACATAAAGGTGCCGCCCTGAACGATTACCTGGCTGCCGATCTCCTTGGGATCGCGCAACTTAATGACTTTGAACAGGGCATTCTTGATGACGGAATAGGACAGGCCGGCCGCAATGTCGCCCACCGTGGCGCCTTCCTTTTGCGCCTGCTTGACGCGCGAGTTCATAAAGACCGTGCAGCGACTGCCCAGGTCGACCGGGGCCTTGGCATGGATGGCGGCGTTGGCGAACGCGCGCACGTCCATGTTCATAGAGACGGCGAAGCTCTCGATAAAGCTACCGCAACCCGACGAGCAGGCCTCGTTGAGCATGATGTGCTCAATAACGCCGTCCTTGACGCGCAGGCACTTCATGTCCTGGCCGCCAATGTCCAGAATGAACTCGACGCCGGGCAGGAATGCCTTGGCGCCGCGCAGGTGCGCGACGGTCTCAATCTCGCCGGAGTCGGCCTTGAGGGCCTCGATGAGCAGCGCCTCGCCGTAGCCCGTGGTGGTCACGTGGCCGATGGCGCAGCCGGCAGGGATGTGATTGTAGAAATCGGCCATGATGACCTTGGCCGTGCCCAGGATGTCACCGTTGTTGTTGCCGTACCAGGTGTGCAGCAGCTGGCCGTCCTCGCCCACGAGCGCGGCCTTCATGGTGGTGGAGCCGGCGTCGATGCCGATGAACACGCGGCCGGTGTAGCCGTCGAGCTTGCCCTTGGGGACGACCTCGGTGTCGTGGCGGGTTTTGAACTCGGCGAAGTCCTCGTCGGTGGCAAAGAGCGGATCCAGGCGCTCGACCTCGGCACCCTGTGTGTCACCCAGGGCATCGATAGCCTCGATGAGCTGCGGGAACGTGCTGAGCTTGTTGGACTCATGCGCCATGGCGGCGCCGCTCGCCACAAACAGGTGAGCGTTTTGGGGCACAATGCGGTGCTCCTCGTCCAGGTTGAGCGTGAGGTAGAAGCGGTGGCGCAGCTCGGAGAGATACTGCAGCGGGCCGCCCAGGAAGGCGACGTTGCCGCGGATGGGACGGCCGCATGCCAGGCCCGAGATGGTCTGGGTCACGACAGCCTGGAAGATGGAGGCGGCCACGTCCTCGGGGCGGGCGCCCTCGTTGAGCAGCGGCTGCACGTCGGTCTTGGCAAAGACGCCGCAGCGGCTGGCGATGGGATAGATGGTGGTGGCGTTGGCCGCGAGCTCGTTAAGGCCGCTGGCGTCAGTGTGCAGCAGAGTGGCCATCTGGTCGATGAACGCGCCCGTGCCGCCGGCGCAGGTGCCGTTCATGCGCTGCTCAATGCCATTATCGAAGTAGATGATCTTGGCGTCCTCGCCGCCCAGCTCGATGGCGACATCGGTGGCCGGGATGAGGGTCTCGACGGCACGCTTGCTGGCGATGACCTCCTGGACAAACTCCAAATCGAGCCACTGGGACAGCAGCAGGCCGCCCGAACCGGTGATGGCGCAGGTCATCTGGGCCGTCGGCAGCACGGTCGCAGCGCCCTCGAACAAGTCGCGGGCGCAAGCGCGGACGTCGGTGTGGTGACGCTGGTACTTGGCGTAGACGATCTGGTTATCGTCGTTGAGCACGGCGAGCTTAACGGTGGTGGAGCCCACGTCAATGCCCAGGTGCAGGTTGCCACGAGCGTTCTCGGGGTTGAAGATTGCACCTTCGGGGGCGTGGGCGGCGGCTACGGGCTCGGCGGCGGTGGCGGGCTCGCTAGCGACGGACGTCTCCCCTGCCGCGTTCTTGGCATCGGCAACTGCCTCGGCAACTTTCTCGGCAGCCGCGGCCGCAGCCTTCTGCGCGGCGTCCACCACGACGGGCGCGGCCTCACGCGCGGCAGCGACCATACGGTCCTTGATGCCCTCGACGAGTTTGCTCATTGTCTCTCCTCTTAGTTGTTGGACTCGACGGTTGCGGCGGTGTCGGCCGCGTCCTCGAGCTGCAGGTTCAATAGCTTCAAGCCGTATTCCGGCACGTTGATATCGATGGGTTGGCCATATAGGTCGCCGGGACGCACAAAGGCGATAACCGTCATAATGCGCGCCATGGCCTCGGGCGATTCGGTGAGCCCACGCTCAAACCAGCGCTGAATCAGGCCGACCTCGGCACTCACGACGTAGGTAACGTAGTAGTCGAAGAACGTGCCCAGCGCCAAGCCCAAAATGCCCGTCTGTGCACGCGGCACCACGGCCTCGCGTGCGGTATCGATGATCTTTTTAATAAAGGCGGGGTCGCCGCCCGGGCCCAGCAGGGCCCCGATAAGGTCGCGATTGGCCGCAAGATAGCGCAGCAGCTCAACCGAACCGGGTGCCGGCTCAAGATCATCGATGTTGTGATAGAGGTCGGGCAGCTGAGCTGCGGTGATGAGCTCAATGCGCTCACGAATCTCGGCCAGCAAGCCGTCCTCGATTTGATTGATAAAGTCGGGAATATCGCGGTAGTGCGAATAGAACGTGCGGCGCGTAAGGCCAGCGCGCTCGGTGAGCGACGCGACATTAATGCGCGAAAGGTCGCCGCTTTCGGCAAGCTCGCTGGCAAGTGCCTGACGAAGGGCACGCTGCGAGCGAAGGGACCGGCGATCGCATTTCTCGAGCTGGGACAAGCGTCCTCCTTGTTACTCAGCCTGTGCGCTATTGCACAGTGCGAGTATTATTGCACACCGTGTGCATCAACACGTAAAGGCAATATTTTGGATGTGACAAAGGGACAGTCCCTTTGTCACAACCCACCTGGCTTTTGGAGCGGCATTACCGATTGTCCAAAATGTCATTCGTGGGTAGAATAATGTCGACGGCAGCCCAAGTTCTGCAAAGCTGGGCAGCGCCGTTGTTTGCATTAGGGGGTCAACGCCTTAGCGGCGGCGACCCCTTCTGTTGCGCTTCGAACGCTGCTTGAGTGCCTCGGAAAGGCCGACAAGCGCCGTGAAGAACGAGACCAAAGTGGTCAGAAGTCTCACGAAATCAATCAAATCGGTCATGGGCATCACCTCCCATCAGATGGAGGGCGCTGCCCGGCACATGGAACTGCCGCCAACGATACCGATTCTATCAAAGCGTAGTTGTATATGCGAATATATGTTCGTATTCCAAGAACACAGACCCCTGTGACAAAGGGCAGTCCCTTTGTCGCATTATTCGACGATGGTGCGAGAGTTTTGCTTGCGCATGGTGGCGAGCATGTGTTTGGGGACGGCGTGGACCATGCAACTGCCGATAGTTGCGCTCGCGGCGGCTTTAGCCGCATCGCTAGCGTTTTTGGTCGCATAGCTGTGGCGGAAACGCTTGAGCATGGCGATGTCGTTGCCGCCGTCGCCGTAGACCGCGACCTCATCCTCGGCAATACCGTAGTAGCCCGCCAGCCAAGCCACACTCTCGCCCTTGTTGCACGCCACGTCCGTGATCTCAAACATCACCGGATCGAACGGCGCGTTGACCACGCGGTCCGAGCGCTCGGCCAAATACGCCTTAAGGTCGCGCTCCAGCTCGGGCGAGGTCACGCGACAATTGATCTTGCATACATCGTGACGCAAGATATCGCCGATCGACTGGTCGAAATACTGTTCCTCGTGATAGCCGCCACGCGCGCGCATGCCGCGCATCACGATGCGCTTGATGGGGCTGTCCTTTTTAAAGCCCGCCTGATGCATCTCGAACGAACCGCTCGAGAACATGCCATCGGGCGTGGAGCAATCAAAGCAAATGTCCGGGAATGCCTTGAGCAGCTCCTCGGTAACCTGCGGGTCGATGGTCCAAGTCTTGAGCACATCGCCATGGCTGTCGCGCACGATGGACCCGTTGGAGCAGCAGGCGTCAAGCGCCAGGCCCGTAAAGCCATGTTCGCCGATCGGCAGCGTCGAGCGTCCGGTCGCGGGAACCACATGCAGGCCAGCCTCGGTCAGCTCGCGAATGGCACGGCGGATGGTCCCATCCGCCTCATGCAGGGCGTTCAGCAGTGTTCCGTCTAAGTCACTCGCAAACATCTTGATCATGGGCGTGCCTTTCCTTCGTCTGCACGATATTGTAGACGAAGGAGGGGCATGCCCAGACAACGGCGTCCCGGCGCGGTGCGCCACTGCCTCCACAAATTCACGGTGCCTCAGCGCGTTAAGACAATCGCCACAAGCGACTTTTCAGCCGATAAAACAGCGCCGTCGTCAACGTCAGCACCGCCAACATGCCTGCGAATACAATCGCCGGTGTCCATCGATCATATGCGAGCCCATAAACCAATTGGCCAATAGGCGTTGCACAGGAAAGCATCATATAAACGAGTGCCAGCACTTTTCCGCAGAGTTCCTTTGGCGCTGACCGCTGAACGAATGAAACGATTTCAACCGATGTAATGCTTGCCCACGCCATGACCCATGCCGAGCCGGCCGCAAGCGCGGCAAACGCAAATTCATCAGGACCGCTCAGTAGCGTGACAATAATCGGTACGACTCCAAAACAGACCATCGCAACATATCGACATATGCCCTTGAAGGAAAAACGATGCGGCCAAATACCGACCAAACCACTGCCGACAAGACCACCCAAGCCCATAGCCACCTCAATAATCCCAACAAAGGATGACTGTATTCCGAGATGCTTTGAAACAACAATGGGAGCACCAATCGTTAACCCAACTAACGCAAGGTTCAAAATAGCCGCAAGCAAAAACACAACGAGCAATGATGTGTTTTGAACCAGGTACCGAATCGACTCCCGGAAATCGCTTCGGCATGTCGAGCAAGTCGTAATGTCCCCTGTCATTCCAAATGAGGCATATCGCTTGAGTGTGCCCCCGAACAGTAGGGCTGACATCGCAAACGTCAACGCCGCGGTTTCGCATAGAGCATCGATACCAAAGCACCCATAGACTGCCGTCCCGACTACAGGCCCCAAGATATTGCTCGCCATGGTTACCTGCGAGACCAACGCTGTGGCACGCTCAACCTTTTCTTGGCCCATCATGTGCACCGTCTCAATTTGAAGCATCGGTTTCAGCAGCGATTGGATGCCATATTGGACGCAAAGTATTGCTACCACGACAACGGCAAGAGGCAGCGAACGCTTCATGGGGATAAACAGCAGTGATGCAGTCATCAGAACAATGCCGAGCACCACAAGAACCCCGCGATGTCTTCCCCGATCCGCCAAGATTCCGCCAACCGGAGTCGCGAGCACGCCCGGTATGAACGCTATCGCCGCGACGGCGCCATATAACGTTGACGAGCCGCTGCAATCGAACAAGTAAAGCGGACACGCAAAGCACAGTGCTGACAACATTGAATACGCACACAGCTGTGCAACAAGAAGACCGAAAAGCCTGATAGATCGCACTGTTTTTTGCGCCAACGAGACGCTACTCCTCCGCATTTCAGCCATAAGCCTATCCCCTATACATACCGTTAGTATGTATTTAATGACTTGAAAAGGGCAGCCGTGGCTACCCTTACAAATCAATTACATACCGTAAGTATCTATATTACCACCCAGCACGGTTCCATACGTCCCAAATCTGAGCCGTTGTCTGAAGCACTTCATTACCCAAATCGAGTCCCACCGCGGCCGCCATCTGCGCCAAACATTGCGCGCGAGCGAGCATTCGATCTTTGGTCTCGAGCGGACGGAACAGCGGCAGCAGCCAAAGATTCGCCAACAACGATACGGCCTCAGCCGCTTCGCGCGGGCATTTGCACGCAATGGAGCCGTCGGCGATGCCCTCCTCGATCACTGGCAAGAGACAGCCATCGGCCGACTCGTCGAACGAGCCCTGGTACTGCATCGCCAGTAGACGCGAGCTTTTTACCGGATCTGCCGCAGGATGCATGCGTGCCCATAGCTCAATTTGCGGAACGACAGACTCGGGCGCGTACAGTCGCTTGAGCTTTTGGGCTCCGGTCATATTGCCGATACCAAGCGTTGAGCGACGTTGCTCAACAATCGGAGCCATTGCCCGATCAAATGCGGCGTTGAAAATCTCCTCTTTGCTCTTAAAGTGATGATAGACAGCACCCTTGGTCATGCCATCGAGGCGGTCGACGATATCTTGAATGCTCGTCCCCTCATAACCCTGTGCGCAGAATAGCTCCAGCGCCGCGTCGAGAATCTTCGCGACCGTCTCCTCGGGATATTTATTACGCCCCATAATCTGTCCATCCGCAACGCTAGTCTTGTGCCTCATTGCAGTATTTTAACGTTGCGGATGGCAGGCGGTCGATTCTACACCGCGGCGGGGCCGTGTTCGCCGGTACGGATGCGGATAACCTCCTCGACCGGCTCGACCCAAATCTTGCCGTCTCCGACGGCGCCGGTGCGGGCGGCGCTGCAGATGATATCGACAATGCCGTCGACGTGCTCGTCGGCGCAAATGAGCGTGAACTGCACCTTAGGGATCGTGTTGACAAGCAACTCGTTGCCGCGCACGTATTCCTTCCAGCCATGCTGTGCACCGCAGCCCTGCACCTGGTTGATGGTCATACCACGAACATCAGCAGCAAACAGCGCGTCTTTGAGAACCTCAAGCTTTTCCTGGCGCACGATAGCCGTGATCTTTTTCATAATGAATTCCTCTCTTTAATAAAGAAATGAATTGCCATTCAATGACGCGGGTTTCCCAGGTGCCGCAGATTGGGTTGAAAGAGGAGCGCCGCGTACTTTTGTACGCAAGCGACGGTTTGAAACCCAAGGTGCGGTGCCTGGGGAAGCCGCGCGACGATTGAACGGCAAGGTGCGGAGCTTGGGGAAGCTGCTAATCGAGTCCGGAGAACGAAGGATACGCGCTCTCGCCGTGCTGACTCGCATCCAAGCCCAGCGCCTCGTCGGCCTCGTCCACACGCAGGCTGCCGTGGAACAGCACCTTGACCACCGCGGCGATCACCAAATCGAGCACCAGCACAATAGCGACCGTCACCACAATGCCCAAGATCTGCGAGATGAGCAGCGAGACATCGCCCGTGTAGAACAGGCCGCCCTTACCGGTCCACGAGAGCTCCGGCACGCAGAACAGGCCCGTGAGCACGCCGCCCAAGATGCCGCCAATGCCGTGGCAACCGAACGCGTCGAGCGCATCGTCGTAGCCGAACTTGGTCTTAAGATGGCTGATGGCCAAGTAGCAGACGGGCGAGACGATCAGGCCCATGACCAGCGCTGCCCACGGCTCGACAAAGCCTGCCCCGGGCGTGACCACCACAAGACCCGCAACCAGACCGGTGCTGGCACCCACCAGCGTGGGGCGGCCGGTATGCACGCGCTCGACGGCAAGCCACGAAACCATGCCCGCCGCGCTGGCCGTCACGGTGTTGAGGATGGCAAGTGCCGCCACGGCGTCGGCCTTAAACTCGCTGCCGCCGTTAAAGCCGAACCAGCCAAACCAAAGCAGGCCGGCGCCCAGCGCCACAAACGGTACGTTATGTGGACGGTAGCTCACCATGCCAAAGCCACGACGACGGCCAAGCTTTAAGCAGAGGATCAGGCCGGTAAGACCAGACGAGATGTGTACCACGTCGCCGCCGGCAAAGTCGAGCGCGCCGATAATGTCACCGATAAAGGAGCCATCGCCGCCCCAGACCATGTGGGCGAGCGGCGCATAGGCCACAAGCAGCCAAATGCCCAGGAAGGCCGTCATGGCACCAAACTTAACGCGGCCGGCCAGGCTGCCCGTGACGATAGCGGCAGTGATCATGGCAAACGCCATTTGGAAGGCGATGTTGATAATCTGAGGGTAGACGGCACCGTCCGCAGCATTGTCCTCGGCCGCCTGCAGCACCTGGTTGAGCACCGGCAGGCACAGCAGCTGGTCAAAGCCTCCAATAAACGGGCTCGAGCCGTCGCCGCCGTAGGCCAGCGACCAGCCGGCAGCAATCCACAGCACACCAACCAGGCCAATGGCGCCAAAGCACATGAGCATGGTGTTGATGACATTTTTACGCCTGGACAGGCCGCCGTAGAAAAACGCCAGACCCGGTGTCATTAAAAACACGAGCATGGTGCAGATGAGCATAAACGTTGTCGATCCCGTATCGTACATTCGCTCTCCCTTGGTCGCATGAACGTTGTCGGCGTCCATAATGCGGCCGAGGGGCAACTGGTGTAGACCAGATACGGCGTTGTTAAACGCGGCGTTGTCGAATGGAAACGGCGCCGCAATCTTGGAAACGGCGCGGCAACGGACGCGAAACGAACGGGAAATACGCGAGCAAGGAAGCCGTGAGTGCGCCCGTCCCGGCTAGTGGCGGAACAGCTCGCGGGCTCGGTCGCGGAGATTAGTTGCTCGAATGACACCTTCGTAGCGATTGATGCGCAGACGCGGGAAGGCATTGAAAAAGCGCAGGTCACGACGACTGAGTGACACACTCGGCACCGGACGGTTCGCGCGCCTGCCAGCACGGAGACGGACGAGCGACGGATGGGGCACGCTCGGCGCGGCATCGGCCACGCGGCGGGCAGCGAGCGCCAGGCCGCGAGCACCATCCGAGATAAACGTCGGCATCGAAGCCTTCTCGCGCAGGGCATCGAGCGTCGCGTCGCCCAGCTCCGCCAGCCACGCGTTAACGGCACGGCTGCGGATATGCGTCTGTGCCACCGAGTCGATCGCCGAATCGGGAATACGTTCGAGCATGGAGTCGGACGCATCGGCGAGCGACTCGTTGATGCGGTCGGCAAGGTCGGCCCGGACGCGCTCCAGCTGATCGGACAGGCGGCGCCAACTGGCCAAAGAGCATGCCGCGTCGACCATCATCGCGACCGCGACGATAAAGGCGGACAGCCGCACAATCAGCACCGGCAGATGGCCGAGCAGCCCCAGCAATGCCGGCTCCACTACGCGGCAAATGCACAGCGCACCCAAGCCAAACGCGCAGGCCCAGTACAGGCAGATGCGTCCGTGCAGGTTAAACGGCAGGTGCGAATAATCCCAAAAGCGAGCGCCCGTTGTTTTTTCCAACAGCACGCCTACGCTGTACTCAATCACGCTGCACACAAGCGCCGCGGCGACAAACTGGCTCGAGGCATCCGGAATTCCGCGCAGCAAAAGCCAGCAGGCTATGCCGCCCACACCATAGATAGGACAACAAGGCCCCAGCAAAAATCCGCTGTTGGCGAAGCGTCCTTGGTTGAGCATGGCGCATACTGTCGACTCCCAAGCCCAGCCGCAAAGCCCGTAAAAAGCAAACGAGAGTACCAATGCCGAGAGCGGACAGGCGGCAAGCGTCGCACCGCCAAACGCCATATCGATCGCGGTTTCCACCGTCTACCCTCTCCTCTTTTCGCTCGATGCTTTACTCACGCCATCGTCCGCCTCGTCCTTGCGCGGCAGGCGGCCGGCGACCGTCTCGCGCAGCGCGCACCATTTGTCTGCCAGGCATACAATCCAAGCCTCACGACACGTCGGCGGCACCGGCACCAGCGGAAACATATGCCGCACGATAATATTCCGCTCGCGCGGCGTCAGCTCAAAATCTTCTTCCGCACGCGCCAGGGCAAAAAACGGATGCCGAAATCCGTGCAGGCGATGGCTCGGGTCGGGGTCGTGCCAATCGTAGAGAAAGTAATCGTGTAACAGGGCTCCGCGCAACAGCGAGGCGCGGTCGACCGAAATGCCAGCACGGCCCAAGCGCTCGGCAAAGGACAGGCTCGCCCGCGCTACCGAAATCACATGTGCATAGACCGTCACGTCACCATGCTGGATAAACTCGTGCGTCAGGTCCAAGCGGCCCGCCTGGGCAAGCTGACGGGCGGCATCGTCGACCTCGCGCGCGATTTTCTCGGTACGAACGGCACTGGACATGCTGCCTCCTTCCAGCGGCTCACGGCGGCAAACCACGGACTGCACGCATTGAATAAAATCATCATCGAATTTACTAGTATGGCATCGGACAAAACGTTTTGCCCCGCCAGTTGGCGAATTACCGCGCCGCCGTCACATATCAAACGCCAAAATGTGCGAGACTGTTTTGTGCAATTGTGCCGGCCGAGGGAGCGCCGGCGCTCGATTCGCATGGAGTAACCCACAACGATGCTGCTTACGCAAACGACAACGCCCGAGGACGTCAAGGCTCTTAATCGCGCCGAGCTCCCGCAGCTCTGCGACGAGATTCGCCACGCCATCCTCGAAAGCTCCGCCGCTGTCGGCGGACACGTTGCCCCCAACCTGGGCGTCGTTGAGCTCACGGTCGCGCTCCATCGCGTGTTTAACTCCCCCACCGACAAAATAGTCTTTGACGTGTCGCACCAGACCTACGCCCACAAGGCGCTGACTGGGCGCGCGTACACTTATATCGATCCGGAGCGTTATGGTGAGGCTTCTGGCTTTGCCAATCCCGACGAGTCCGAGCACGACCTGTTTGCCATGGGGCATACCTCGACCTCGGTGAGCTTGGGCTGCGGCCTTGCCCACGCGCGCGACCTGGCGGGTGACACGTATAACGTCATTACCGTTATTGGCGACGGTTCGCTTTCGGGCGGCCTGGCGTTTGAGGGCTTTAACAATGCCGCCGAGCTCGACAGCAACCTGATCATCATCGTCAACGATAACGATCAGTCCATCGCCGAAAACCACGGTGGCCTGTATCGCAATTTGGCCGAGCTGCGCGCCAGCAATGGCGCTACCGAGCACAACGTTTTCCGCGCGCTGGGCCTCGACTATCGCTATCTGGACGCCGGTAACGATGTCCAAGCGCTGGTCGATACGCTGCAGGAGCTGCGCGATATCGATCATCCCATCGTGCTGCATGTCTCCACCGCCAAGGGCAAGGGCTTTGAGCCAGCCCAGAGCGACCCCGAGCACTGGCATCATGTGGGGCCCTTCGATATGGCAACCGGCCGCAAACTTTGCCCGGGCCACCCGAGCGAGCCCGCACCGCGCACCTATGCCGATATTACGGGCGAGGCACTCAACGCCGCTATTGCGAACGACCCGCAGGTTGTCGCTATCACGGCTGCCACACCCTATATCATGGGCTTTACGCCCGAGCTTCGCGCCGCGGCAGACAAGCAGTTTGTCGACGTGGGCATTGCCGAAGAGCACGCCGTCACCTTTGCCACCGCGCTCGCCAGCGCCGGCGCCAAGCCGGTCTTTGGCGCGTACGGCACGTTTTTGCAGCGCGCCTACGATGAACTGTGGCACGACCTGTGCCTCAACGACGCCCCCGCAACCATCCTGGTGTTTGGCGCGTCGATCTTTGGCACCACGTCCGAGACGCATCTCTCGTTCTTTGATATTTCCATGCTGGGCGGACTTCCCAACATGCGCTACTTGGCGCCGGCCTGCATGGAGGAATATCTGTCCATGCTGAGCTGGTCGCTCGACCACCGCGAGCACCCCGTGGCGATTCGTGTACCGGGCATCGGCCTGGTGAGCCGCCCCGACCTGGCACCTGCCGAGGACACCGATTACAGCGCCGCTCACTATAACGCGGTACGTCAGGGCCGCGACGTTGCCGTGCTCGCGCTTGGCGATTTCTTTGAGCTGGGCGAGCGCGTTGCAAACCGCTTGGCTGCCGAATACGGCATCGAGGCCACGCTCGTCAACCCGCGCTTTGCAACCGAGCTTGACCGCGAGTTCCTCGACAGCCTTGCCGCCGAGCATCGCGTTGTCGTCACCCTCGAGGACGGCATCTTGGACGGCGGCTGGGGCGAGCGCGTGGCATGTTATCTGGCATGCACGCCATTGCGCACGCGCACCTTCGGCATCGCCAAGGGCTTCCCCGACCGCTACGACCCCAACGAGCGCACAGAACGGCATGACGGTCGAGAACATGGCTGCAGAGGCCGTAAGGCTACTAAACGAGTAGAAAAACCTCCGCAACGGCAAACGCCCTTGCGGAGGTTTTTATTTTCGCGACGCAACTATCTTGATCTGTAACACCTAGAGACCAAATTAACGTCCAGATGTTACAGATCGAGACGAACCGTTTAAGCCCCTGATGTTTATCTCAATCTGTAACAATTAGGGGCCAAATCCTCGTCCAACTGTTACAGATCGAGACATTCGAATTCCCCTGAAGAGAAAATCTCAATCTGTAACAGTTACTCAACATAAACGGCTGCAGATGTTACAGATCGAGATAATACGGCTAGCGGTAGCTTCGCTTGAGGATCTCGACGACATCGGGCTCGGTCAGGGCGACGGGATCGTGGCCGAACAGAGCGCCGTTGGTCGTTAGGGCATTGTGCGCGATGGCGGGCAGCTCGTCGGCGGTAATCCCCCATTCGCTCATGGCAAGATCGGCAACATGGCAGGCTTTCATCAAGCGGGTAAGCTCAATTACAAAATCGTGCGGATCATCCGCGACAACATTGCCCATCAGGCGTGCCATGTCGATATAGCGCTCGGGCGCGGCACCGTGATCGATCATCCACGTGTGGTAGGCACGCGCGATCATGATGAGGCCGGCGCCGTGCGGCAGGCCGTGATGATGTGCACTCATGCCATGCTCAAGGCCATGGCATCCCGCGCAGCCCGAGCACACCATGGCATAGCCGCCGAGCGTGTTGGCAAAAGCGAGCTCGGCACGCGCATCCAGGTCGTCGCCGCTGTTCACGCACGCAGCCAGCGAAGCCGCGGCGCGTCGAATACCCTCGCGGCAAACCATGTCGCCCATGGGCGTATTGGTATTGGCGATATAGCACTCGACGTTGTGGAACAGGGCGTCGAATCCCTGATAAGCCGTCAAGCGCGCCGGAACGCTCACCATCAGCTCGGGGTCGACGACCGAGAGCACCGGGAACAGACGCGGGTCGCCCAAGCGGAGCTTCTCGTCGTTCTCCTCGCAGGAGATTACGCCGCCCGCATCGGCCTCGGAGCCGGTGCCGGCCGTGGTGGTCACGCACACCAGCGGCAGCGGATCGTTGGGGATGGGCAGCCCAAGCGCGGTGCCGCCGTTCACAAAGTCCCAAATGTCACCGGGGCACTCGTTGCCCTCGGCATCCGCGTGCGGGTTTGCCGCCACCGCGCAGATGCCCTTGCTGCCGTCCATGACCGAGCCGCCGCCGAGTGCCAGCACAAAGTCGCAGCCATGGGTGCACACGCCATCCAGCCACCTGCGTTGACGGTTTCGCGCAGCGGGTTGGGCTCAATGCGGTCGAACAGCTCGTGTGCCACGCCGGCGCGGTCGAGCTCGGCCTCCACGCGCTCCAGATAGCCAAAGCGCTTGACCGAGTTGCCGCCGGTCGTGACGATGAGCGCCTTGGTGCCGGGGAGTTTCTGTGCACCCAGCTCGCTCAGCTTGCCCGCGCCAAACAGCACCCTGGTCGGCGCGAAGAATGTATAGCCGTTCATGCAACGATCTCCTCACGTATATATGTGTCGCGTTGCCGCCATTATAGCGACCGCTGCGAGCGCCCGCTCCCGCCGCAAGGCGTCGCTTCAACAGCGATAATCGACGTTTCCCCAGATAAAACCTACCAAAATAAACCTGTCCCTTTTTGGTAGGTAGAATAACCCATAAGGTTAGTATGTTTCTAAGTTATTTCGTGTTGACCCATTTGAGCGGGATAGGGTATAACTCTACTCAACCGCTAGGGATTTTATTGAGAAAGGTGTTCTACCATGAGCAAGAACCTCTCCCAGCAGGTCGTTCTCGACCGCCGCGGCTTTGTCGCCGCCACCTTCGCAACCGTCGCCGGCCTTGGTCTTGCCGGCTGCTCCGACACCAGCGCCGAGGCCGACAAGGGTTCCGCCACCGGCTCTTCCAAGAGCTCCGAGGATACCGAGGTTTCCGCCACGCTCGATGCCAAGGCATTCGACAAGCTCGTCAACGACGGCCCCAAGGCCGATGACGACGCCATCGCCGCCAGCACCTGGGCCACGGTCGTCAAGGACGCCGGCGTCTTTAAGATCGGTGGCGTTCAGACCTCCACGCTCTTCTCCCTCCTCAACGAGAAAGACGGTCAGACCCGCGGCTTCGACGCCGGCATCGCACAGCTCCTGTCCAACTACATTCTGGGCGAGAACAAGGTCGAGATCACCCAGGTGACCTCGGACACGCGCGAGTCCGTCCTGCAAAACGGCCAGGTCGACGCTGTCTTTGCCACCTACACCATCACTGACGAGCGCAAGAAGCTCGTCTCCTTTGCCGGTCCCTATTACTACACGCAGCAGGCCATCCTGGTACTCGCCGACAACGACGACATCAAGAGCGTCGACGACCTGGCCGACAAGAACGTCGCCGTCCAGTCCGGCTCCAACGGCCCCGCCATCCTGGAGGAGTTTGCCCCCAAGGCCAGCCAGCAGGAGTTCAAGACCGACGAGGAGGCACGTCAGGCACTCCAGCAGGGCCGCGTCGATGCCTACGTCATCGACAACAACATGCAGCAGAGCGCCCTGGTCCGCGAGCCCGGTAAGTACAAGATCGCCGGCAAGCCCTTCGGCAGCAAGGAGCCCTACGGCATCGGCCTGCCGCTCGATTCCGACGGCGTTGCCTTTGTCAACGACTTCCTTAAGAAGATCGAGGACGACGGCACCTGGACTGAGCTGTGGCAGATCTGCATCGGCGACCGTACGGGCGACACCAATGTTCCCGAGCTGCCCGAGATCGGCGCCTAGGCAATACGCCTAGTAACGGCCGCTACGAAACCATACGGAAACGCACGATGCGCTTTATTGCGATAAACTGTTTCCTCACTGAGTTGTCGGGGCTTCCGTACACACGGGAGCCCCTTTCCTTACCGGCGGGAGGTCCGCATGAGTCTCTCCGAGCTCTGGTCGCTCTATGGCCAGAACTATATCGACGCGCTGCTAGCAACCTGGGGCATGACGCTTGAGTCGTTTGTCATCGCCATGGTGCTGGCCGTCGCCGTCACCGTGATGCGCGTGTCGCCGCTCAAGCCGCTGCGCGTCTTTGGCGACCTGTATGTTCAGGTCTTCCGTAACATCCCCGGCATCGCGCTGCTCATTATCGTCGTCTACGCGCTGCCGCCGCTCAAGGTCGTCCTGCCCTACCGCACCTGCGTTATCGTCGCCACGGTGTTGCTGGGCTCGGCATTTGGCTCCGAGAACTTTATGAGCGGCATCAACACCGTCGGCGTCGGCCAGGTGGAAGCCGCCCGCTCGCTGGGCATGAGCTTCAGCCGTATCCTCGCCAAGATCGTGATTCCGCAGGCGCTGCGCTCGAGCGTGCTGCCCATGACCAACCTCTTTATCGCCGTCATGCTCACCACCGCGCTCGGCAGTCAGGTACCGCTTAAACCGCAGGAGCTCACCGGCGTGGTGAGCTACATCAACACGCGCTCGCTCGGCGGCGTCGCCGCGTTCTTTATCTCGGCGCTCGGCTACCTGGGCACGGCCTTTGTGGTGAGCCACATTGGCAACTATATCGATAAGAAGGTGAGGATCCTCCGATGAGCAAACATTCCTCCCCTGCACTTACCATGCGCGATGCGCTCTACGAGGCTCCCGGCCCCAAGATGCGCGCCAAGATTCGCGTCGGCACCGCCATCTCACTTGTTGCCGTGGCCGCGCTCATCGCTCTGGTACTGCAGCGCTTTTACGTGACCGGCCAGCTTTCGGTCCACTATTGGTATTTCTTTACGCACCTCACCACCTGGAAACTCTTGCTTGCCGGTTTTGAGGGCACCGTTAAAGTCGCACTCACCGCCGGCGCCATCGCGCTGGTGCTGGGCCTGGCCCTCATGCTCGGTCGCACGAGCGACATCAAGCCGCTGCAGCTGGTCTGCCGCGTGCTCACCGATTTCTTCCGCGGCGTGCCGAGCCTTCTGTTCATCTACTTCTTCTTTTTGGTGCTGCCCCAGTACAAGATCGCGCTGCCGTCTTTTTGGATGCTCACGCTTCCCGTCGCGCTCGCTGCAGCCGGCGTACTTGCCGAGATTTTCCGCGCCGGCGTCAACGCCGTACCGCGCGGGCAGGTCGAGGCGGCCCAGGCGCTCGGTCTCTCCAAGGCTAAAATCACCTTTAAAATCGTATTGCCGCAGGCTATTCGATTTATCATTCCGTCGTTGATTTCGCAGCTCGTGGTCGTAGTCAAAGACACCACCGTCGCCTACGTGGTGAGCTACCCCGACCTCATGCAAAACGCCCGCGTGCTCATTACCAACTACGATGCCCTCGTGTCGGTCTACCTGGTAATCGCGGTCATCTATATCCTCATCAACGTCGCGATTAACAAGGCCGCTGTCTACGTTTCGCACAAGACCGGCGCGACCATCATCCGCTAACGCTTTACCATTTCGAGTCATAAGGAGCCGAGCACCATGGCACAGAGCACTTCTTCTACCGGCAATCAGCCGCTGATTGAGCTCAAGCACGTCGATAAGCACTATGGCGATCTGCACGTTCTCAACGACATCAATCTCTCGGTCGACCGCGGTGAGGTCGTCGTTGTGATTGGACCCTCGGGCTCGGGCAAGTCGACCATGTGCCGCACCATCAACCGCCTGGAAACTATCGACTCGGGCGAGATCCTCATCGAGGGCGAGCCCCTGCCGCAGGAAGGCAAGGATCTTGCCCGCATGCGTGCCGAGCTGGGCATGGTGTTTCAGCAGTTCAACCTGTTCGCACATATGACCGTACTGCAGAACGTCATGCTGGGGCCGGTCGATGTGCTGGGCGTGTCCAAGGAGGAAGCTCGTGAGCGCGCCATGGACCTGCTGAGCCGCGTGGGCGTGGCCGAGCAGGCCGATAAGGTGCCCGCGCAGCTCTCGGGCGGCCAGCAGCAGCGCGTAGCCATCGCCCGCTCGCTTGCCATGCAACCCAAGGCCATGCTCTTTGACGAGCCCACGAGCGCCCTTGACCCCGAGATGATCAACGAGGTGCTCGAGGTCATGGTCCGTCTGGCCCAGAAGGGCATGACGATGATCGTCATCACGCACGAGATGAACTTCGCCCGCCGCGTGGCCGACCGCGTCGTGTTCATGGCCGACGGCCAGATCGTGGAAACCGGCACGCCCGACGAGTTCTTCGACCACCCCCAGACCAAGCGCGCCCAGGACTTCCTCAACTCCATCAAGGGTCACTAGCCAGCCACCCCGTGGGACAAATCCATCGGAAGCGTTGTCCCACGTCTCTCATGCGCCCTGTCACCTTCAGATTCGAAAGCAACACCTATGATCGGAACCCGCACCTCATCGTCCTACACCCCGCACGTCGACGTCGCCCCCGCCGACCGCCCACTCATCCTCGTCGCACCGCGCTGGGAAGAGGCAAAGCCGTTTTTAAGCGAGACACTCTCCCCCAACGAGGAAATCGCAAGTGTCTTTGTCGACGCCATTCTTGCCGCCGGCGGCCTGCCGCTGCAGATGTCCATCACCGAGGACATTGAGGTTATCCGTCATTACGTCGATATCGCCGACGGCATCGCTATTCCCGGCGGCCCGGACGTCAACCCCAAGCGCTGGGGCGACGAGCGCCCCTACGACCCCACACTGTGCTGCGAGATTCGCGACCGTTTTGAGTTTAAGCTGGTTAACGAGGTGCTCCGCGCCAAAAAGCCACTCTTTACCACCTGCCGCGGCACGCAGCTGCTCAACGTCGCCACCGGCGGCACCCTGTGCATGGACGTGCCGAGCCTGGGTGCGCGCGAGGGTCGCACGCAGTGGCGTCACACCCACGTGCTCAACGATCCCGTGCACCCCGTCGAGGTCGTGCCGGGCTCGCTGCTGGAACGCGCGGTTGGCGGGCACAGGCTAATCCAGACCAACTCGGCGCACCATTGCTGTGTCGATCGTCTGGGCAAGCATACGCGCCTGGTCGCCCAAGCAACCGACGGCGTGCCCGAGTGCATCGAGGTCGAGGGTCAACCCTTCTGCCTGGGCGTGCAATGGCACCCCGAGTACACCTGGCAGACGCTCGAGACCGACTTTAACCTGTGGAAGTCTTTTGTCGAGGCAGCGGCTCAGGTTAAGCAGGCGCGCTAACTCACGGGTGGCGCAACAAAATAGGGCGCCCCGCCGACCACATGGTCCGACGGGGCGCCCTATTTTATCTATATCTACGACCTTGGAGCACGGTCCAAGGCTCGCGGTCTCTTACTCAGCCGCCTCACGCAGGGCCGACATCGTAGCCGCATACTGCTGACGCAGTGCATGTATCCCGTCGCGAGCACCATCAACGGTGTTGGCATTACGCAACGCCTCGGTCACCACGACCGCCGGCTCATACAGATTGTCGAACCCCAGGTTCTGGCTCACGCCCTTGAGCGTGTGCGCTGCCATAAACGCACCTTCGGCGTCTCCCGCCGCCATGGCGGCCTCCAGCTTGTCCATGCTCTCGTCATCCAAAAACTTGAGGGCAAAGCGGGCAAGCATTTCCCCGCCCATCAGCCGAGTGCACGCGTCGTCATAATTAGCGCCGATCTTCTCATATGCCTCACGCATGGAAATCATGGATTAAAAACTCCTTTGGTCAAACTAAATCGTGGGAAACGCGACGACGTCGGCGGGGCGTGCCAACGTCTCGGCAATACGGTCTTGCACCTCGAGCAGACAGTCGAGCAACAGCGGGTTAAACTCACCGCACTTACCGTCCAAGATCATCTGGATCGCCTCCTTGTGCGGAATAGCGTCCTTGTACACACGCACGCTCGTCAGAGCATCGTACACGTCGGCCACCGAGACCACCTGCGCGGCAATGGGAATATCGTCGCCCTTAAGGCCATCGGGATAGCCCTTGCCGTCCCAGCGCTCGTGGTGCCAACGCGCAATTTGGTACGCATATTCCATAAGCGCATTGCCGACGTGATGGCAACCCAGCTCAAGCAACATGTCGGCGCCGATCGTGGTATGCGTCTTCATAATCTCGAACTCCTCGGACGTAAGGCGTCCGGGTTTGTTGAGAATCGCATCGTCAATCGACATCTTGCCGATATCGTGCAGCGCCGAAGCCAGGGCAATCGTGGAGCGCTCCTCATTGTCGAGGGAGATCGTGTCGCTACGCTGGACCAGACAGTCAAGCAGCAGCTCGGTCAGCTTTTCGATATTCGTAACGTGCCTGCCGCTCTCGCCGTTGCGAAGCTCCATGACGCCGGCCATGATGTCGATGAGCATGCGACTGTTCTTGACGCGCTCGTTGTACTGCTGGGACAGCAGGCTCGTCAGGCGGCGCTGCTTGGCGTATAGGCGGATGGTGTTGCTTACACGGCGGCGCACGACACGGGAGTCAAACGGGCGGCTGATATAGTCCGAGGCGCCCAGCTCGTACGCGCGCAGAACCACATCGTCGGAATCTTCGCTCGAGATCATGATGACAGGTAGTTTGTCAACAACCGATCGGCGCGACAGATCGGCCAGCACCTCAAAGCCGCTCACGTCCGGCATGACAATGTCCAGTAGCACGAGCGACAACTCATCGCCATAGCGGTCGACCATATCGAGCGCCGTACGACCGTTATCAGCCTCGAGGATGCAATACTCGTCCTTGAGCATCTCGTTGAGAATGGCTCGGTTCATCTCGGAGTCATCGGCGATAAGCACCAAAGGCTTTTCGCTTTGGAAGGCCTCGATGGAATCGGCATCGGTCACGACCGTACCGGCTTTTGCCTTAGCGCGGCTCAGTAACTGGACAGCACGGCCAACGCCCTCATCGACCGTCTCGCCATGAATGCGAACGCCACCAACACATGCCGTCAAGCTCACGCACTCATGGCCCGGAACAATCGTGGCATGAACGGCATCGGACACCTGATGCAGGCGACGGGTGAAGTCATCGGAAGGAATATTGGGCATGACGACCACAAACTTGTCGCAGCCATAGCGTACGAGCTCGTCAGTCGAACGAATTCCGCTGCGTATGGCTGTCGCCACAGCACCGAGCGCAAGGTCGCCGGCATGACGGCCACACGTATCGTTGAAGACCCTAAAATCATCAAGGTCGATCACCGCAACGCCGGCATTCATGCGGGCGCTACGGAGCTTTTCCTCGTAATATCGGCGATTGTGCACGCTCGTCAGCACGTCGGTGTAGACAAGGTCCTCTTTTGCGGCCTCTTGCCCATCGATCGGACGCACCATCAGCAGGACATGAGGCTCGCCCTCGACCTTCAGAGGGCGCAGGCGAGCGCGGTACTCAACGCCATCGTTGAGCAGTTGCTCCGACACCTCATCGGAATCTGTCAAGGCCTCAAGACTTGACTGGCGCAGACAAGGGCACCGATTGCCGGCGAGCAGGCAGTTAGGCTCGCTCTTAATCTGATCGGCCGACAGCAAACGCACCACGGGGTAGGTCTTCGCGACGCGGGCGACCTCAGCGGCAGCCTCCTCGTCGGTTAGATTGACCTCGTGATTATTGAGCATATGGGGCCCCTTCTATCGTTACGCACGGCAACGGTGCATATCAATTGGTACAAGGGTAACATCTAACAGCTGAAGGCAAACGCGCGATTATCGTTACATTTTTATGACCTGGCAAGCGGCGGTAATGGAGCCGCGGGTGCGCGGTTATGGGCGCATTCGTTAACAATGACGAAACGCTAACAGCCCCTCTCCCCGCAGGTCATCGAGCGCGCTAACGCTCCAAGACATCACGAACGGCGTTTGCCGCCGTAACGGGGCGATCGCGCAGACCGTTATGCGCGCCCGGGATCGTCACAAGGGGGCAATCGAGGTATTCGGCAACCGCTCGCGTGCCAGCCTCGCGGGGCGTATCGACCGAAAGCTCGCCCAAAAACACGGCCAAGACTGCCTTTGACGCGCGGGCGCGCTCCCAGTCGGGAGCATATGTCATATTTGTTCCATATTCGTTCGCCATAAAGCAACGACCATTGCGCAGGGCATGTTTGACTTCCGCTTCGGTCGTCCCAGGAGCCTCGGGGTCCAAGTCGCCGAGAGCTCCCAAGAAAAGCCGGAGCGCCCTTGAAACCTTTCCCGCCGCAATCATATCGAGCAAAACCGGAGCTGCGCCCATACCGACGCCTTCGGCCGACACAGCCGGCTCATGCAGAATCGCACGGGCGACGAGATGGGGTTCGGTGCGAAGAAGCTCCAGCGCCACCAACGTACCGGCGCTATGCGCAAGCACATTTGCCGGAGCGCCAACGTGTTCGATCACGGCCTGCAGGTCGGCGGCCTGAGCGGCAAGATCATAGCTGCCGTCTGCCGCATCGCTGCTGCCACCGCAGCCGCGGCGGTCGTAGGCAATTACGCGGTAGTTGCGGCTGAGCTCACAAGCGATACCGTCGAAAAATGTGCCGTCGACACAAGCGCCGTGCACGCACACCAAGGCAGGAGCATCAGGCGACACATCCGGGCCGGCATATTCGCGACAGGCAATCGTGGTGCCCACATTCTCAACCGTAAAATCCATGTTGTGCCCCCATCATCAATGCTCATCCAGTTGCACGTCAGTGCGATTGGATGGACCCGCATTGCCTTGCGCCTTGTTAACAGATTAACTGTACCCGACCCGAGGCTTTTCATGGCACGGCATAATGAGCGACGTTAAAAAACGAAACTTGTAAGGCAAGAGCCCGCACCTTGCTTTGGAGCCGATGCTATGCTTAGGCACAATTGTCTTGAGGAGCATATGCCTATGTCTACGTTTTTGAATGCCAGCCCCATCTTTGGGCCCGTTCGCAGCCGTCGCCTTGGTCTCTCGCTCGGCGTCAACATGATGCCGGCCAGCGGCAAAATCTGCACGTTCGACTGCATTTACTGCGAAAACGGCCTCAACGCCGAGCGCCCCTGTCATGAGCCGTACAACACAGCTGCCATGGTACTCGACGCGCTCGAAGCAAAGCTGCGCGAGATGGCAGCCGAGGGCGAGCTCCCCGATGTGATCACCTTCGCAGGCAACGGCGAGCCCACCGCCGCACCGGAGTTTCCGCAGGCCATCGCCGGCGCCGTCGCGCTGCGCGACGAGCTTGCCCCAAACTCCAAAATCGCCGTGCTCTCCAACGGTACGCGCGCCGACCGCCCCGAGGTGCACGACGCGCTCATGATGGTCGACGACAACATCCTCAAGCTCGATACCGTCGACCCGGCGTTTATCCAGCTGCTCGACCAGCCCGTTGGCCCCTACGGCGTCGAGCACCAGATCGAGACGTTCGCAAGCTTTGACGGTCACGTTATTATCCAGACGATCTTTTTGACCGGCGAGTATCAGGGCAAGCTCATCGACAACACCGGCGAGGAGTACGTTGCCCCCTGGCTCGCGGCGCTTGAGCGCATTCGCCCACAAGAAGCGACCATTTACACGGTGGCGCGCGAGACGCCGGTCGCCGGCCTTGCCAAAGCAGCGCCCGAGGTGCTCGACGCCATCGCCGCGCGCGTCCAAGCCCTCGGCATTCCCTGCCAGGTGAGCTACTAGCAAAACCACGCAGCAGCTAGTATCCACCATCCCACTCCATCAGTTGCGGTGATATAGTTCCTATTTATGCTGTTAAACCGCTTAAATCGGAACTATATCACCGCAACTTTTATGGACGCGTGGGTGGGCTATACTAGCTGCGGATGAAAGGAAGTTAGCCATGTATGACAAAGGACCCGTGCCTGGCCGCAACGACGCCTGCTGGTGCGGCAGCGGCAAAAAATATAAGAAATGCCATAGCGCCTTTGATGAGCGCCTCGAGCGCTTGTGGGAAGAGGGCTGGGAGGTTCTGCCCCGCACGCTCTACAAGACGCCCGCCGATATCGAGGGCATCAAGCGCTCGGCCGCCATCAACGTGGGCGTGCTCGATTACGTAGGCGAACACATCGCCGCGGGCATGACCACCAACCAGATCGACCAGATGATCTACGACTACACCGTCGAGCACGGTGGCACGCCGGCCGACCTCAACTATGAGGGCTACCCCAAGAGCGTTTGCACCTCGATCAACGACGTGGTCTGTCACGGTATCCCCTGCGATACGGACGTGCTGCATGAGGGCGATATTATCAACGTGGACTGCTCCACGATCCTAGACGGCTACTTTAGTGATTCGAGCCGCATGTTCTGCATCGGCGAGGTCTCTGCCGAGCGCCAGCGCCTGGTCGACGTCACCCGCGCCAGCGTGGAGGCGGGTCTGGCTGCCGTCAAGCCGTGGCTGCCGCTCTCCGTGATGGCTGAGGCCGTGCAAAAGACGGTCGAGGACGCCGGCTTTAGCGTGGTGCGCGAGTACGGCGGACACGGCATCGGTAAGGAGTTCCACGAGGACCCGTTTGTGGGCTTTACCACCGAGGCGCCCGATGTGGACACCATCATGGCTCCGGGCATGGTCTTTACCATCGAGCCCATGGTCAATGCCGGAGCGCCCGACATCAAGATCAGCAAGGGCGACGGCTGGTGTGTGCGCACCAAGGACGGTAGCGATTCGGCCCAGTGCGAGGTACAGCTCGTGGTGACCGAGGACGGCTACGAGCTGCTGAGCTGGTAGCCGTGGATGCGCCGGTGCGATGGGTACCTCGCTTGCCCGGCGTTTTTATAGCGTTTTGCCTGATAAAACCTGCCAAAATAAACCTGCCCCTTTTGGTAGGTCGAGCGGAGAGGACTGCTTGTGAACATCCTGGTTTTGCTGCCCGTCAACGACCGTCATCGTGCAATTCTTGAGTCGAGCGCTCCGGGCGAGGACTTTATCTACACGAGCGCCGACGCCGCCACGCGCGAGCAGGTCGCCGATGCTGACGTGATCTTGGGCAACATCGACCCTGACATGCTCACGGCATGCGAACATCTCCAGCTGTTGCAATTGCAGACCGCTGGCTATGACGATTACTTGGCCGCCGGCACCGTGCCGGCCGACGCCAAATTGTCTTGCTCGGTGGGCGCCTACGGCCAGGCCGTAAGCGAGCACATGTTTGCCATGGTCCTTTCCATGATGAAGCGCCTGCCCGGCTATCACAACTTGCAGCGCGAGCATCGCTGGGAGGATTTGGGGCCGGTCACCTCGCTCAAAAACGCCAATGTGCTGGTGCTGGGCGCGGGCGATATCGGCGGCCACTTCGCCACGCTCTGCCGCAACATGGGCGCGCACGTCCGCGGCATCAAGCGCCATCCACTCGTCTACCCCATTGTGTTTGAGGACATGGACGGCATGGACGCCCTGTCCGAGCGCCTGGCCGAGGCTGACATCGTCGCATCCTTTATGCCCAGCACACCCGAGACCCGCGGCCTGGCGAACGCCGAGTTCTTCGCCGCGATGAAACCGGGCGCCTTCTTTGCC
>JBKTBE010000112.1:0-3272 GCA_046883645.1 Collinsella sp. | reverse complement strand
GCCGTAGCTGGAGTAGCCGGCGGCAGCAGTGGTCACGAGTTTGCGCTGCGGCAGCTTGCCCTCGAGCGTCTCGGAAACCGGGACGGTGGGGTCGCCGGCGCCGGTAACACGCATGGCCTGGTACACGTAGCTGCGGCCCGAGAGCGGGTCGCGGATGGCACCGCCCACGCAGGTGGCGGCACCGCCGAAGGGCTCGATCTCGGTCGGGTGGTTGTGGGTCTCGTTCTTAAAGAGGAACAGCCAGTCCTGGTCCTCGCCGTCGACATCGACCTTCACCTTGACGGTGCAGGCGTTGATCTCCTCAGACTCGTCGACATCGGTCATGACGCCGGTCTTCTTAAGGTACTTGGCGCCGATGGTGCCCATGTCCATGAGGCAGACGGGCTTGGCGTCGCGACCGAGCTCGTGGCGCATCTCCATGTAGCGGTCGAAGGCCTGCTGCACCACGGCGTCATCGATCGTCACGTCGTCCAGGACGGTGCCGAAGGTGGTGTGGCGGCAGTGGTCGGACCAATAGGTGTCGATCACGCGGATCTCGGTGATGGTGGGGTCGCGGTCCTCATCGCGGAAGTACTGCTGGCAGAAGGCGATGTCCGCCTCGTCCATGGCAAGGCCGCGCTCGGAAATAAAGGCGGCAAGGCCGGCCTCGTCGAGCTCGCGGAAACCGTCGAGCACCTCGACGGGCTGGGGCTCGGGGGTCTCCATGTACAGCGTCTCGGGTAGGTCGAGCGAGGCGATGCGCGCCTCGACGGGGTTCACCACGTAGTGCTTGATGGCATCGATGGCGGCCTCGTCCAGAGCGCCCGAGATCATATAGACCTTGGCGGAGCGCACGGCGGGGCACTCGCCCTGGCTGATGAGCTGCACGCACTCGCTGGCGGAGTCGGCGCGCTGGTCAAACTGGCCAGGCAGGAATTCGACGGCAAAGACGGCGCCATCGCTTGCGGGGAGCTCGTCGTAGGCCACATCGACCTGGGGCTCGCTAAAGACGGTCGGCACGCAGGAGCGGAAAAGCTCCTCGTCGATGCCCTCGACGTCGTAGCGGTTGATGATCCTCAGGGCCTCGATGCCCCTGATGCCGAGAATTTCGGTCAGCTCGCCCTTGAGCTGCTGAGCCTCGACGTCGAACCCGGGTTTCTTCTCCACGTAGATACGAGAGACCATTGGTTCCTGCCTTCCTGATCGGTTGGGCGTACGGTACGGTATGCGGCAGCGGTCGGTTTGCGGGGTCTGCCCTGCGGTCGCCTTGAGCCACATGTTTGTAAACCTCACTATGATACGACAGCTCGCGGCGCGTTGAGGACGGCGAGGGTGCTACAGTGAAGCGCAAACAAGAGAAAGGCATCACATGGCATTCGTTTCGCTCGCCATCATCGCACTCGTGGCCTTTGCGAGTCCTTTTATCGCCTCGGCGATTCCCGGAAAACCTGTTCCCGAGACGGTCTTTTTGCTCGTGCTCGGCGCGGTGCTGGGACCCCATATGCTCGGCGTCATCCATGTAGATGCTGAGGTCTCGCTTGTGTCCGAGCTGGGCCTGGCCTTTTTGTTCCTGCTTGCCGGCTTTGAGATCGACCCCAAGAGCATCACGGGCGTCGAGGGGCGCTACGGCTTGGCGACGTGGGCCGTCACGTTTGGTATCGCCTGGCTTGCCGTGCGCTTTACCCCGTGGTTCTCGGTCAGTCATTTCGACGGTATCGCCGTGACGCTTGCCCTCACTTCGACGGCGCTCGGCACGCTCGTGCCCATCATGCGTGAGCGCTCGCTCACTGGCACGCGTGTGGGCGACTCGATTCTCGCGTATGGCACCTGGGGTGAGCTCGGCCCTGTGCTCGCCATGTCGGTGCTGCTGTCTGCCCGCACTGGCATCCAAACGCTCGTAATCCTTGGCTTGTTTGCGGTGGTTTGCGTGTTGCTGGCTGTGGTCCCAAGCCGCTCCAAGCGGTCGGCAGCCGCTTCTTTGCGTTTGTCGAGGAACGCGCCGATACCACGTCGCAGACCTTCGTGCGCCTGACGGTGCTCATCCTGGTCACACTCGTGGCGTTCTCGGCCGTCTTTGATCTCGACATCGTGTTGGGTTCTTTTGCCGCCGGCTTTGTCTTGCGCTACATCATCCCCGAGGGCAACCATACGCTCGAGACCAAGCTTGATGGCCTGGCCTACGGCTTTTTGATTCCGGTATTCTTTACCGTATCGGGCGCAAAGATCGATCTGACGGCCGTGGCGTCGCGCCCGGGTTTGCTCGTGGGCTTTATCGTGGCGTTGTTGATTATTCGTGCCGTGCCCATACTTATTTCTATGAGCATTTGTCCTGCGACGCGCGATGTGTCGGCGTATGGTCGCATTACCGTGGCCCTGTACTGCACCACGGCGCTGCCGATCATCGTTGCCGTGACGAGCGTTGCCGTCAACGCGGGCGCGCTGTCGCAAGATATTGCGTCGGTCATGGTTGCTGCCGGTGCCATCACGGTGTTCTTGATGCCGTTGCTCGCGCAGCTCTTCTACCGCGTGGTCGACGCCGCGCCGGTCGCCGCCGTGGCAGAAGTTGCCGAGCATCCATCCGATGCGCTCGACATCCTGCGCGCCCACCACGACCTAGCGAGCTTGCTCGCGCGCGAGCATGAGCTGCTGACTTCGCATGGCCATGGTCGCGTATTCGAGGGCCTGCCTACGCTCGATACGATTGCCGAGCGTCTTTCCGCCGAGGCGGCGAGCGGCCACATCGATGCCCGCATCGTGGACGCGGCGCACCTGCTTGCCGATAAGACCTATGGAGACGAGGTCGACCCGTCCGAGCTGACTCCGCGCGAGCGTCGCCGCCTGGAGCGCGCCAAGCTCGCCGTGCGCGAATACCGCCGCCGCATGTTGGAGCTCTATGCAAGAGAAGAAGCCGAGGACGACGACGGCAAGTAGTCGATACTCTCTCGGGGAAGCCGCGTCCCGCTTTGAAGGCTCGGAACGGGATGTGGTTTCCGAAACGGGGGCCGTTGGGAAACTGTGTCCCGGAATGGGCGCTCAGAGTGGGATGCAGTTTCCGCGAGAGACCCGTTGCGGAAACGGTATCCCAGAATCGGCGTTCAAAACGGGGCGCTCTTTCCGAAACATGGCCCTGAGGGAAGCTGCGTCCCGGTCTGAGTCGGAATTCCGGGACACAGCTTCCCTTTCAAACAGAAGAAGGCGCGCTGCCTGCAGTTGATGCAGACGGCGCGCCTTCTTTGTTGGACTATGTTGAGGCTGGGAGCTGAGGCTTGTGGTCCCTTAAGAGCGGGCGGCTC
>JBKTBE010000111.1:0-3383 GCA_046883645.1 Collinsella sp. | reverse complement strand
TTGCAACCCTGGCCGATGTCGGACGTGGCGGCATAGACCACGGCCACGCCGTCCTCGATGCGAATCTTGCAGCGGCCGGCATCGGGCAGGCCAACGCCCACGCCGGCGTTCTTCATGGCGCAGGCGATACCGGCGTGTCCGGGATGCGCATAGTAGGCATCCTTGACCTCGAGCAGCGTCTCCTTCAGCGCCGTGGAGCAGTCGGCAATCTGGCCGTTGGGCAAAACCTCGCCCGGCTCGATGGCGTTTCGGTAACGAATCTCCCACGGATCCAGGCCGACCTTCTCTGCCAGCAGGTCGATCAGGCTCTCGAGCGCAAACTCGGACTGGCAAACGCCAAAGCCTCGGTACGCGCCGGCGGGCGGGTTGTTGGTGTAGTAACCAAAACCGCGAATGTCGGTGTTCTGGTACTTGTAGGGGCCGACGGCATGCGTGCAGGCGCGCTCGAGCACCGGGCCGCACAGCGACGCGTAGGCGCCGGTGTCAAAGTTGATCTCGCAGTCCAGACCGGTAAAGTTGCCCTCGGCGTCGCAGCCCAGCGTAAAGGTGCCGTCCATGGCGTGGCGCTTGGGATGGAACGCGAGCGACTCGGCACGCGTGAGCTTGCACTTCACAGGACGCTGGAGCTTATAGGCAGCAAGCGCGGCCAGGTGCTGGATCGAAACGTCCTCCTTGCCGCCAAAACCGCCGCCCACAAGCATGGTCTCGACAACCACACGCTCGGGCTCGTTGTCCCAGCCAAACATGTGGGCGCACTCTTTGCGCGTATCGTAGGCACCCTGGTCGGTCGACTGCACCTTGACGCCGTTCTTGTACGGGAAGGCGACGGCGCACTCGGGCTCCAAGAAGGCATGCTCGGTAAAGGGCGTGGTAAAGCGCTGCGTCACGGTGAACGCGCTCTCCGCTAGCGCCTTGGCGGCGTCGCCGCGCGTCACGTGACGGCTCTGGCACACGTTGTCCTTGAGTTCCACCGTGTTGCCAAAGGCAAAGAAACTGTCATGCAGGCGCGGGGCGTCGGCAGCCCTAGCCTCGACAATGTTGCGCACGGGCTCCAGCGGCTCGTAATCAATCTTTACGAGCTTCTTAGCCTTCTCGAGCGTCGCCTCGTCCTCGGCAACCACCAGCACGATGGCGTCACCCACGCAGCGGGTGATATCGCCCTGGGCGATCATGACATCCCAGTCCTGGATAAGGTGGCCGACCTGGTTGACCGGCACGTCCTCGGCGCGCAGGATGCCCACCACACCGGGCAGGGCCTCGGCCTTGGAGGTATCAATGGAGAGCACGCGGGCGCGCGGATACTTGGAGCGCACGGCGCTAGCATAGGTCAGGCCCGGCTGATCGAGCTCGTCGATGTCGTCGGGATACTTGCCCTCGCCGAGCACCTTCTTGCGCACGTCGATGCGGAAGGCGCGCTTGCCCACACCGTAGTCGTCGCCGCGCTCCAGGTCCTCGTCGATCTGCTTTTCGCCGCGGAGCACCGCAGCTGCCAGCGAAATGCCCTCGATGATCTTCTTGTAGCCGGTGCAGCGGCAGACGTTACCGCGAATGGCGTACTTGATCTGCTCCTCGGTGGGCTCGGGGTCCTCAGCGATGAGCGCCGCGCCCGCCATGACCATGCCGGGGATGCAAAAACCGCACTGCACGGCGCCCACGGCACCAAAGGCGTACACAAAGGCCTCGCGCACGTCCTCGGGCAGGCCCTCGACGGTCACGATGTTGCGACCGGCGGCAAGAGCGGTGGTCAGTACGCACGCCTTGACGGCCGCACCGTCCACATGGATGGTGCAGGTGCCGCAAGCGCCTTCGGAGCAGCCATCCTTGGCGGAATGGATATGCAGGTCGTCGCGCAGGTAGCGCAGCAGCGGTTTATTCTCCGTCGTCGTGCGCTCGACGCCGTTAACGGTAAAAGTGAATTCCTGTGCCATGGTGATTCCCTTCTACACGCCGGCGGCGATGCCGGTGCGGTCGTGGATGGCGCCATGCGGGCAGACGACGGCGCACATGCCGCACGACAGGCAGTCCACGCCGTCGATATGGGCGCAGTTGTCCTCGATGCGGATAGCGCCGGCAGGGCACTTTTTAGCGCACATGCCGCAACCGATGCAGCTCGTGTCGCAGATCTTGCGAGCAATGGCGCCCTTATCGGTGTTGTTGCAGCGCACTAGGATGTTCTGGTAGCCGGGAACGAAGGCAATCACGCGCTGCGGGCACGCCATGCCGCACAGGCCACAGCCCGTGCACTTTGAGCGGTCCACGCGGGCGATGCCATCGACCAGCGCAATGGCGCCGTGGGGGCAGGCCGTGACGCAGGCGCCACAGCCAATGCAGCCTTCGCTGCAGTGGGCGTCGCCGCCTGCGGAGGCGCAACCGCTTCCGCAGGCAACGTAGGCCACGTTATGTTGAATGGATTTGGCCATAAGAGACTCGCCTATTTCTTAAGAAGGTACGAATAGTTGTCGCGCACGGCCCTGATGGTCAGGCGGACGGCCTCGGGAAGACCGGTGTTGACGGCATCGACCGAGACGGTGCGGACCGTGCCGGCGACGCGAACCTTAAAGTGGTCCTCGTCCACGGCCAGGAAGCCCTCGTTCTCGGAGTTCTCCATGTCCTGCTCGCTCCAGAACAGGGTGAGCTTGTCCTTGTAGGGACGACCCTCCTGGTAGGGGCAGAACACGGCGCAGTTACCGCATTCGTTGCACATGCCGTCGACATGGACGACCTGATGCTTGGCCAGGCCCGGCACCTTAATTGCCACGTTGGCGCGGTTGGGGCACACATCGCAGCAGACCTCGCACACCGAGCCGCAGCCCAGGCAGCGGGTCTTGGTGCAGTTGCGCTTGTCGCGGCACAGCGACCCCTTGCGCTCGTAGCAGGTGTCCTCGCGGCCGGCCTGCTCGTTGCAGTCGGCGTACTTGTTAAAGTCCACGCCGGCGATGGCGCGGGCGACCTCGGCGGCGTCGGCGATAGCCTCGACCACGGTGGCCGGACCGCGACGGCAGTCACCGGCAGCCCAAACGCCCTCGACGCCGGTGGAGGTGGCGGCAAGGCGGCCGCGACGGTCGTGCTCGACGCCCGCGGCGTCGTACAGGCTGGCATCGATGCCCTCGCCCACGGCGCAGATCACCGTGGTGGCGGGAAGCTCGACGGTCTCGCCCGTGGCGACGGGGCTGCGGCGGCCGCTTGCATCCGGCTCGCCAAGCCCCATAACGTCGCAGGTCAGCACGGCGCCGTTGAGTGCCTTGGGCGCCAGCAGCTCGCAGAACTCAACGCCGTCGGCAAGAGCAAGATCAAGCTCTTCCTCGTCGGCGGGCATCTGCTTCTTGGTGCGACGATACACCAGACGCAAGCGCCTGGCTGGTGTGAAGAACGTGCGTCTGGTG